>CAZPWO010000077.1:0-10579 GCA_964590525.1 uncultured Herbinix sp. | reverse complement strand
CACCATCTTTTTGAATAGTATAATCCAATCCCAAGAAATTGCCTTCTACATAAAAATCTCCTATGCGACTATCAATGTCGAGTTTACCTTTTATAAAGCTCATCTTTTGTCTTATTGTGGCATATAGTTCATTGCCTCTGTATATTTCATACTCTGACAGAAAGAATTTGAATTTCTGCTTAATAGTGTATTCTACTTGCCCCTGATTATTAAATAAATTAATTCTGGCTAAAAAACTAAATAATTTTGATTCAACGTAATAAACTGTGTTTTGATTTGCATCATATATATCGTATTTATCTCTAAATGAAAATACTCTTTGTTTAATATATAACTTCATTGTATCCCCTTTTCTTGCAAAAGTACAATTCGATAAGTGTATGATTGAGGGGGAATACTTCTTGTCATTGCTGAAGAAAATTCACCATCTATGTGCATACCCTTTTCTAAATCATACAAATTAAGTTTTCTTCCCTTTTCATCGATTATAAGAGTATCACTCCCTACATTTAGCCTAACTTCCTCCATGTAAGTCTTCTTATTATCATTGGCCACATGGAAAGATATTAATACATAACCTTCACTTCCTGTGTTTGCAACAACTTCCTTAATTAAAGCATTGTCCACATGTATTATATCATTACTAAGATAAGATATCCTCGAGATTTTACTATAATCATTCATAAGCATTCTCCCTATATATTATTATAGTAATAATATGTGTTATATAATTGAGAAGTTACGGATATTATAAACTCCATAATTAATTCCGCTGTTTCTTCTTGTTGTTCTTCCCTTGTGATACTTGCAGTGCCATCTCCATCTTGTTCTCCATAGTTTCCAAAGTAGGCATGGACAAGTCCAAAAACCTCTTCATAGCCTCAAGATTATCATTTGCATCTTTTATACCAATATCATAAACTCTCTGAAGCTGTGCTGGATCTGTCTCGGCCCTTTTTATCCCTAGGTCTACACTAGGGGCAATGACTAATGTATCTCCTTCTTTTTCTAATCTATGAAGTTCTTCAATGGTCTTATTATAAAGCTCAGGCCTTTCTTCCATTGTCTCTACTATCTTAGGGTACTTTCTCATAAGGAATTTACTTACTGGAAACATCCTGCTTCTGTCTTTCCTATAACCTTCTGGCCTTGTGAGAATAACAATGTTTCTCTTATATCCTATACTTCTAAACCAAGAAATAGGTATAGAGTCTGCTATTCCTCCATCAAGTAAATCGAATCCATCAACTGATACAAGTCTAGATACTATAGGCATTGATGCTGATGCACGTATCCACTTGGTGTCCACCTCGTCTCCATGTTCACATAGATGGTAGATAGCTTTGCCTGTATGCACATCTGTAGCTACAACGTAGAATTCTACTAGGTTTTCCTTAAATGCTTTTTGATCAAATGGATCTAAATTAGTTGGCAATTCATTGTAACAAAAATCAGCACCATATAAATCTCCTGTTTTAATAAGAGATTTAATGCCCACATACCTAGGGTCTTTACTGTATTTAAGATTATACCTAAGAGTTCTTCCTATTTGTCTTGATTTATAATTAATGCCGAATGTAGCTCCTGCCGAAACTCCTACTACACCATCTACTTTAATGTCATGTTCCATCATTACATCTAGCAGGGCTGCTGTGTACATTCCACGCATTGCTCCGCCTTCTAATACCATTCCTGTTTTCATACTGATTATCTGATACTCCTCTCAACTTTTTATATTAATCCATAAATAGTTGCGCCCATCCTATGTGGCCATCTTGGTCTATATGTATGCCCACTCCCATTTTCCCAAACATCTCTTCTAATATATTAGCCCTATGACCTTCTGAATTCATCCAGCCATCTACTACTTCTTCTGGACTTTCCTGTCCATAGGCTATATTTTCTCCAGCAGCTCTATATGAGATTCCAACTTCATCTAATACTGTAAAACATGAAGTTCCATCTGGTCTATCGTGAGAAAATAACTTTTTGATTTCAATAGCTCGAATATTTGCCGCATTTCTTAGAGACTCATTTGTTGTTAATTCTGATAGTCCTTCTTTTGAACGTTCAATATTTACTAAGCGTAAAACTTCAGCAGCATATTCGTCTATTGTGAAGTTTTGTGTTTCTTCAGCTTCTGGCTTTTTTGTTGGCTTTGCAGTAGGTTCTTGTGTTGGTTTTGCTGTTGGCCTTGCTGTTGGCTTTGCCTCCTTGCTATCTAATAGATAACTTGCAGATACAAATCCATCACTTCCATTATAGTCTATTACTGCCCAACCATTATGGGTTGTACCAATTCTATTTACCTTCTGGCCTTTGCTAAGTTTGCCTATTATATCATACACTGTACTTGGTCCATGTCTTACATTAACAGCCCCTCTTGCATACTTAAAATAATCTACATGATTGTATTCTATTTCTTCTATTTCTTCTTGTTCCGCTTTATCTGTCTCCTCAGTATCATCTAGGAATTCTTTAGGAATGTCTACAGGTCTCTCTTCCCCAGTTATGTCTTCTTCTGAGTCTTCCTTTTCTTCTGGGGATTCATTTGTTTTTTCATCTATAAGCTCTGAATCAGAGCCTCCTTCATCTACTGGACTTTCTTGTTCTATTGACGGGTCACTGGTAACAGGCTCTTGGTCTGCAAATGTTTCCTCCCCTGGACCACTGCAGGAAGTAATTATTATAAGAAATAATACACTTGTTATTAATCTTTTTAATTTAGACATATTATTTTACTCCTCTTATCCCCTAGTGTTTTACCTATATAAATATGGATTTTATATAATCTAATTTTAGCACTGATTTTGTCAGTATTCAATATAATAATGCTTATTAAGGATTTTCTAAAAGTCATATATATTACAATTCCATATCATTTTTATAGATATATTACATATGTATGGTGATTTTCACCTTTATTGTGAATTAAGCACTATATCTGCATCTTATTTTTGGCAATCTTTATAGATATTTAGTATGTTATTATGCACTTTTATGTGATATACTGGTGACAAATGCTTTATATGTTAAGTAAATGGTGTCTAGGGTTATTTTCCAGAGAGATTCACAGGTTTAATAGATGACACCTTTTTTTATAGAATTTATTCCCCAATAAATGTACTTTATTAAAAACCTGGTCCCTCTTGCTTAAGTAAAACTAGCCAAGAGGGACCAGGTTTTTGTATATATACTTAACTACCAGTGGATATAAATCCTCCAATAGCCGAAGCCACACTACTAAGTGGCATAGTCTGAAGTAATACCTTACCTGGACCAGTAATTACAGTATTAAATAAGCCCTCACCACCAAAGAACATATTCTTAGCCCCTGGTACTTTCTGAATATCCATGTGACAAGTCTCTGTCATAGCAGCCAAATACCCTGTATCTACTATTATCTTCTCCCCTGCTTTAAGTTCATATTCAACAGTGCTACCATCAATCTCTATAAAGGCAGTTCCGTGGCCTGATAACTTCTGCATTATAAAGCCCTCACCACCAAATAGCCCTGTACCAAACTTCTTTTTAAAATGAACTGAAAGTTCAACTGTTTCCTGGGAAGCAAGGAATGCCGACTTCTGAACTATCATTCCATTACTACTAGAAATATCAAATGCACGAATGGAACCTGGAAAGCTAGATGCAAAGGCTATCATACCCTTATCACCTTTCGCTGTGTAACGATTTTGGAAAAAGGCTTCTCCTGAAAACATTCTTCCAAATGCCTTTCCTACTCCACCATTGGTTGTGGTCTCCATCTTCATGTTTGGACTCATCCAACACATAGAACCCTTCTCCGTAATCATTGTTTCTCCAGCTTCTAGATTACATATTACAACTGGTAGGGTATCACCTTTAATTTCATACTCCATATTATATCCCGCCCTTTCATAACATAGCCATTATTATAAGTCTATGATTATATCCTTTATATTTTCCTTGTAATTTTAATACATATCTTTCATTTGTGCAAGAATAGAATTTTCTCATTGTTTTATATAACATTGTTTTAAGGCACTTAAAGCTAATTATATTTTACAAAAGATTTCATTTGACCTTTTTAGAATTTTAAGTTAAAATATAAATAACAGTATTAATTACTGTTTTCAATTAGAAGAAATTAAATTTGGATAAATTATGAAAAATAAAAACAAATAATACTTAAGGAGGTTTTTTATGAATGAAAAGAAAGTAAATGAAGGAAACCCTATGGATAAGAACAAATTAGGTGAACATCTTCCAAGTAAAAATGATACAAAAGGTGATGTAGATGTACTTAAAACAGCAGCTGGTGCTCCTGTTGCCAGTAACCAAGACACAATGACTGCTGGACAAAGAGGCCCTGTAGTAATGCAGGATGTTTGGTTTATGGAGAAGATGGCCCATTTTGATAGGGAAGTAATTCCTGAAAGAAGGATGCATGCTAAGGGGTCAGGTGCATTTGGTAGATTCAAGGTTACCCATGATATTACTAAATATACTAAGGCCAATATCTTCTCTGAGATTGGTAAAGAAACTGAGATGTTTGCTCGTTTTTCAACTGTTGCAGGTGAAAGAGGGGCTGCAGATGCAGAAAGAGATATTAGAGGTTTTGCCTTAAAATTCTATACTGAGGAAGGCAACTGGGACTTGGTTGGCAATAACACACCAGTCTTCTTCTTCCGTGATCCTATGAAGTTTATAGACTTGAATCACGCAATTAAGAGAGATCCTAGAACTAATATGAGAAGTCCTAATACTAACTGGGATTTTTGGACCTCCCTACCAGAGGCAATGCATCAGCTTACAATCACCATGAGTGATAGAGGTATTCCTTCCTCTTACAGGCATATGCACGGGTTTTCAAGCCATGCTTATTCAATGATTAATGCCGATAACGAAAGAGTTTGGGTGAAATTCCACTTTAGATCCCAGCAAGGTATTCAAAACTTAACCGACCAAGAGTCTGCAAAGGTTGTTGCAGATGACCGTGAAAGTCATCAAAGGGATTTATATAATGCAATCGAACAAAAGCAGTACCCACAATGGAAGATGTATATACAAGTAATGACCCAAGAAGAAGCAGAAAATATGCCTTATAATCCATTTGACTTAACTAAAGTATGGTATAAGAAAGATTTCCCATTAATACCAGTAGGAATCTTTGAATTAAACAAAAATCCTGAAAACTATTTCTCAGATGTTGAACAGGCTGCATTCAATCCTTCTAACGTGGTACCAGGAATTGGTCATTCACCAGATAGAATGTTACAAGGAAGGCTTTTCTCCTATGGTGATGCTCAGCGTTACCGTTTAGGTGTAAACCATCATCAGATTCCTGTTAACTCACCTAAAGGTGTTGAGAATCCTCACTCCTTCCACCGTGATGGTGCTATGAGAGTTGATGGTAACCTAGGTTCCCAAAACCATTATGAGCCAAATAGCTATGGAAACTGGAAAGATGATATTAGCTTAAAAGAACCAGTTGAAAAAGGCGGCGATGTATATAGATATGATTTCAGAGAAGATGATGATGATTACTATACGCAAGCTGGAATGCTCTACCGAGCAATGACTAAAGATCAACAAAGGGTCTTATATGCAAACACTGCAAGAAATATGGGTGATTCCACCTTACAGATTAAGCATAGACATATTAATAACTGCTACCAGGCAGACCCAGACTATGGTAAGGGCGTAGCTGAAGCACTGCAGATTGATATTAAAGATGTAGACCTTAATCTTCCTGCAAGAGATTCCCATGAAGGAAACTATGCTGCTAATAACGCACATCCAGAGCTAGATGTTCCTTCAATAGATATCTCTAAGATTCCTAATCAGGAAGAAATCAAGACTGATTATGATCCAAAGAAATTCATTGACCCAATGGATGACCCATTTTTCCTATAAAGTTTATATTTAAATCAATATATATTATAATAAAACCTGGCCCCTCTTGCTTAGATTAAGTTCTAACAAAAGGGGCCGGACTTTTATTATACATTTATTATACATCTCTTATGTTTTTCTATAAGTAACAATTCTTTTAATATCTGGAACAACTTCTATTGTAGTATTAACTATATTATAATTTATTAAAAGTAATCTTGTTTGTTCTTTTATGTCTTCTATTTTTTCTCCATCTTTAGTATTAACGAATAAAGTAGCTGAAAAGACATTGCTGACACCATCTATTGAATGTGTATGAAGATTAGAGATGCCATGGACATGATTAAGGTCTAATATTTTCTCTTTTAATTCAGCCATATCCACATTATGGGGAGCTACATTCATAAACACCTTAGCTGAACTGATAAACTCAGGTATAGTCTTATATAATATAAAAGAAGCAATTAGAAAAGATAAGATAGGATCTAGAATATACCAATCTACAAAACGCAAGACAAATGATACTACTAGTACAGCCACCCAACCTAATATATCTTCTAACATATGAAATGATAACATTCTTTCGTTTTTGCTGGCTCCTTTATACATCAAATATCCTGCATATCCATTAATAGCAATGGCTGCAATAGCTAACCAAAACATACCCTTATAATTAACTGGCTCTGGACTAAACATACGGGGAATACTTAAGATAACCATCGTTATTGAACCCCCAATTAAAACTAAACCAGTGAATAATGAGCCAAGTAATGAAAACCTACCATATCCGTCTGCGTATTTATAGTCTGGCTCTTTAGTTGATACCTTCTGCAATATCCACGACACCCCAATTGAGAATGCATCTCCAAGGTCATGTACAGCATCTGACATAATGGCAAAACTATTAAATAAGCTTCCAAATATAAATTCTGCAATAGAAAAGAAAAGATTAAGGAAAAATGCAATGCCAATGTTGCGAGATGACTCATCTCCTGTACTTACATGGCTATGACTATGGTTATCTTCTTGTTCATAATGTCTTTTATCTTTATGTTGGCTTTTCTTATCTCCTTCTAGAAGAATTCCCCCATTGGCCCTTACCAATATTTTCACATCTTCTAAGTCATCTTCATCAGTAAAACTAAGAATTCCTTCTTCCTTATTGTAATGAATTCCCTCACTATTAGGCAAAGACTTTATATCATCATCTAACTGATCTGAACAATTCTTACAGTGAAGACCATGAACCCTATATTCCTTAAGCATCTTATCTACCTCCTGACTTTTTTCATATATAAATCAATTTAGCATTTTACAACGTATGAATGGATACTCATATGTTCATACTAGCCATAAATATATGATTTGTCAATTGAATCCTGATATATCAATGTCTTCACGTTTTAGTAGCTTTATCTTATTATCAATCCCACTGGCATAACCAGTTAGGCTTCCATCACTGCCAATAACCCTGTGGCATGGAATTATTATGGAGATAGGATTATGTCCAACTGCGCCCCCTACTGCCTGAGCAGACATACTTTCCTTCCCCATACGTTTAGCCACTTCATTTCCAATCTTACCGTATGTAGTTAAGTGTCCGTAGGGAATCTCCAAGAGAATCTTCCACACTTCCTGCCTAAACTCTGTTCCCATAGGAGCAATAGCTAGCCTAGATAATGCTGGCCTCTTTCCAGCAAAGTAGTCGTCTAGCCAAGCTACAGTTTCTTTAAGTATTGGAATATCATCCTTTTTTTTCATGTCTTTTGGCATTGTCTGTTCAATATATCTTTGCTGGCCAATCCACAGACCTATAATACTATCTTCATTACTGGCAAGGACTATATCTCCAAGAGGAGACTTATAAATAACTTTGTAGTACATTCTTATCAGCTCCTTATACAAGTATGCTTTTATCCATACTTCTAAAACTCTACCTTTATATTCTCTCTTTCAACTTCTACTACTTCAAACATCTTCTTTTCCTTAAATCCAAATAAGCTAGCTACAATATTGCTTGGGAACATATGAATCTTATCATTCATTAGCTTAACAACCCCATTATAGTACTTCCTAGAGTTAGCAATATCCTCTTCTGCTTTTGATAATTCCTGGCTTAAGTTAATAAAGTTTGTATTTGCCTTTAATTCAGGATAGTTCTCAGCTAAAGCAATTATCTTTGAGATTCCTGAAGATAATTTATTGTTAATATCCACCTTGTCATCTGGAGACATCTGTTTATATGCACTATTTCGAAGGTTAACCACATTTTCCAAGACATCTTTCTCATGTTTTGCATAAGCTTTTACTGTTTCAATAAGATTAGGAATCAAATCCCACCTTTTCTTCAAGTATACATCCATAGTAGAGAAAGCTTCTTTATACTGATTTCTTAACTTAACCAAGCCATTATAAGTCGCCAATAAGTAAATCAAAATAATAACAACTAGTCCAATAATAATATAAAACCACATAAAATCACTCCTTATTAGTTATTAATAAATTTATTAGTTTGGTAAATCCAATTAATCATTAGATACAACTACCATGATCTTCCTCCGCCTCCACCAGAGCCTCCTCCTGAAGATCCTCCACCTGAACTTCCTCCCGATCCACTACCACCACTTGATGACCTTGGTGTCATGACACTATTAGCTTTTTTCATAGTATTGTTAACAGATCTAGAAAAACTATTTACACTAAAATCTTTATGTCCCCTATACCAATCTGCTTCTTGCATATTAATTGTTTCAAACTTTTCAATCCATTCATCAGATACATCTAATACATATGTATAGGGCAATATATCATAAAAGTATCTTGGATTATCCTTAACTAATGCTTCTAACCTCTGCTTTTCTGCTATCTCTAAGAAGTTTCTGAATCCTAAAATCCCACCCATTAGTTTCTGACCATAGGCTGATCTTTTACCTATTTTAGATTTTAAGATACATGTAATTATAATTAAGATAAAGCATAACAGATATGTGATACAAGTCACTGGTTCATAAATTAAAACCGCCAACATAAATAAAAAACCTAGTCCTCCAAACAATATGGCAACGATAACTATGAATATCTTCAGAAATATGTCATTGTTTCCATGTTTTAATGTCTTTAAAGGAATAAATAAGGCAGCAGCAGTCAAAACAATAATTCCAACCATTAAGTCTGCTCTCCCATACCCAAACAACGGAGTAATAACAATTATCAAGAATGTAAGGACAATTAGGATGTTTAGTAAAACATCCATCACTCGTGACTTATTGTCAATTATTTTATATTTCATTTCACTTTTATTTAGTTTTTTTACAATGGTATTTGTTGTATTATAAAAGTTATCCCTTAACTGTGAAGATGAAACCTCATTTTCCCCTTTTTTAAATAGGCCATCTAAGAATATTCTTTCATTTTCATTTTTCCCATCATAGTCTTTAACTTTTATAATTTTAAAGCCATTGCTTGATTCTTCAATTAATATATATCTTTTGTTTGCCAAATATATAAGCAGGGAGATAACATCTTTTTTATTTGCCTTGCCCCTATAAATAAATCCAATTTCTGCACTATTATATTCTAGGGGAGGATAGAACTCAACTGTTTTAATAATTTTATCTTCCTTAAAAAAGATATAGGTGGATAAAGTAACAATAAGAAGGATTACTGATGATCCTATCATAAGCTTCACTTCTCTAGTAAATGGTTCCCTTTCAATAAAATAACCCTCAGGAAGTTCTAATCTAACATTTAAGCCTTCAAAAGGTCTTAATACCCCGTCATATCTACCAGTAATCACTCTGCCATCATCCACAGTATAATAAATATTATCTATATAAGTAGCTCCAAAAGGTCCACTGGAGAATCCCAATTTTGAAGTATCAAAGTCTTTGGGCATTGTAATAGAAAAAGTGACATTACTAATAGTAGTGTCCCAATTGACCCCAATTAAGTTGTAGTATAATTCATCATATCCCCTTGCACTATCATTACCTATATCATACTTATAGCTTATTTTATAATCTTTATAACCACTTATTCTTGTCTTGGAGTCTCCAATTCTATATACTTTATCCCATTCATCAGTTCCTGTTTTAAACTTTGAATCTACTTGAAAATCTCTTATTTTGGCAAGTGTTTGTGACTTGGTTCCATCCAAACGTACAATATGATTTTGTATTGGTATTATTCTAATAATACCATGTCTTGGTTGAACAAAATTCACCTCTATATATTCTTCTATCTCATATGTATTATCCTCATTAACTACCATGTCTACCTTGTAGCCAATTATGGCATATTCACCATTGCCATAGATGTTGGTATTAGGGTCATTAAACCCATCCATATCATTGCTGCCCTTAGCTGTAGTAGGTAAAAAAAATACTAATAAGATAATACTAGAAATTATGCCAGCTGAAAATAGCCTTTTCATTGCTCCCCACCCTCTTTTTTTAAAGTTATAAATTAATTATAAAATACATAAACGTGAATTACAATCAATTACTTGTTTTTTTGTTTATTCTCTTTTTGTTAAAAGTTTTTACTTAATTTATTTTATTTCCTAATATAAAAAACCCCTACACATGTTTTCCAAAAGCATATGTAGGGGTATAATTATCTTGTTAGCTAATATCTTATCTTGTTAAAAGCCTAATAGAATATATTGAAAGTCTCCATAATATGATTAAATGCAGGTTTTTTATGA
>CAZPWO010000076.1:0-10685 GCA_964590525.1 uncultured Herbinix sp. | reverse complement strand
AGTTTATCACTTTAATATGACAAGTAATAGCCGGTGATTATTTGACGCTTACTTTCATTTTATACCATAAAAAAAAAGCGTGAAGAGTAATCATCTCTCCACACTTTAGTTACTGATTAAAACAAGATACAAAATTTTATGATATTTAACATTTCAATTATATTTCAATTACTTTGAAATTACCAACTCTTGTTTCTCCTTGAGATAAACTTGTAAATCCATATAATCCACTTGTGAATGTTGAATCTTCTGTTTCAAGGACAAGATCATTGTTTATGTATAGTTTTATAGAACTTTCTTTTGCTACAACTCTAAACTTATATTTTTTTCCATGAACCCATTCATAATCTACCGAATCTAATACCTTATCCCCAAAGTTACTTAATAATAACTGAACCTTGTTTTCTCCATTAAATCCAACATTGTATCCTCGTCTAATACCTTGAGATTTAAAGTTAATAAGATGTGATTCACCTGTTACAGGTGTAATTACTGTTGTAATATCAATATCCGTATTATAGTAATCACCAGTAAATGAAGAACAACCTTCAGACGTTGATTTAGCAATCATTTCTGACCCATCTAATGACCACTCACCCAAGTTGTGAGCAAAAGGAGTAACACATAAGAACTCAACAGCTTGTTTATTAAAATCAATTGTGTAATTACTCTTACCACTAGTTTTAAAATTGTCTATAAACAACCTTCCAAACATTCTGTTATTTAATACAGAGTTAGTTGTAACTCTAATTCCTATTTCATCTACAAAACTACCCTTTGTATCTGGAACATCATAAGTTATATCTGTCCAGCAACCATCAACAACTTCAGTTTTCTTTCCATATAGTCTTTCTTTTGAATCTGTTATCTGTATATATGGTTCAACAAATAAAGATTCTCCCATCCATTTTTCAAGATAAACACTTAGACTAAGTGTTTGTCCACTATATACTTGAGGTGCAAATGTTGGCTTATATCTTTCATCGCTAAAATCGTCTCTTCTATAGAAAGGTTTATAGAATACATGACTTTCATCCTCGTCGAATAATCTATCTAATAAGATTGCTAGTGACCCATTACTATCGTTACCAAAGTTATCTTTTGCAGATAATTCAGTTTTAAAAATATTATCTGTTCTAAAACCGTGTGTCGCACCTGGGAATTCGAAATCAAAGTCAATCTTACCTATTTTTTTATCGCTATTAATAAATTCCGGTATTTCTTTATTATTAACTTTATAACTCCAATAAGCAAGTTCAGAAATAAAGTTTGGAATATCCATTGTATTCCAGCTGCCAACTACTCCAGATAAAATGATATTATCATTTATCGGATTACGGTACTTAGGAGAAACACCTTCTAAACCTTCATAAACTCCAATAATAGTTCCGACATTACCGGCGTTACAATCAGTGTCCCAAGCACACATAGTTGCTATCTCAATGGTACGATCTAAATTGCCTTCTCCATATAATAATGATAATACACAAACACCCGCATTAGGAATTATATGACAGACACCAGTGTATTTATCATATCCCCAGTTATCTTCAAGATATTGACGACACAGTTCATAGTTTTCAGGATGTTGTTCATAAAACTGTACAACATCATTAATTAACTTGTTGTATAAGCTATCAGAAGGAATCATTGATTGTCCTCTCTCAATAATTTCCATTATTGATTTAGAATCAAAAGCTGCAGCTATACAAGCTGCCATAAATCTAGCACCATATAGTCCATTCTTATCATGTGAAACACTTGCCGCTTTTTCAGCATAATCTGCCGCTTTCTCTTCATCACCTGGAAATAGTAAACCCCATGTATCAATAAATATTTGACCGCCTATTTGCTCTGCCATTATTTCGCCATTAGCTTCAATAGACCCTGATTGTGGTGCCGTCATTCCTCTTCTTAGGTTTAAGTATGCTGTATGTTCAGTACTTACTTGATCTCCACCCCACCAGAACATTCCAATACCTTCACGGGCAAAATCCAACCATGCTTTACCTACGTCATTAGCCTCAAGCTCTCTATTATTTGCATAATCAATTAAAGCTCTCAAGAAATATACTGGTCCGTTTGAATCATCATCAGCTGCAAAGTTCTTGTACTCTTTTGTATAAGAATCAATAGTTCCATACACTTCTTTAATATTTTCAAAAGTCCAACATGTTGGCTCCACCGGTGCTCCTAATCTAATACCTGCACACATACCAAGAAATCCTGCATACATTTTATCTACAACTTGTTTATCAGTTAACATGAACTATCTACCTCTTCCATAATTTTTAATCTTTCTTTTTGCAACTTAATATCATTCATTAAAAGTTTTCTTCCAATCAATTCTATCTGCTTACCATACGATTCAAAATCCATTTTATTTACTTCTTTTAAAACTTTTTGGTCTTCTACACTTACCAATATATTACCTTCTAGAGCTCCTGAGATAGCTCCAATCATTACTCCAATGGAGTCAGTATCTCTTCCTGAGTTTACTCCGTCTAGAATTGCATTCTTTGCATCACCCTCATGTAATACTAAGTATCCTATTGCCATTGGTAATTCTTCAATGGAAAATAGTCTCGAAGGTGTGTAGTGGTTAGAAGGAATACCAAGCTTCTCTTTTTTTCTGTGAACATCATCACCCATTGGTGAAAACTCAAGTAGACATTCATGAAATTTTTGAACTATATAATCTTTAGATTCTCTCTCAGAACTTAGTTCTTTAGCAAGAGAAACTATTTTTTCAATTGCTAACCGAGTTCCATCTTTAGCATATTTCAACGCAACTTCAACTACCGAGTCGATAGTTGCCCCTTTATTGAAGCCCTCTGCAATACAAGCCGCAAGAACACCGGCTGCCTCAAGTCCATAACTTACTTGATGACCGCTTGCAAAAGCTATAGCCTCATCATATGCCCCTTTCGGATTACCTGCGTTAACTATTCCAACTGGTGCAATATACATTGCAGCTCCACAGTTAACCATATTACCGTAGCCACCTTCTCGAGGTTCACAGTTTGCAAGTACATGTCTTAGAAAGATGTATTGTTCAGGATAGAATAATCTATCCTGAATTACAGCTTTACGACCAAACTCTGGAATGTATCTTTGTTGATAAACAATCTTCTCTATAAACTTACTTCCCATATCATATGCATCCAAATGTCTCTCTAAATCGAAGTATGTTTCTAAAAGAGCCATCATCATAAGAGTGTCATCTGTTACAATTCCATTTCCTCTCATACGGTTATTTCTTAGCTCTGGTTTCCAATCTTTCTTATACCAATCTCTATGAATATCTTTTACTAATCCATACTCATTTTTTATTTCATCATGAGTAAGTTTTTCGATTGTTGCTCCTAGTGCATCACCAAATGCAACACCATAAATAACTCCTAAAATCTTATCCAAATAATTATTCAATAAACTCACTCCTATTTTAGTTTTTCATTCGCATAATCTGTAACTTCTTGACCTCCAGATTGCTTCCATTCTTCAACAAACTTATCAAAATCATCAATTGATCTCTTACCAGTTATCATATCTACTATAGACTCTTTATAAACATTTTCAGCCGCATCCCATTTAGCTACTAGTTCATCCGGAATAATAAAGTAGTTATCTTCTACATAATATTCTTTAACTAAATCTATGGATTTTGAAGCTTGGTCGCCCATTAATGGTGCAGATAACTCTTTAGTTATTTTTAATTCTTTCGGTTCCCAGAATTTAGCATACCACTCTTTTCCTTCTTCAGTTACAGTTATTTTATCATCGACAATATTATAATGTTCACCTTCGAATCCTAATCTATCTAACAGCTGTCCTTCTGGTCCTGCTAAGAAATCTAGTACCTTAAATGCTAAATCTTTATTTTTAGATTGACTATAAATAGCTAATCCACGATCTTCTTTTGATAAATTTACTGCTTCAAATCCTTGAGATTTACCTTTTGCAGGAGGTAGAACAACTAAATCTGAATCACTTAGTGCTTTTGCTTTTTCTGTATAAAGATCAATAACTTTTCCTGAAGTTCCTGATATTAGTGCAGAATCTCCGTCATATAGAGCATTCTCTTTTGTATCCCATTTTTTCGTAATAAACTGATTATCTAAAAGTTTCGCATCATACAATGATTTATAAAACTCAATCTTTTCTTTTTCATTTGCAGTGACACGTTTGAATACATAGCTGTCACCTTCTTTTTGCCATGTTTGTGTGTTTCCAAATGCCATATCAAAAATACTATCTAGCTCCCTAGTATTACCTGATGTAGTAATAGCATACTTAACTTCTTGACCTTTATTGTCTTTTTGTCCAATAACTTCTTGGAAAAGTTTTGTATAATTCTCTACAGTTGGATTCTCCAAAATTTCTGTACCTACAGATGTACTTTCCAGGATTTCTTTTTTAATTACAGGAACCGGTGCTGTAGTTGGTTTAATCCACATTAGATATGGATAGTTTTCCATTCTTTTTTCATTATGCGGTTCAATAATATCTTTTATGTATTTTGATTCTTTTACATATGGATTTAAATCTTCTAAAATACCTTGTTCGGCTGCCATAGCATCCGCTCCTTGGAAGTAGATTATATCTGGAATTACACCACTAGTGATTTGCAGATTTAATTTTTCCGCATAACCCTCTCCAGGTAAATCTACTACTTCAAACTCAACGTCTACTCCTTCAGTTTCTTTCATTAAACGACTTAACTCGTCAAAGAATTTCTTACTATTTGGGTTCGATGCATTTTCGTCCTTATATGCAATCTTTATTAGATTACTTCCTGATTGTTCATTGTCATCCTTACCTTTTCCACAGGCAACAAGTACCATCGATAGTGCTAAAATCAATAATGTAAATTTTATATTTCTATTTTTCATTTAATTTCTCCTTCTGTATTTGGGTTAATATAAACTAATAATATAAATGCTTTCTAAACATAATAATTCGATCTTTTCATTAGAAACTGATCACATAACATATTTACTTTTTTGTAACATTTTCTATTCTTTAACACCTCCGTCCATCGTTCCTTTGGTAAAGTGTTTTAGGATAATAGGATACAATAATAGCAATGGAATAATTGATATCATTATAGTACTTGATTTTAGAGATTCAAAATTCACGGTTTTTAATATCTCGGCAGGTAGTGCACCTGAAGCGTTTAACATTGATGATGTATCACCTAAGACTACAAACTGTCTCATCAGAACTTGTAACGGCCACTTACTTGGACTCGTTAAGTATATAGAAGCTCTAAAATATTCATTCCATCTAAATACTCCATAAAACAATCCCATAGTCGCCATTGCAGATTTAGACAGAGGTAATACAATTTTTGTAAAGATTTTTATATGGCTTGCCCCATCAATCTCAGCTGACTCTATAATTGAATGTGGTATTTCTTCAAAAAATCTCATAAGAATTATTAAGTAATAAACATCAATTGTTTTATATAGAATTATTGATAAAAATGTATCTAGTAAACCAAGGTCTCTTACTACAAAATATTCTTGTATCAATCCCGGTTCGAAGACCATCATAATAATTAAGAACACCATAAAGAAATTTTTACCTACAAAATTAGGTCTAGTTAATACATATGCAGCAACTGCAGTAAATATTAAACTAATTGATGTACCAACTACCGTTAATCCTATTGATACAATAACGCTTTGTGTTATATTCGGATTTGAAAATAAAATTTTATAGTTCATTAAAGTAAAGCCTTTTGGTATAATACTTAATCCTGTCATTTCTGACATGTACTCTGGACTAGTTAAAGATTTTGCTAAAATGTTTAATATTGGTAATATCATTGATAAAGCTATTAATATTAAAATAGTTGCAGGAATAAAATCTGTTGGTTTTTTAAAGAATTTTTTCATCACCATACTCCTTTTCCTGATATCTTTTTAGATATAAAATGCGTAGATGTTATTAAAATCATTCCTATAACACCTTTAAATAAGCTGGCAGCGGTCGCAATAGAATACTGCCCTAATTGCAATCCAATTCTGTTTACATATGTATCTAGAATATCGATGACACTTATTACAGAATCGTTCATAAAATTAAACACCTGATCAAATCCTGCATTCATAAAGAATCCTAAATTTAGTATAAATACAGTAATTATGGTCGTTTTTAGTGCAGGTAATGTAATAAATCTACTTTGTTGAATCTTAGATGCTCCTTCAATCCTTGCTGATTCATATAATGCAGGATTTATCTTAAGAATAGCTGCTAAGTAAATTATTGAATCCCAACCAGCACTTCTCCACATTTCTGAAAATACTAGAACCCATCTTATTGTTCCCTTGTCAGTCATAAAATCCATTGATGGTAATCTGAAGAAATTCAGAATTTGATTTACTCCGCCAGTTTCTGGATTAAGTAAACTAATCCATATACCGGCAATAACTACCCATGATAGGAAATGAGGTAAATATATTATTGATTGGATAGATTTACGTAATTTCTGATACGTTAGACTATTTACTAGAAATGAAATAATTATCGGAACTGGAAAAAAGAATAATATTTTCATAGTACTTATGATTACTGTATTTTTTAATACATTTAAGAATACAGGAGAACTGAACAACGTTTTAAAATGTGTAAGTCCGACAAAAACATTATCACCAACTATCCTATAGTCTTCAAATGCAAGTTTCATTCCAATAAGTGGTAAAATTCTAAAAATTATAAAATAGACAACAACTGGAACCATTAATGCATATAATATCCAGTTTCTCTTTATAAATTCTAATTTTTGTTTCATAAATGATCTCCTTGTTGCTTGTAATCTTGTATACCTTTTATTACTTCTTCATAACTAGGCATACCACTTTGCGCTCCTTTTTTTGTTATCGAAAGACCCGCAGCTACGTTAGAAAATTCAATAGCTTTCTCCAGATTCATATCTACAGATAAAGAGAATGAGAACGCACCTGAGAAAGTATCACCAGCTCCAGTAGTATCTACAACATTATCAATCTTCATCGACTTAATATTCAATAACTTTTCATCTACACTATAGAATGCTCCTTTTTCACCATATGTCACAATTAACTTCTCAGGATACTTACTAACTATAGCTTCAATATTTTCTTTACTATCAAACACTATTTGACACTCATGCTCATTAGGAGTTAGATAATCGATCTTATCAATTATTTCAGTAGGTATTTTAATAGCAGGTGCAGGATTTAAGATGATTGTAATTTCTTCCTTACTAAGTTCTTCAATTAGTTCGAAGACTAAGTTCTCACTAATCTCCAGTTGGAAGAGTACTATATCAAACTCCCTTAATTTATTTAATAGTTCATCCTTGTAGGATAAACTATAGTATCCATTCGATCCAGGTATTACTATAATATTATTGTCATTTTCAAATAAATTTATTAATGCGACTCCTGTACTTAGATTATCATCTGTCCTAATTACATTTTTTACATTTTCTGCTGCTAAATACTGTTCAAGTTCTTTTCCAAAGTAATCATTTCCTACAGACCCAAAAAATGTTACATCTCCACCTAACCTAGCTATAGCTACAGCCTGATTAGCTCCTTTACCACCAGGACCTGAGAAAAAATTATCTCCAATGATTGTCTCACCCATTTTTGGAATTACTGATGATTCTACAACCAAGTCCATATTAATACTTCCAACTACTGCTATTTTTTTCATATTATTATCACTCCCTTTATACTAAAAACCTTAATAATGTTAATGCTGTTGTCACAGTTATTGCTCCACCCAATCGAACCGCAACTTGAGCAAAAGGCATCAATATCATTCGGTTTCCTGCTGATAGAATAGCTAAGGCTCCAGTTCCTCCTTGACCACTACAACAGGATATTACTATTGCCGTATCTACTGGATATAATTTTGATTTCTTTGCTGCAAAGAAACTTATAGTGACTACAGAAGTTACAGTCACAAATAGAACAATTAATAATCTATAGTTTGTAACCACTGAGATTATGTCTTCCCATGGAGTCATCGCAACTCCTACCCCAAATAATAGTAATGGAGATATTGCTGTAACTGTAAATTCGTATAGGCCAACACCACCTTCAAGTAGTTCATCACCAATAAACCCAACAACTTTAAGAGCCATTACAACAATCAGCAATAAGATTGGAGCCGGAAGACCAACAATTTCGTGTAAAAATAAGGACATAAAATAAACTGTCACTGCAAATACTCCTGCAACTATAGCTTTATTTAAATCAATTGTAGAATCATTCTTACTCTTTAGTTGCTCTAATTTTTCTCCATCCACTAACACACCATTACCAGTTAAGCTTGGATTATTTTCTCCAATCTTATTCAAGAAACTTGAATACACAACTGCTATAAGACCTCCAATAAATACACAGGGAATAATTTTCCCAAAAGCCTCAGGTTGAGTTAACCCCAACAATGCCGCATAACTTATTGAAAGAGGAAGAGCACCTTCTCCTACACCACCAGCCATAACTGGTACTACGATAAAGAAATAAGCATAGAACAAATCTAACCCTAATAAGTAAGCAGTTAGTAAACCTATAGAGATTGCACCAATGTTTGAGATTAATAAGATAACTATTATTCTAGAAGTTGCTTTTATCAATACATCCCTATTCATACTTGCAATACTACCGACAACTATAAAACTTATAAAGAAAGTCAAGAAGTTATTATTATTCATAAAATCCGTAATAATTAATATTGATTGATCTGGAAGCCATCCTTTATAAACCATATAGGCTGGGAAGAACGTAACTAGTAATACTTTTCCACCCAAATCTTTAAGAACCGGTATTTTCTTACCAATAGCTTCAAGTAAATAGGAATATACAATCAAGATTCCTAGAGCCCCGAGAAGATCATTAGTAATCGCATTCATCTTTGTTAGCATTAAGTAAAATATAGCTAACGTCAGGTATATAGGCAATGGAACTATACCTATTTTTTTATATTTTAATTTTCTAATAAAATCCTTCATATCTTTCCCCTTACTATTACATCTGATAGCGCTACCAGATGGCGGTAAAAATTTTTCGTGCAAATTATCTGCTGATTTTCTCGCTAATCGTAATTACTTTTCTTTATGCTATAATGTTAATAATAAAGTGAATTTAATTATTAATCAGTTTAAGTAAACGTTTAAGTGATTTGCACTGAAAGTATAACATAGTACTAAAATCTACGCAAGTTTTTTTAAATTATATATATTCAATTATTAAAAAAATGAAACTAATTGATAATAAATAGAAAGAAGGTATTAAAATGAAGTTAAAAGACATAGCTGAAATTTGTGGCGTTTCAATTGCTACTGTTTCAAAAGTTGTAAATGGAAAAACATCAGATATAGGTGATGCAACTATAAAAAGAATAGAGGCTGTATTAGAAGAAAATAACTATATTCCAAACGGTTTAGCACGGTCAATGAAGACGAATCGATCTCATTCATTAGGGTTAATTATCCCTGATGTAAGGAATCCATTCTTTACTGAGATCTCAAGAGGAGCTGAAGATATCGCATATAAAAATGGATATACACTATTCTTCAGTAACACAGACGATAGTTTCGAAAAAGAAAAGAACTACCTATTTTCACACTTAGAACGACGCGTTGATGGAATACTAATTATTGGTGCACATGAAAGAAATGAACAGGTAGAAAAAAGTTTAAAATTAAATGTACCGATTGTTTCTATAGACAGACCTGTTTATTACAATTCGGTTATTAGTGAAATATCAACTGATAACTACTATGGAGCGTCTCTGGTAGCTGATTACCTTATAGAGTTAGGACATAATAAAGTTCTATATATCGGAGGATCACCCAAAAATATTACAAATGTAAATCGTAGAACTGGATTTATCGATACAATTAAAAATTCAAATAAAGATATCAAAGTAGATATTCAAGAAGGTTCTTTTACATATGAGTATGGATATAATTCAATAATAAATACAGATAATCTAAATTATGATGCTATTTTTTGTGCTAATGACATGATAGCATTCGGCGTTTTGAAAGCATTAGATGAAAAAAATATAAGAATACCAGAGGACATGTCAGTAGTTGGTTTTGATGACATAACTTTTGCTAGTATTAGTAATCCATCCTTAACAACAGTAAGACAACCAAGTTACGAGTTAGGTCAGTTAGGAGCTAAAACTCTAATAGATTACATTGAAAACAACCGGGTTTTAAAAAAGAAATATGAACTTGACCAAAATCTAGTTATTAGATCGTCCACATCTCATTCAAGTACATAATTAAGTCAACTTATATAATAATTTAATACTCAGCGTCACTTAGATGTACACACTATTATTATTTAAATGGGTAACCTTATTATGTTCTAAGCAATAATATGTTTTTAACTAGCAATGGTTTGAAGTATAAATGTCAATATAAGATTCCCCAATTGTGTGCAGTTAAGATTCCTCACTTTCATTCAAATCTAGTTTATCTTTAATTCGATATGATGGCCCAGATATATTGAAGAGATAAGAATGGTGTAATATTCTATCTAAGATAGCCTTGGTTATCATTTCATCTTGTCCCAATACATTTGTCCATTTATCAAATGTTAGGTTACTGGTAAAAATAGTTGATCTTTTGGTGTAACGCATATCAATTAATTGAAAAAATAGTTTTGCTTCAAGTG
>CAZPWO010000075.1:6914-10720 GCA_964590525.1 uncultured Herbinix sp. | reverse complement strand
CCATATACATAAACCCTATCTCCAAAAACATAAGGTTCTCCATCAGGTATATACTCCCATGAGGGTAGATATGGATTGAAAGCTTGTTTCTTCATTGTTTTGTTCCTCCTGTAATAATTATGTTTATCGTCTTCTAGTTGTTAAAACAAATCTGGTAATATATTATAAATATACTGGTTAACCCAGTTCCAGGCATGTGAACCATCTTCACTGACCATAAAATAAAAGTTACCTTTTTCAGTGTCTGATGAATATATAAATGTATCATCTAGCTTTTTCAATGCTTCCATTTGAGGTAGCATATTAGGATAGGCAATATCTAGTTTACCTGTAGCGCAGAACAAATAATAATCTAATGGTGAATAACCGGCCTCTTTTGCTACATTTGCCAGATATTCTGCTGTGGCTGCTGCTTTGCTTTCTCCAGCCGTTTGACCTAATACCCAAGCATCACCACATAAAGGAATATAATATTTGATATAATCTATACAATTAATATAAGTGCTCCAAGTCGCTACTGAACCCATAGAAAATCCGCCAAAAGCCCTATGTTGCCTTGTTGCTTTTAAATCATCTAAATCTGCAGAATCAACAAAAGTATTATATTTTGTTTCCACAAGAGGGATAACATCCTTCATCAATTCATCGTAAAAGAGGGTGGCATCATTTTTACCTCTATTAAATGTTGGTGTTACAACAATAAGCGGTTCAATTTCACCTTTAGCTATCATGTTATCTATAATCTTCTTTAATTCCTTGTTTTGTCCTGGTCCTCCAAATAGAAGGTCTTCGTTCTCCCCGCCACCATGCATTAAATATAATACATTATATTTAATACTAGTATCAGATTCATTATATCCATATGGAAGATATACATGTAGCTTTTTATTATCTTTACCATCAGATAAGTTATCTGTAGTATATTCAAGAGTTTCAATTGACCCCTGCTCTTCATTTAAAGACCTATATTCACTTGGAAGCACCTGAAAGTTTTTTTCATTAGCTGCTTCATCTGATAAGTCTAACTTATCTATTGCATTATTTAAATAATCATATTGCTCATCTATTTCTTCTTGACTAATACCATCCTTCTTAAGAACTTCTTCTATCTGGCTTATGGCATCATCTAATACTTCTGCGTTTTTATACATTGACAAGTCCATATTTCTACTGTTATCAATTAGACTAAGGAGGTCATATGGGTTTATCCCACTTTCCCTATCATCAGCCTTTCCTGTCAATATAACTTCTCCAAATTTGGAGGTATCACTCCAAGCACTATCTGTAGAGTCAAACACGTTAAGTGTACCTGATCTATTAGTGCCTTTTGCATCATTTACCTGTAATTCCAGCCCTAGTACATCTCCATTAGAGTGCTTGTTTTGCAAAGGTACCCTTAAGGCAATTGTATACCCATTATGGTCCTTACTTGCATTTGTATAAAAACCATCTAAGCTTCCTGAATCTGCAGTTCTAAGGTTTTCATAATTAACTCTTAAATGCAAATCATCTTGCCCATAATCAAGTGTCTTATCATTATGTTCATCTAAAAATATTTCAATAGAATCCTGCATATATGGGGTGTCTGATGCTACTGATAACTCAGAATCCAAAACCTTAGCCAAAACATATAAGGAGTTATCATCCCATACAATCTTAAAAGTTGCTGAAGTATCAATATCTCCAGAAACAAACTGGGGAGTAACCTCTTCTCCTACATCCCACACTTCATCTACTTCCTCATCAATTAATGGTGAAGCAAAGTATGCAACTATTCTTCCTTCAGAATCTAAACCATTAGGGTCTACAGTGATTCTCGTAAGCTTCGTTGGCTCTTCCTCTGAATCCACTTCTACATTATCCTTTTTAGTTTCCAAGTCTACCTCCTCTACCTGGTCCTTCTCCTCTTTAGCAGTACAAGATACAGTTACTAATACTATTGATATAATAAACATGACAAGTGCTAATCTTTTTAATGATATATTTTTAGTTACCTTCAAAATCGCTTTCCCCTTTCATAATAAACATTTTTATAGCATAATTAATAGTTTTATATTTATGTTATATACTTATGTCTTATATTCAGGTCAATACTACAAGTATTATGTATGGATTATGAATGTAAACTTGTTGTTATTATATTGTTTGATGGTCTTATTAAAGTTATTACTTCAAATCTTCCTTAATTTTATTAATTAGGATTTTATTATATCTACTATCTTCTTTTTCTATATATGAACCATCGCTGGAGAATACCATACTATTAGGGTTTTCCTTAGAGTAAGTATCCCAATGAGGCATTTCCTCACCATTAGCATCTAATCCATTAGGATCACCAGTTTTCATGAAATTGCAATAATAATTACACATATGTCGTGCCAGGTCATAGTGCTTACCTGTAAATGGCCTCCATGATTTTGCTAGGGTTTCAAAGAAAAACCATAGGTCAACTGAGTGGAAAGTGCCTGGATTATCCCATCCTGGAATATCAGAATCAAAACGATAATAATAATTTTTACTGTTTCCATAATCATTATTTTCTTGGAAAATGCTCTTTATAGTACATTCAATACCATTAACAGAAGCATATTTATTACCATCTTTCTTCCAAGCTTCATCAAGCTCTAAGAACTCTTTTGCATCCTTGCCCAGTATATTATTTACCTTTTCTTTGAATTCTTGGTCTGACTCTGCATTAATATGATTTAAAAATTCATCTGCTGTGTTTCCTGACATTACTGGAACCCTAGCATGCTTATTATTCATATAAAGTGAAAGTGCATTGCCAAAACAAAACTTATTATCAATTACTGTTGCCATTCGCCTATTGCTTTTTGCATACTCATTGTATTTATTTAAAACAAATAAAGGATCTAACTTTCTGGCTTCTTCTAATGTTTCAACTTGTAAAAACTTAAAGAATGTTACTCCATTATCCTCTGCTTCTGTAAGTGGCTTAGGACTAATTAGATTATCACTTCCGTATGGGTCATGTATCATAGCGCTGTGTATAACTGCCTTATGAAATGAACCGTAATTATCTGGACAAGTCATCTGTGCTAGAACGCTTCCTCCACCAGCTGATTGGCCTGCAATTGTTATATTGTCTGGATCTCCACCAAAAGCTTTTATATTTCTTCTTACCCATCTAAGTCCGGCTTGTTGGTCTAAGTGACCAAAGTTACTTGGGGCTTCTGGCTGTTGAGCAGTAATATCTGGATGAGCTAAAAATCCAAATACATTTATTCTATAATTAACAGTAACAACAGTGATGCCTCTTCTGGCTATTCGTTCACCATCAAACTCCATCTCAGCAGGGTATCCCCATTGAAATCCACCACCAAAAAACCATACTAATACTGGTTGTTTTTCATCAGTGGTCTTAGCACTAGTCCATACATTTAGATATAGGCAATCTTCATCCATGTCAATGTCTGGATCCACATGCCATTCCCTGCAATAGATATCATCCCCTAAACCTGGGGTATCCTGTACAGAAATTGCTGCAAATCGATAAGCTTCCAATGTTCCTTCCCAGTCTTGACAAGGTTGGGGAGCTCTCCACCTGTTTTCTCCTACTGGAGCTGCTGCAAAAGGAATCCCTTTAAAAGCTGTAATTCTTGGGTCAGCAGCTTCAATTCCCCTTACGACTCCATTTTCAGTAACCGCTGTTCTAATCATTTAATATCCCACCTTCTACTTTTCTTAAAATGCATAGGTAAATCGTTTAACCTTAGCTTTATTATATTGATAAAACCACAAACTGTCAATATTAAAAGATGATATTTCGTGATAATAGTTTAAAT
>CAZPWO010000075.1:3670-6814 GCA_964590525.1 uncultured Herbinix sp. | reverse complement strand
ACTTTCTGCTGACTTCTTTCCGATTTCTGATAGTCGAATTTCATTTGTTGTAAGCTTTGGCCTTAAGTATTTGGAAATCTCTTTATTATCATATCCTATAACAGATACCTCTTGGCCTATTTCTATATTATGTTCATATAAATAGTCGTAGCAACCTGCTGCCATTGTATCATTCATACAAAATATAGCGGTAACGCCTTTTTTTATTAACTGCTCTGTCTCTAGATATCCAGATTCCCTTTTCCAGTTCCCGTATCTAATTAGTTCTGAATCGTATAGTATTTTTTCTTCAAATAAAGCCTGCTGATATCCTCTACTACGTTCCTGTGTATGAAAATTGTCTGGAGCACCAGCTATTACACCAATCTTGCTGTGACCCATGGAAATCAGATATCTAGTTACATCATAACCTCCTTTTTCATCATCTATAACTACCGATGTGAATTTAGGAGATTTGGATATAGCATATGCCACAATAGCAGGTATGGGAAAGTCATCAGGAAAACAGTTAATTTCCCTACAGTGACCTGCTACATATACTATTCCATTTACCTTAAATGATAGTAGTTCTTGTAATGTGGGTTTTATGGCTGCTTGTAATTTTTCTTCATCTTCATACCATGTATCCTGCCATTTATCATAAAGCCTCAGGTTTAGTAGTATTGTATGATAATTTTTCTCTTCATAATATGCCATAACTGCTTCAACAATAGGCGGTGTACTAAATTCACATAAGTCTTCAACAATAATTCCAATAGTTCTGGTTTCTTTCTTACGCATCCCCTGAGCAAAATAATTAGGTTGATAGCCAGTCTGCTCCACTACCTTAAGCACCTTTTCCTTAGTTTTCTCACTTACCTTAGGCTTATTATTTAGCACATTAGATACTGTAGCTACTGAAACTCCGCAGATTTGTGCAATATCTTTTAAAGTTACCAAAGTTTTTAACTCCTTTACAATAAATCAGTATGGCAATTTATTATTTTAGTATTTGCTTAATATTACTTGATTAAGTGATTTAGGTCAAGTTTATTACCAATTATACCTTATTAAAATCAGTTTTTACTTTTGAATCATTTTCTCATTGTCGACTCTTACACTCAAACCTGTTGACAATAGCCAGTCTTATGATATACTTTTTTTATAATAATTAAATGTTGACTTTAACATATAAAAATATGAAAAGGGATTGAGCAATGAACTTAAAGGATGAAGTTTTGAGAATTTTAGAAGAAAACAGAGGAAGAAGCATAAGTGGTCCTAAGATGGCCAAAGAACTGTTTGTTACTAGAAGCGCCATATGGAAGGTAGTAAAATCCTTAGAAGATGATGGTTACAATATTAAAGCTATTAGCAATAAGGGATATTGCTTAATGGATGATAATGATATTGTTTCAGCAGAAAGCATAAGGCCATTTCTTAAAGGGGATGCTCTTAATTTTGACCTGGATGTTAGACAAAGAGTTGACTCAACCAATACCATTGCTAAAGATATGGCAAGTCAAGGCGCCAAGGAAGGTAAAGTAATAATTGCCAGTGAACAAAGCAAAGGCCGAGGACGAATGGGCAGAACTTTCTACTCTCCCCAGGAAACAGGCATATATTTTTCAATAATATTAAGACCAAAGTTAAACCTTGAAGATTCACTTCTTATTACAAGCACTGCAGCTGTTATCGTAGCCGAAGCTATGGAGAAGGTTGCTCCTGTTGAAGCTAAAATCAAATGGGTTAATGATATCTTTATAAATAAAAAGAAAGTATGTGGTATCTTAACAGAAGCCGCTATTGATCTGGAAAATGGCTGTCTGGAATATGCTGTCCTGGGAATTGGTATTAATATAAATACAAATATATTTCCAAAGGAGATTAGTAGCCTTGCAGGCTCCCTCTTTGACAAAAAGCCTAATGATTCCCCTATTAGATCACTTTTACTTGCAGAGATATTAAATAAGATGGCAGTATGTATGAATTCATTTGATAATAAAAGCTATATTCAAAAGTACCGGGAAAGATCTTTCTTAATAGGTAAAGATATTCTTGTTATAAAGGGGAAAGAAAAAACCCCAGCCCTTGCTATTGATATAGATCACAAGGCAAGGTTAGTTGTAGAATATGAAGATAAATCCCAAGAAACACTTTCCTCAGGGGAAGTCAGCATAAGAAGAAAGGATTATACAAACTAATATGAAAACAAGACCGATGGTTTTTACAGGAGTCTTTACAGCTCTTATTATTATATTATCACAAATCGCAATACCAACATCAGCTGTGCCATTTACCTTATCATTACTAGGAATCTTCTTAACAGGAGCCTTATTACCAGCCAGGCAGGGGCTACTTGCTACTATAGCTTATATCTTACTAGGAGCCTTTGGCTTGCCTGTCTTTGCTGGAATGAAAGGGGGAGTTGCTGCTTTACTAGGCCCAACAGGTGGTTACATCCTAGCCTACCCACTAATGGCCTTTATAACATCTCTTTCTGGTAAATATTCTATTAATATAAAATATACAAAAACATCTCTTACATTAGGAATGCTTGTCTCCTTACTTATCTGCTACATTTTTGGAACCTTATGGTTTAGTTATATAACGGGCAGCAGCTTTACAGCTTCACTTGCCCTATGCGTATATCCTTATATAATATTTGATTTGATTAAAATAGGACTGGCGGTGTCATTTAGCATTGTTTTACGCAAATTAAACCTTGTAGCCTTATAGAAAAGGCCGGAACACAGGGGGTCAATGTTTTTTGCAAGATAATGGGTTGTGTTCGGTAGCAGCTAAAATATGTTTTTTACAACCCGCTCCCGCTTAGTTGATGCTCGTAGCGGTGCTAAGATTGCAAAGAACGCAATCTAAGAACCGACGGCATCAAATAGTTGTAAAAAACATATTTTAGCTGCTACCTGTATTTTGGATTATGCCCTTGCAAAAAACTTGACCCCCTGTGTTCCTAGGTTGTGGGGGAGTTTAGCAAATTGAAGAAATGGCCATATAAAGATAGTCTACTTAGCATTAGAGAATTGAAAGAAGATCAATAAAAATTATTTCGACTAACAGAACATCCTGCATCACAGCTCATATTATACCCGACAAACTAGGAACACATTTTTTTGCAACCATAGAAACGTAGACATAGGAACA
>CAZPWO010000075.1:2208-3570 GCA_964590525.1 uncultured Herbinix sp. | reverse complement strand
AATGTGTTTTTATTTATTCAACTGGTGTGAATAGGTCTTCTAGTTCTTCTCTGGTTAGGGTGTTTATGAATAGTTCTTTTGAATCTATTATACTATCGGATAGTTGTTTTTTCTTCTGCTGAAGCTTAAATATTTTCTCTTCGATTGTGCCTTTTGTAATTAGTTTCATTACATGGACTTGATTTTTTTGTCCTATTCTGTGGGCCCGGTCTGTGGCTTGGTCTTCTACTGCAGGGTTCCACCATGGGTCATAATGGATTACTGTATCTGCACCTGTTAAGTTAAGGCCTGTTCCTCCTGCTTTTAAGGAAATAAGGAAAACATGTCCTTGTCCATCATTGAAGTCTTTGACCATCTCATTTCTTACTTTTGTTGGGGTACTTCCCTGTAGGTAAAAATGAGAAATCTCTAATTCATTTAATTCTTCCTCTATTATATCTAGCATAGAAGTAAATTGAGAAAAAACTAACATTCTATGGTTATTAGCAATGCTTTCTACTATTATATCCAGCAGCAGTTCTAATTTGCCACTTCCGCCTTGGTAGTTGTCAATAAATGTTGAGGGATGGCAACAAATCTGGCGAAGCCTGGTAAGTGCAGCAAGTATTTGCATTCTACTTCTTTCATAACCCTTTTCTGCAATCCCCTTATTTATATTGCCTTTTAAACTTTCTAGGTAAGACATATATACAAGCTTTTGCTCCTGACTAAGTTCTGTTAGCATCTTTGTTTCATGCTTGTCAGGAAGCTCTTTTAAAACATCCTTTTTCATACGTCTTAATATAAATGGTCCTATCCTTTGATGAAGTTCCCTAAGTGCATCTTCATCTTTCAGTAAGATTGGCTTTTCAAATACATCAAGAAATTTACTGTAGACAAATAAAAAACCTGGCATTACAAAGTCAAATATAGACCACAGTTCGGATAAATTATTCTCTATTGGAGTTCCAGTAAGGGCAAACCTATGTTTTGACAGCAGTCTTTTCACTGACCTGGAATTTAATGAAGAATCATTTTTTATAAACTGAGCTTCGTCAATAAAAACCGTGTGAAATTTCACTTTTTCATATGAAGAAATATCCCTACGAATCAATGGGTAAGATGTAATTAAGGCATCATATTCCTTGTATTCCTCTATCATACTTTGTCTTTCCTTAGGTGTACCACTAATTACTTTAGCTTTAATAAATGGTGCAAATGTTTCTATTTCATCTAACCAATTATAAACTAGGGATGTTGGGCTTACGATTAAAAATGGTTCATTACAGCCCTCTTGTAGGAAAGAGGCAATATAAAGAATGGCTTGTAATGTTTTACCCAACCCCATATCATCTGCTAAAATCCCCCCTAGGCCATATTCTG
>CAZPWO010000075.1:0-2198 GCA_964590525.1 uncultured Herbinix sp. | reverse complement strand
TAAGTTTCTAAGCCATTTGAAACCAGTTTCTTGATAAGGTCTTAGTGTGGCGTTTATATCTGCAGGTAGTTTATAATCTGTAACTGATGGATTTAGTATCCGATCTGTTAATTCATTAAATTCCTTATCCTTTTTTATTTCAAACTCTCTGTTGGAAAACGATTTGTCCAGATATACAGCATGCTGCATGTCTAAAATCAGTGCCTCATCAGTAATGTTTTCACTATTAATATCAATTGAACTGAAAATTTGTAATATTTCTTCTAAAATCTTATTATCTAAATTAATAAAAGATCCATCTTTCATACGATAATATTTTTTCTTAATCTGAAAGGAGTAAAACAAATCTTTAAGTTCTTCCCTTGGTACCTGATCAAAATCAAAGTCTAGTTCAAGCATATTAATCTCAGAGTCAAAACTAAGCCCTGCTTTAAAATTACCTGGCTGACGAATACTCATTTTCCTAAAACTTTCTGAATAGTATAATTCAGCTTCTTTGGCTAGATTCTCTATACCAGCAGTTAAGAAGTCATATATACTATCTTCATTGTTTAGCATGTAGAAGTTTTTATATGGCTGAAATCCATGGCCCAAAAGCTCATCAATAACCATATCCTCGTCTTCTCTTTGACGTACTACAATGTATTGCCCTGAGGAAGGACTTTCATAAGAGTTAAACTCATGGTCTCCATATTTAAGTATTAATTCTGCCTTTATACCACTATCATATATGTCAAAATAAATCTTTGCTTCTAAATCATTAAAAACATATCTGCTCATTAACTCTTTTGGTATATCTAGTTTCATTGTGTCACTAATTTTAGGCAAAACATGCTCTAAAAATCTGTTTCTACTTTCATCTTTAAAAACCAATGGTTCTTTATCCCCACCTAAACTATTATAAAAGGGTTTAAAATGCCGTATGAAGTTCTTATCTGGCATATATATGTTATTTTCATAAAACAACAACTCTCCTGTATCTGTCATAGGCATAACATTTTCATCCCCATTGTAGTCCACCATAATAGCATCTTCATCCATAGACAGGCTATAAGTCACTTTAGGATTAGCATCCACAAATCTTACATCTTCATAGGTTTTACCATACAATTCTAAGGTAAATGTATCATCTTTTATAATGTTTAAAAACCTTATTAACATGTTCTTAGTCATACTTACATTAGATTTGGAAAATAAATTGGATTGATGAGTTATTTCTGTAACCTCCTGTATCTCATATATCTCAAAAAGATAATCTAAAATCTTCTGGGATTGCCTATCAAATGTACTTTCTCCACTAATATACTTAAACTCTTTACCTAATATAAAATTCTCTCCCTTGTAAATATCCGAAATAAACCTCTTAATTGTCTGAATTTTATACTTTCGGCTACTACCACCTTTAAAAGAAACTTCTGCCTTCCCCATATCACCTTTTAGCATAGAGCCAATGGTAATAATCGTATCCAACTTAAAAATCTCTCCCATAAGCATAGAATCAACCTGAGATGCAAAATAATCTAAAATCTGCAGGGCCTTTCTTTCACTGGGGCTTTTAGTTTTGGAGAAAATGGTTCTTTCCTGATATTTTAAGATAAATAAAAGAGAAGCTATAACATGTTTACAAGCACCTTGATCTTTTAACCTAGAAGGGCAATTACAATTATAATCAAATGTGCCATCATCTTGTTCGTCTACAACTACAGAATAGTTGAAAATGTCATTAACATCCATTCGATACTGTTTTGCAGATTTTGAATAAGTTGCATTAATAACACGCTTATCCTTATAATCCTGCATACCTCTAGCATAAACCTTATCGTCAGAAGCTAAGTTTCTAATTCCAGTCCGTGAAATCTGAATCATAAATGCACACCTTTCTTTATTCTATCCTTATATTATAGCATAGAATAAAAGAAATAATATAAAATTATGTACAAAAAAAGATGATTCAGCTAAGGCGAGTCATCTTTTTTTAAAAATATTATTTAATTCTTATGATTTTATCACATATTAATGCAGTTTTAGAATCATGAGTAACAATAATTAATGTAATATTTTTTTCTTTATTAATTTTTTTAAATATATTAAATATTTCTAATGATGTGTCTTCATCTAGGGAACCTGTTGGCTCATCGGCTAGGATAATCTTTGGTGAATTATTTCATTTTTTTTACTATAACTCATGGTCTACACAC
>CAZPWO010000074.1:5767-10852 GCA_964590525.1 uncultured Herbinix sp. | reverse complement strand
TAATTATCCCAATATTCATCAATTGCTATTAAAGCACCAGCTTCAATAAGTGAAGGAGTTCCTGTAGAACCAGTAATCATGTCTGGGTATTCTTGACCAGCAACCATAATACCAATTCTCTCATCTGCAGTCTGACCTGTTAACCAAGTAACCTTGGCCCAAGCACCAACTTTTTCTGTAATCTTGTTTACCATACGGTTATTATCTGGTACTTCCGTTCCTGGAACAGCATGGAATACATTGAACATCTTAGGTTCTCCTGCATCCACGTCTTTGTCGTCTTTATCGTCTTTGTCGTCTTTGTCAGTTATAGTACCTTTGTTTCCGTCATCAGCAGGTTGATCATCTTTATCTTTTTTACAACCAGCTAGAAGAATACTAAACATTGAAACAACAAGAACTAAAGCCAACAATGTTTTAAATTTTTTCATACTTTTACCTCCCTTTTTTTCCATGAAACATTATATGTTTTAACAAATACTTAATCATGGATAAGTATATTTTAGCAGTAATGCACAAGTAGTTCAATATACAAAGTATAGATAAAACATTAAAAACTATATGTGTAGTATCATTTATTACTGTTTTTTTCTATATTATCTATAAACTTCTTCCTATACTGTAGAGGCGTTGTGCCTTTTAATTGTACAAATTTACTGATAAAATAGTCCGTACTATTAAAACCCACAGCTGCAGCAATTTCATATATTTTATCGTCTGATCTACAAAGTAATTCGGAGGCCTTGTCAATTCTATAATCATTTAAATAATCCTTAAATGAACAAGCAAACCTCTTTCTAAAAATTTGACCAAGATAAGCACTATTAATATAATATTTTTTACTTAGAGACTTAAGTGTTAAGTTATCCTTATAATTTTGATTTATATCATTTATAACATTTGTAAGGATGCCACCAAAAGTGTTTTTTCTTAATGAGTTAATGTATTCAGAAAAATCCAAGGTGAATTTTTTAAAATATTCTACATTTCCTCTTGCAACTATTTGCTCATAATCCTCTTGAGTAATTAAATTTTCTATTTCCTCACGTTCTAGTTCAGGCTCCAGTTCGCTGGCAAGATTAATTAAATTAACTAAGAAATAATCAAGATTCATCTTAACCATCTCTGGTTCGTAGGATAAATACCTAAAGTACACAGATACGAGATCAATGTTTCTATTTATTTCATCTTTATGGTTTGTTTCAATTGCATTAATTAAATTGTCTAACTTATCCTTGTCCAAAGAATATTTCTTTTTCTCAATTTCATCCTTTACATCATCATAATAAATTATTTCACCATAGTTATTATACTTTTGAAACTTATTGGCTATAATTGCAGTTCTATAAGTTTCTTGTAACATTTTAATATGGTCTACCATATGTCCTACATATATCTTTATCTTATATTCAACTCTATTAGATAAATTCTGATAAAGAGCTTGAATAAATTCTTTATCATCCATATCCTTATCATCTGCAAATGCCTTAACATAAATAAGTCCAACAGAATATTCAGTCACAAATCCAGAAGGTAAATACACATGATACCAGTAATCAGATAAAACCTTCTTCACTTCTTCATATAAATGGTTTTGTAATTCTAATTTTTCTTCTTTCCTTGCTCCCTCTATATCTCTAATAGAATCAATCTCAATTCCTACGTAGCTTACATTCCTTGTATCTCTTAGGTGGTTTTCTACATATGTAAAGTCTTCATCAGTAAAAGTCCCAGAAAAGACTTTTGATATATGTCCATCGATAATAATCTTTTCTGAATGTTGAATTTTCTTTATATTTTCTTTCTCTGTAAAATGTTCATATCTATAAGAAGTTAAAACTTTGATTAAATCTTCCTTTTTGACTGGCTTTAGAACATAATCTGCCACCCCATATTGTATAGCCTTTTTTGCATATTCAAATTCATAAAACCCACTAATTATTATGAATTTTATCTTTTGTGATAAATTCTGCTTTGTGTATTCTATTAGTTCCATTCCATCCATATGTGGCATTTTTATATCTGTAATAATAAGATCATACTCATCTTGTTCCATTAACTTAATAGCCTCTTGTCCATTGGATGCTTCACCGCATATTTTATAACCATTCTGCTCCCAATTAATAAGAATTTTTAACCCTTTTCTTATATAAGGCTCATCATCAACAATCATAACCTTTATCATTGAATCCCCCCATCCCTATGTAGCTTAAAAGTTATCCTTCTTCTATTTTACGAACATATTCTAAGGGTAGTTTTATAGTTATATCCGTACCCTTGTTCAACTTGCTGTCGATTTCAAATAGCATATTACCATCACAATACATATTCAAGCGTAAATATGCATTAAGTATACCTGTACTTTTTGATTCCCTAATTTCCTTACTGTCTGTGTTGGATGTTAGATCATTCAACTTATCTAATATATTTTTTTCAATACCAATACCATTGTCCATAATCTCAAATATTAGATATTCTGAAGTCTTAGTTACAGTTACTGCAATCACTCCTTCTTTATCGGTTGTTTCTATACCATGAATACAAGCGTTCTCTACAAATGTACTTATTGAAAGTTTAGGTATCAAATATTCTTTACAATCCTCCATAACATAGTTATAATATTTGATTTTATCACCAAAACGATATCTTTGAATATGAATGTAGTTATCTACAAATCCTATTTCCTCTTTAACAGTGTTATAACCTGTACTCCAACTCATACTTCTTCGAAATAATATTGCAAGTTCTTCAATAATCTCCGATGTTTCATATTCTTCTTTAATTAAACTTCTCATTCTTATAGTTTCAAGAGTGTTAAAAAGAAAATGTGGATTAACTTGATTCTGTAATGCCTTAAGTTCAGCCTCTTTTTTAGCTAGTTTAAGGGCTTGCTTTTCTAAATTTCCTTTAAAGACAACTTCAATCAATTCTTTTATTTTTGCCAGCATAAGGTTATAACTTCGAATTAATTGGCCTATCTCATCTTTACCCTCATCTGTATCAATAAGTTGAAAGTCTTCATTTTCCACCTTACCCATATAATCACTTACCATATTTAATCTATTTGTAATAGACTTACCTACAATATATATTAATATAGTAGGTAAAAGAATGTTTAGTAATACTAATAACAATAGTTGCTTGTTTTCAAATAGAACAGTCCAAAATGGTATCTCATTCAAATATATTAAAATCTCCCAATTTTCATAGCCTGTTTGAAACTTCAATGACATTGTGGCCTCTTTAGGGTTAATAGAGCCCACACTTGGATATTCTCTATTTCTATCAGAGGTAAACGAATTGGAAAATAAAATGAAATCATCATTTATTACATGAATTTCACCATCAATAATTTCATTTGCTACATCCTTCAATAAATAATTATAATCAATATCAATCTTTAATATCTTCTCTCTCCCACTTATATCAAAATTATCTAGTTTTCTAATAATACTTATGGTTCTACTATTACCACTTCCAGGTAATAATCTTTTGGAATCAGCGTAATAAGTATATAGGAAAATGTCTTGTCCACTTTCTATAAAAGCCTTATACCACTGTTCATCTCTTGCTCTTTCTATTGTTGCAATACTACCACCATTAACCAATGTATCATTGTCAGCGTAAATAAAAACCTTATTAAGCAAACCATAATTATAATTATAACTTAAGATATTATTCTTCAACATAATATAATATCTTTGATAGTAGTCTAGGTGGTTTTGATATTCCATTGAAATAAAGTCATCTAGCATCTCATTATTATACATATTGTATGTAAAGAGTATAGAGCCATCTATGGTATCCTTTAAATTGGTCTTAACTCTTTCCATTGCGTAAGACATATCTTTAAGCCTATCTTCCTTGTAATTCTGATTAACTGTATGTAATATAATGGCATCAGTAAAAATAATAGGAAGCATAACACAAAAACAATAAATCAAGAGCAACTTAGTTCTAATTTTATGATTCTTCAAGTTTATTTTTTTCATTTCTCCCCAAATACCCTTCTTCAGCTATGTACATCTCTATATTCGTGAATATATTATAATATATCTGTTAAATCCCTAAATTCATTTTATACATTTTCCTTTATTTATGCAAGTAAAAGGTGGAACAAAGGGTTGATTATTCCCTTGTTCCACCTTTTACTAATAGTGTAAAACTTTATTTATCTACCTGTTGGATATAAATAAAATACTTGTTGTAATGTCTCATATATGTTTTTCACTGCTTCTTCTTGAAAAACAGGATTGGATAATTTGTCAAATTCTTTTTTGTTTGACATGAAAGCTAGTTCTATAAGAACTGACGGAACTGTATTCTTATGGACAACTGTATACCTGGATGCTTTTGCTCCCCGGCTATTAGTTCCTAATGCTGATGTAAGATTATCAACAAGCATAGTTGCCAGTTTTCGACTTGTTAATCCCGCCTTGTTAGGAGAGTTATTACTAGATGAATAATATACCTCTGTTCCATTAACTGATGCTGTTGTAAAAGCGTTCATATGAAGACTAACAAACAAATCAGCCCCCACCTTATTAGGGAATTTTGCACGGTCGCTTAAAGTCATATCAACATCAGTTTCCCTAGTATAATATACCTTTAGCTGAGATGGGTTGGAGTTAAAATACTTTTCTCCTAATTCATATAATATTTTCAGATTTAAGTCTTTCTCTTTTGTATTAAAATATATAGCACCTGGTGCAGGTCCTCCATGACCAGGATCTAGTACAACAATGTTTTTATAAATGTCTCTAGGCTCTCCTACATTTATATAGATGTAATTATCATCTATTGCAATATCATAACCCTGTAGCCTATTAGTTGATATCAGAATCTCCGTTTGATTCTGCTTATTAAGAGAGACTGTAATATCATTAATTGTAGCTACATTGTTAAATATCGGATTGTTTTTATAAAACGCCCTTTGGTCTCCTTCTAATATAATAGAAAATCTGTTTTCATAATAATTATCCTTATGACTAATGTGCTTTTGACCAATTCCTTTTGCTTTTGGTATAAACACATTATACTTGTCTCCATCTTTAACTATTGGAATATCTGTCTCTGGAAACGGAA
>CAZPWO010000074.1:0-5667 GCA_964590525.1 uncultured Herbinix sp. | reverse complement strand
TAAAGCATATTAATATATTTGCTATCTGATAATATTACACTTTGAATACCTAAACCATTCTTTGTATATGGTAGGTCAAGATAAATCATTCCATCTTTCTTGTATATATCTACATCTAACGACTTTATACCGGTTAAAGTTATATAATCACCATTATCATTAGTAGCTATTGTCATAGCTGACAAGGCATTTACATATACAGTTACATATAAGTACAGTTTATCTTCTGATAAAGTTAGATCATAGGTGAAATTATTAGTTTCAATATTAAGTTCTATCAATGTACTTGAATCATTGTAATCGTAAGTAGTTGTAATATTGCTAGCATAATTATCACCAGATTCCCACATATGATAAGTATTATTATTAGCCTGCATATTGTTTGCTCTTATACTTATTGTCTTATCATTTACTTCACTGCTAACTAATCCAAAAGGAGCTGTGGAATAAAACATGTAGGTAGCCCCATTGGACTTCATATTACTAAAATCACGGGTTACAGTATGAATAAAACCTTGTTCATTATTATCAGATTTTATGTCATGGTTCCCACTACTGTATCCATAAAGATCTTCTGTGGCATTCCACTGCTGTAGAATCGTGCCTTCTTCAATGATAATTCTATCATCACCTAGTTCAGGCCCTGGCGGATTTTCATTATCTTTATCTTTTGGTTTTTCCTCTTTTGGTTTTTGAATATTCTTTATTGTAATTCTAGACGTCCTTGAAGGATTGTCCCATACATAATCATATCCAAGAAGGATAGCCGTACTCCTACCTGGAACCATTACATAATTAGTATCCACTTCTTTGTTAGTAACTATCAATGGTGCTTCATCAAGAAGAATAGGCTCCCCATTTAGATAGGCAACCGGGCTACCAATCTCCATCTCTAGATTTATATTTTCCTTTTTCAAGCTTATGGTCTTGTTTTTTTTATTATACTTGTAATGTGCACCTATGCTAGAGTCTGCAAAAACCCTCTTAGCACGAACCATTGTAGTGTTATCAATAATAATACTAGGCATTTGACCAAGATTTACTTTCTTTCCATCTATTGTTGCATTACATAAGGCACCATTGTATTCAAATGGAGTGTTATGGTTGATAGATAATGAGAAAATTGTGTCTTCTTCAATTGTAGGAATTGTAGCTGTTATTGCAGCAGTACTCTTATCCTTATGCCATGTGTATTTATATCCAAATGTCTCAGTTACAAACCTAGATGGTACTAAGATGTTAGTTGTACCTACATCTTTATACTTAATCTTAACAGGAGCCACCGGAAGATTTACTGATTTACCGTTATATGTAGCTTTCCTACTTCCAATTGTCATAACTAATTCATTAGAATCCTTAGTTAAACTAACTGTCTTGTTAGGTTTATCATAAACAAAATCAAAGTTCAAATCTGATTTTACAAAAATATCTTTATAGGAGACCAAGGCAATATTATTGACAATAATACCTGGCGTCTTTTTTTTACTAATTTGCTTTCCATTCAAGCTCACTTTAACCTGGGTACCTGTATAGGTCTCATGTTTTTTACTGCTATAATTATATATATCTAATTCAGAAGTTGCAGATGCAGTAACTGTGAAAACAGCTGATATAAAGAAGAATGCAAAAAGTAGAGAAGATAATTTTAATATTATATGTATATTGGCATTAATCTTTTTATCTTTATAATTATAATCTATATCATATTTTTTATTATTCCTTTTTCCTAACAAGTATTTCATAAACGAATATGTCCTCCTATCTTGTGATTGTCAAACTAGTCACTTATATATTATATAAAGTTACACTTATTACATTAATATTAAATAGTGTTAGAAATGTGTCATCTAATGGCTTTTGTGGCAATATTTTCGCTTTTAATAAATTATATTGTCTTCTAGTCTTGTAGTATGGTTTAAGGGAAATCAAAATGATTGTTCTATAATTGTAGAATAATCTTGTTTGTAGAATAATATTGACATTGCTGAGACTTTAAAACTGGCTGGCACTTCACTTTTGTCTTTAATATGCTATAATATCTATTATAAATACTTAAAAAAGAAAGGTACAATTACAATATGGAGTTACAGAAATTAGTAGGATTAACTAGAAGGGCTATTGATGATTATGATATGATTGAAGATGGAGACAAGGTAGCTGTTGGGGTCTCTGCTGGTAAGGACAGTTTAAGTCTCCTATATGCCTTAAGTCATCTAAGAAGATTTTATCATAAAAAGTTTGAGCTTGAAGCTATTACAGTTGATTTAGGATTTGAAGGGACTGATTTTACTGCTATTCAGAAATTATGTGACAAGCTAAAGGTCAATTTCACCCTGGTAAAGACTGATATAGCAGAGATTGTATTTGATATAAGAAAAGAAAGCAAACCCTGTTCCTTATGTGCAAAATTAAGAAAAGGGGCCTTTAATAATATGGCAAAAGAACTAGGCTGTAATAAGGAAGCATATGGCCACCACAGGGATGATGTTATTGAGACTATGCTTATGTCCTTAATCTATGAAGGAAGATTTCACTGCTTCTCTCCTGTTACATACCTTGATAGGTCAGATATTACTTTAATTAGACCTATTATCTATGTTGATGAAAAAGATATTATAAGCTTTAAGGAGATATTTAATCTTCCAGTGATAATAAACCCATGTACAGTAGATGGATTCACAAAAAGAGAATATATAAAGCAATTAATATATACTTTAAGCAAGGAAAACCCCCATTTGAGAAATATACTTTTTTCATCTATTCAAAAAAGTACAATTAGGGGTTGGAATACTATAAACATTTAACAATTAATTAAGGAGTTGGTTTTTTTGTCAGACCGCAATTATCATGATCAAATAAATATAGAAAATACAGAACTACTTAGGGAACGCTTAACTGAACTTCCTAGATTTTGCAGGGAATACTTTAGGGGAATAGAACATACAACATCAGCTAGAACAAGAATAGCTTATGCTTATGACCTTAGGGTGTTCTTTGAATTTCTTACAAAAACAAATCCTGTCCTAAAAAACACTGTTATAAGAGATATAAAGATTGGAATCCTAGATGATATAAAAGCCGTTGATATAGAAGAATATCTTGAATATCTGAACCTTTATGTAAGTGATGGCATAGAAAGAACCAATTCTTCTAACGGAAAAAAGCGAAAACTTGCTTCTCTTAGGAGTTTTTACAACTATTTTTTCAAAAAAGAAATGATTACTTCTAATCCTCCAATGCTAGTAGATGTTCCTAAGCTTAATGAAAAAGAAATTGTTCGCTTAGATATTGATGAAGTCGCCAAGCTACTAGATGAAGTTGAGACCGGTGAAAGTATGACGAAAACTCAAAAACATTATCATAATAAAACCAAAGTCCGTGACCTTGCTATTATGACCTTGCTTTTAGGAACAGGACTTCGTGTATCTGAATGTGTAGGGATTGATGTTAATGATGTTGATTTTGATAACAACGGAGTTAAAATAAGAAGAAAAGGTGGAAATGAAGTAGTTATATACTTTGGTAATGAGGTTGAAGAAGCCCTTCAAGATTACCTTGATGAGCGGAAAGCTATAATTCCAAAGGAAGGACATGAAGATGCCTTGTTCTTTTCAATGCAAAGAAGACGTATAGGTGTCCGTGCTGTAGAGAATCTTGTAAAAAAATACTCATCTAGTGTAATTAAATTAAAAAATATTACTCCCCATAAACTACGTAGTACATATGGAACCAACCTTTACCGGGAAACTGGTGATATATATCTTGTAGCCGATGTTCTTGGCCACCAGGATGTTAATACAACAAGAAAACACTACGCTGCTATTGAAGATAGTCGCAGACGTAGTGCCGCCAATGTGGTTAAATTAAGGGAAGAAGAAATGCACATAACTAATAAAAATTTTTAATGGAAAACCCAAAATAATGAACTTTATACTTATAAATAATGATTAAGGACTCACTATCCTTAAACCTCCTTTCAGCAAAGTCTCAAGGAGAAGATAAGATGCCCCTTTACTTTATTCAAATTATCCTAGTCATATAAATAAAGACCCTGAAAAACATCTTCTGTCAAGGTGGTCCCGTCTTCAATGTAGTTGCCATCTATGAAGATCCAGCCTTCAGTCCCATCCTCTAACCTTACCTGACACCAGTTTATATTATCAGTTTTTATAAAGGTTAGGTCTGAGCCTACATCTATCTGTGAAGCAACTGAATTTTTATCTGGTTCCTGGTATAGGTTAATAGGTTGCAGTAGGCTGGCAGTATAAAACTCATCTACATCATAATAGTCCTGGCCCTTGATTATAAGTTGTCGGTTATCATCTACTTGATAATAAGCATCTCCCCACCAAGTCTGTAGTATACTTAAGCGATAGGGTGCTAGTAATAAATTATCCTCAAGCTTCTTTATGCTTCTGACATTTTCCTCAAAAGGAAAGCCCTGAATACTTCCCATATAATTAAGGCTTCCTTTATCATAATAGAAAAACAAGCTTTCCATGTCATCACTTCGGCCATAAGTACTAATAGCTAGCTCTACATATTTATCATTGGAGTCTATGTCTAAAATAGAGATGAATTCATCTACAGGCTCTAGCATGCTGCCTAGTTGTCTTAAATGGTCTGTGTACTCCTTATCATTAATATAGAGCTTGCCCTTAGAGTATAAAAGTTTTTCTTTTTTTCCGTCCCCGTCTAAGTCCAGCTTAATAGTTTCATCTGATGAAATTCTTCCATCCACATGGGACTCTTTATCTTTCCTGCTTAGTAGGAAAACTACTAAAATGAGAAGGACTATAAGCCCTGGGAAAAGAAGTTTTTTTTGTTTCATAATAATCATCCTTTCGTTCAAAACATTTTGGTTTCATATTTACTAATTTGATAATTTCTTAACATTTTATGGCGGGTAGTAATCAAAAATAAAAAAATTATGTTTGAACATTTTTTACTCCTATCTATTATATGAATTAATTAGTGACTTATGTCTCAATTCGTATATTCGTAGTAAAAGTCATGTCAACATATTATGCAAAACGAAACATATCAACTTGTAGAATTTATATGTAAAATTATATGCAGTTTATATTTATTTTGGGCTTTTATGTTTCGATTATACTATAAGAGAACTATAGAGGTCAAGAAGGAAGTGGAATATTATTCAATTACGCAATTGCAAATTAAAATGAAACACTTTTATCTCTGTTATTAATATTAATTTACTGTGCGTTTACATTATGCGGCTTTATTTGTCTCATCGACAATAAACTCCAGAGCACTTTTTCCATCCAACACTTTTCGTGGATAATTATTTAACCAATCTTCAAACTCCTGAATCTGATTTTTACTATACTTTGAAATAGAACTCCCTTTTGGAACAGATCGTCTTATGTGTCCATTTATCTGTTCGTTTGTACCTCTTTTCCAGGAGTGATAAGGATGGCAATAATAAATTTGTGTTCGTGGAACTGCTCCTTTACTTATACACGACTTTTCTAAGCTTGGATTGGCAACCCTTTATTGGACAAATTTATTCCGAACATAAAACCTCATGCTGCATTTTTCATCTCTCTTGTAAATATCTGTTTATATTCAACTGGCGTCAGGTAATCTAGAGAACCATGGATTCTAAGATTATTATACCAATAAACATACTCTGCTAATTCTAGC
>CAZPWO010000073.1:9712-10922 GCA_964590525.1 uncultured Herbinix sp. | reverse complement strand
CCATAATCTCAATTTATGTGCTATTATCATAATATAATCTTGTAATTGCGGGGGAAGGGCTTCATTGTCCCACCAATGTTTCAAAGGAGGATAATGTGAAGTTAAATTGGAACAAAAAACACACAACAATTGCTATTTATGCATTTTTTGTTATAGCAGCAAGCATTGTATTTTATTTAATTGTATCGGGAATGGATAGGTTTGGAGAAGCAATATCGTCTTATATATCCATTATTTATCCCTTTATTTATGGATTTGTTCTAGCCTATATAATTAATTTCTTGATGGAGTTTATAAAAAAATACTTGAAGAAGATTCCCCTTATTAAAAAAGTTAAAGATGGCAAGATACATATTATAGGATTAGTTTTTGCTTATATAGTATCTGCAATTTTAGTTTATTTGTTCATAGCCTTTATCTTACCTCAGTTAGTTTCTAGCGTTGCTGGGCTTGCTATGAAGATGCCAGATTATATAAGGTCAACAACAGATTTTATCGATAATTTGTCGGAGGAGATATCGGTACAACCTCAAGTAATTGACTTTTTTAATAATCGATGGTCTCAACTAGCTGAGTATATTAATGATTTTGCAGGAAAATTGCTACCAGCAATACTTTCATTTTTGAGAAACATGGCTGAATCATTCTTTAATTGGTTTCTTGGAATTATTATATCAATCTATATGTTAGCTGAGAAAAAACGCTTTATAAGTTTATCTAAAAAACTTACCTATGGTATATTTAATGAAAAGTATTCAATAAGAATTTTAAAGATTTCCAGAAGAACTCATAGTATTTTTAGTGACTTTTTGGTTGGTAAGGTTTTGGATTCGGTCATTATTGGAGTCTTGACATTCATATTATTATCCATTGCTAAAATGCCCTATACTTTATTAGTTTCCTTTATTATAGGGGTGACCAACATAATACCATTTTTTGGACCTTTTATTGGTGCGGCTCCATCTTTTGTTATAATATTCTTTGAATCACCTATAAAAGGAATTTGGTTTTTAGTAATTATTCTTATAATACAGCAAATTGATGGTAATATTATTGGACCGAAAATACTTGGTAATTCCCTAGGGATTTCCTCCTTCTGGATATTATTTTCAGTTTTAGTTTCTGGAAAATTATTTGGATTTGTAGGAATGGTTATAGGAGTACCCTTATTCGTTTTAATTTACTCTATTATAAAGGAAGTTGTAGAAGG
>CAZPWO010000073.1:0-9612 GCA_964590525.1 uncultured Herbinix sp. | reverse complement strand
TAGGAGTACCCTTATTCGTTTTAATTTACTCTATTATAAAGGAAGTTGTAGAAGGCCGGTTGAAAGCAAAGGGTTTGCCAGTGGAAACTGATGAGTATATAGATAAATAAGATTAATAGCTTTAGTAAAATGGGTGGAAGACAAGTAAATGTCTCTGCCCATTTTTTGCCTTATAGATTGTTGATATCTTTCAGTAGTTGGCCTATTTGATCAAGGGTTTCTTTGTAGATCTGGTTTATTTCTTCTTCTGCTTGGATTCCTTGATTTGTTATTGCTACTTCGTCTAGGACATCTTTTTCTATCTGGTCTAGCTTTTGTGCCTCTATATTAGATAGTTCTTCAGTTAATTATTTGTATGTTGAGGGGATATATCCTTTTGGTATGCACGCTATGATTTATTCAATTAGGGCATTCTTTGCTTTTAATTTACGAGAGATTTTGTTGTATGCTGGAGCATATCAATTTACCCTTTTAATTATAGGTATATATATATTGGCAAAGGAAATCTTTGTTGGTAAATATAGCTCTATAGCTGTAATTCTTATTACTAGTTTACTATTGAATCAGGGACGCTACGCAGCGGCATTACCACAGGAGATAGGCATGTATGCAGTTGTTGCTGTGGCATATTTTATGATAAGGTATTTACATTCTAATCAGAAGAAAAATATCATTGAAAGTGATTCTAGAATACGTAGATTATTCAGAGTGAAAACCTATATAAACAGAAGATATATAAGCTCAGAGTTAATTCTTCTAACACTTAGTGTTGCATTAGTGATTTCCTATCATTATTATACAGCTTTTGCTGCTGTTTTTATAATTATTGCTATTGGTCTAGGATATATTTTTAAAATCTTAAGAAAACAATACTTTCTACCCTTGTTATTTTGTGGGGTTATGGGGGTGGTAATAGCTGTATTGCCAACAGGGCTGGGCCTTGCCAAGGGAATACCTTTTCAGGAGTCAATTGACTGGGCTTTAACTGTTATGTCTGGTGAAGAGTGGCGTGGCAGTGATCTTGATTACCAGGTGAATTTAGATGCTGCTATTGGAGGCAGTATAATCGGAGAAGATAATCTAGAGGATGATTTGGACATTATTATAGTTGAAGATGACAAAATAGATTATTCAAAGATGTCACTAAAGGATATTATAAGGCATTATTATGATTCTATATATGACTTTGGTTTTTATTCCATGTATGGTGAAGGACCAACAAAAGTCTTATTTATATGTATGGTAATTGGATTAATATCTGCATTGATAATGTTCTTATATAAAAAGACTAGGTCTTCAGCATATGACTATATGGCTCTTATTATCATGATGTTAATATTCTTTACTTTAGGAGCCTCAAAAGAGCTTGGAATCCCTGAAGTAATTGCAGCCGCAAGGGCTTCAACTTTTGCACAGGCTTTTACAGGATTAATATATGTATTACCAGTTGATTTTATATTTCGTATATTAAAGAAAGTGAAAAAACCTTCCTATAAACTTGCAGTTAATTTTTTATCATTAGGAGTATGTGGGCTCTCTGCATTCATAATTGTGGAGAAAGGATGGTATCATAACTTTTTTGATGTTAATGTAGCATATTATAACGAGACAGAATATGTACTAAGGAATATAAAAAAAGACTTTAAGAAGAATTCATATACAATAGTTTCTCCTACTGATGAACGATATGATGTTATTGATCATGGCAGGCATACAGAGCTTTCTCAATTTGTGAATATGATAAATGGGAATGAAGAAATGTTCACTTTTACAACAGATTATGTCTTCTTTTTTATAGAAAAGAAGCTACTGCAGGATAAAAACGTTGGTTCAGTATATGTTAGCCAAGAATATGCCGAGATGGATTTTTTCTATATGGGAGATGTACAAGATTATTATTTTCAAAGGGCTGTTATAGAGTCCAAAGCCTACTATTGGGCCAAGGAATTTGAAAAAACATATCCAAGGAATTTTAAAGTTTATTTTGAAAATGATATATATATTGTTTATTTATTAAAGCAAAACACTTATAGCCCTTATAACTTACAAATTCGGGACAAGTAGATGGAGGGGAATCATGGATAAAAGCTTATACCTAGCTTATGCAGCAGATGATAATTATTCCAAGTATTTGGGAATATCTATGCTATCATTATTCCAAACTAATAGGGATTTTGAAAATATTAATGTATTTATCTTGGATTGTGGAATAGAGGAAGAGAATAAAGAAAAAATTATTTCAATTAGTAAAGAATTCAAGAGGAATGTAAAATTCGTAGACATGGAAAGTGCTGTATCTAGATTAGACCTTAATATGGGGCCTAGAAAGATATCCATTGCTTCCTATGCAAGGCTTTTTTTATCATCTGTTATTCCTGATGAATGTAATAAAATCCTATATCTAGACTGCGATACAATTGTTTGCGGCAATCTTGAAGGTTTTTGGAATACACAAATTGATGACTACATGGTTGCAGGAGTAAGGGATACTGTTGATAAATATTTTCTAAAAAAGATAGGATTAAATGCAGATGATTATTATGTAAATGCAGGTATTATATTAATTAATCTGGAAGCTTGGAGAAGGAATAACATTCAACAAAGATTTATAAAATTTATTGAAAAGTTTGATGGCAATGTACCACACCATGACCAAGGAACAATTAATGCTGTTTGCAATAAGAAGATTTTGTTTATGCCCCCGGCCTATAATGTAACCTCAAATATCTATACATTTTCCAAGAAGACTATTGAGGGAATGTATAAGATGAAAGGTTTTTATTTACAAGAAGAGCTTGATGAGGCAAAGAAAAACCCAGTGATAATTCATTATACCACTGGGATTGTTGGTAGACCTTGGGAAAAAAACTGTACACATCCTATGAAGGATGAATATACAAAAGTGGCTAAGCTCTCCCATTGGAAGGATGAGCCTATCTTAGCTGACAGCAGGAGTATAAGTGTCAAGGTGTTTGCCAGCCTATATAAATATTCACCCAATTGCTTATCAGTGGCAGTTTATCGCTTAAGTAATTGGATATTACATTAACGGCCAAATACTTCCCTAGCAATATCCACAGCCCCTCTTGCATCTTTAGAATAATAGTCAGCACCGATTTTACAAGCATAATTTGATGTTAATACGGCGCCTCCAACCATGATTTTCACCTTGGGGGCGACTTTTTTTATGGCTTTTATAGTTAGCTCCATGTTGCTGACTGTTGTAGTCATTAAAGCACTAAGACCAACTAATTTTATATCTTGAGCCAGTACTATATCAACTATTTTATTAATATCAACATCTTTACCTAGATCAATTATCTTGTAGCCATAGTTTTCAAGTATAAGTTTTACTATGTTTTTGCCTATGTCATGTATATCACCTTTAACAGTGGCTAAGAGAATTTTATTACCATCAATCATATCTTTGCCTTCTTTTGCAGTCTTTTCTTTTAGGTTTTCAAAGACAATCTTAGATGTTTCTGCACTTCTAATTAATTGGGGTAAAAATATCTCCCCTTTATCATATTTCTCCCCAACAATATCTAAGGCCGGAATCATAAAATCATTTACTATTTCCATTGAATCATATTCATCTAGAAGTTTTGAAGAGAGGGTCCTGGCCTCATCCTTTAGGCCTTTTATGATTATCTCTTTTAGGTTTCCGGAGCCTGTAGGGGTGTTTTCTAAGTTATTATCAGTTTGTAGACCAGGGGAAATATTAGAGTAATTATCAATGTAATCTTGACTATCTATATCCTGGTTAGATAATACTTTAAAAGACCTTACAACATCCATTAGTGCCTTGTTGGTTGAATCTGTTATAGGTGCATCTAATCCATAACCTAGGGCCATGGCCATATAAGTAGTATTAAGTAGACTTCTATTAGGTAATCCAAATGATACATTACTAGTTCCTAGAACTATTTTTACATTATATTTCTCTTTTATAAGAGGAATAGCCTTAAGTGTTTCCATTACAGCAGCTTGTTCAGCTGAGGCTGTTAGTACAAGAGGGTCAATTAGTATGTTCTCCTCAGCTATTCCGTATAGACTGGCCCTTTCGATGATTTTTGAAGCAATCTCTAATCTTTTTTCTGCAGTTTTTGGGATTCCATTCTCATCTAGGGTTAATCCTATAACTAAGGCACCGTATTTTTTTACTATTGGAAGGATTTCATCCATACTTTCTTTCTTGCCATTGACTGAATTAATTATTGGCTTGCCATTATAAATCCTAACAGCAGCTTCTATAACTTCTGGATTTGAACTGTCAATCTGTAGTGGGAGTGAGACCACAGATTGTAATTCGGTGATTATATTTAGCATGGTCTCTTTTTCGTCAATATCAGCTAGACCAACATTTACATCTAAGATATGAGAGCCAGTGTCTTCTTGTATAATAGCTTGACTTATAATATAGTCCATATCGTTATGTCTTAGGGCTTCTTTTAATCTCTTTTTACCTGTAGGATTTATTCGCTCACCAATAATCTTAACATCTTCACCTAGAAATACTGTTTTAGAAGATGAACTGGCACTGGTATAATGTTTTTTACTTATCTTAAGTGGTCTTATTCCATCTAGGTGAGAAATTAGATTACTTATATATTGAGGGGTGGTACCACAGCAACCCCCTATTATTGCAACCCCTTTTTGGGCCATTGTCTTAATCTCATGGCTGTATTCTTCAGGATCAATATCATAATAAGTAATATTGTTTTCATATTTGGGAAGGCCTGCATTAGCTTGGACCATTACAGGTATAGAGCTATATGTTAAAAGCTCATCAACTATTGTTTGTAGTTGCTTAGGGCCTAGTGAACAGTTTACTCCTAAAACATCAACCCCAAGTCCCTCAACAAGGGAAACAAAGCTTGCAACATCTGTTCCAGTAAATGTTCGGCCATTTTCTTGAAAGGACATGGTACAAAATACAGGTAAAGTAGAGTTTTCCTTGGCTGCAAGAATAGCTGCCTTTAATTCATATATATCAGTCATTGTCTCCAAAAGAATTATATGGGCTCCCCCATCTCTTCCTGCTATGACCTGTTCCTTAAATATATCATAGGCTTCTTCAAACTTTAGGCTACCTAAGGGAGATAGAAGAGTTCCTATAGGGCCAATGTCAAGGGCTATGTATTTATCTGATTTGTCTGAAGATTCCTCTATTGATTTTTTTGCAATTTTAACAGCAGCAGTGATTATTTCCCTGCTATTATAAGGTGAATCTTTTAGTTTTAAACTATTAGCCCCAAAGGTATTAGTTGTGATTATGTCAGCCCCAGAATCTATATATTTTTTGTGAATATCATATATAAGTTCCGGTTTTCTAATATTAAGTTCTTCTGGGATATCCCCTGCTTTTATCTCGTTTTCCTGAAGCATAGTACCCATTGCACCATCAAAGAAGAGGAAATCATTATTCAATTTGTTAAGAATATTACTGGGCATATTACATTTCTCCTTATTTTGTCCAGCCAATGAATGCGGTTACGGATTTTCGAGGTAAGAGTATATGGGATTGGCTGGCTGTCAATCCTATATGTTTTTCTGTATTTAATAGCTTTAGTATATGAGGTTGATGGGAGAGTGGAAGGTCTCCATAACCAGGGCTGTACCTATAGGTTATACCGTATCCTTCTTTGACTGCAGCTTCTTTTATCTGGTTTTCTATGTAATCGCAAAGGGATTCTATATATGAACCAGCACACCCATCAAATACAATAGCTTTAGACAAGTTTGTTTTACTATAATAGAGGATTCGCTTTTCTACTTCAAATCCTATGGTTGCAGCCAATATAGTGGATTTATCACAGTTCTCATAAAGTTTGCTTAAATATGTTGATTGAACAACTAATTGATCTTCAAAGCTTATGGTCTTATTCTCTGTCTTAATATCAAAGGTGGAATAAACATATTTGGGCTCAGCTATGTCTTTTAGTTCAGCTATGGATTCTTTAAGGGATTTGGATGTTTCTTCATCTACAAAATCCCCTTTGTATTTTAAGAACCTTAGGGCTTGTTTTTCATCTACTTTAATTTTATTGCTTTTCAGATGTTTGACATTCACTGGTTAATACACTCCTAATTGCAGAAATACTGCTTAAAATTGTTTTGGCTGTGGATGGTTGGTTCATGGTATATATGTGGATACCGTCAATCCCCCAAGATAGAAGGTCTATTATCTGGCTAATTGCAAAGGACATTCCAGCTTCTCTTAAGGCGTCAGGATTATCTTCGTATTTTACTAACAAGCGTTCAAGCTTCTTAGGTATAGAATTACCGGTTAGTTTTGTTACAGTACTTACCTGCCTTTTATTAAGTATAGGCATTATCCCTGCTATTATTGGAACATTTATAGATTTTTGACTTGCCTTATCATAAAAATCATAAAATGTTTCATTGTCAAAAAACATCTGAGATACAAAAAAATCTGCACCAACATCCATCTTTCTCTTAAGAAAATCAATATCTGCATCGAGATCCTTGGCATCAGGATGTTTTTCTGGGTAGCACGCTCCGCCAATACATAAGTCTGAATTTCTTTTAAAATAATCTATTAATTCTACTGAGTTTTTAAATCCACCCTTTTGAAAAACATGGGCGTTGGTATCTTTGGGATAATCTCCTCGTAAGGCCATAACATTTTGAATGTTCTTAGCCTTAAATGAAGCCAATATGTCCTCTATTTCTTCCCTTGAAGAAGTTATACAAGTAACATGGGCAAGAGAAGTAAGATTGTGTTGTTTTTGTATATATGATGAAATATCTACTGTCTTGTCCTTTGTAGATCCCCCTGCTCCATATGTAACGCTCATAAAATCTGGATTCAAGCTATAGAGCTCATCTATTGTGTTATAAATTGTGCTTATTGGATATTCAGCCTTTGGTGGAAAAATCTCAAAAGAAATCATAGGATTTGTTTCTGAAAACTTGTCAACTATCTTCATCTTATTACCTCCATTGAAAAAAATTGTCTCTTCCGACAAGGAAAAGACATTAATAAATGTTTCTTCATCTGCCGGTCTTATAACCGCTGGAATTAGCACCTTATAAATATATATTGGTTGCTGGACTTCTTAGGGCCAGATCCCTCCGTCACTCATGATGAAATTATTCAATTAATTTGATATTACTAAAAAGTATATATCTAAGGAACTGTCTTGTCAACAAGCAAATGCAATATGTTTATATTACGCCGAATTATACTAGGACTTCTACTTGATTAATCTTTTCAATAATACTATCTATTTTTTCTTTCCCCTTTTCTATTGCATTTATACCTTCTTCCTTAGTAGTGCCAGTACCATCTACTAAAAGTTTTTCGAAGTTACTTATACCAATTGCCTTCATAATATCTTCAAAGTAATCAAGCCCTTTATTTAAAAATGGTCTCATTAGTATGTTAATATCTGCACCAGAAGATTGTATATAGACTACAGCTCTAGCTTTGTCATCAAGAAGCCCTTTGGGTTTTTTGCCTTCTTCGGGAAATGAGATTGTTCTGTTTTCCTGTACAATGCAATCAATATATTCTTTTAAGGGAGAGGGGAATGACAAGTTCCACATTGGGGCTGCTATTACATAAAGATCTGCACCAACAAATTGATTAGATAAAGTAACGATTTTCTCTACTTCCCTTTGTTCTTTTTCCGGAAGTTTCCTAGCTGCATCTTCATCAATAATACTATTCCTACCATGAAAATACTGATATTCTAATCTAGGAATGTGGGCTTTATATAAGTCTAATTCCTCAAGAGAAGTTTCTGGATGTTTTTCCATGTACCTTTTGATAAATTCCCTTCCTACAGTTTTACTAGCTGACAATTCTTCGGGTTTTGAATTTACAGTAATGTATAACAACTTTTTCATATGAACCACACCTTTTTATTTTTTTATATTCTATATTAGTATGGTCCAATTCATATAATTTATGAAATAAATAAAAAACATTATATATTATTTCTGGCATGAAGTACCATCGAAAAATGTCAATTAAAATGATATGCTAATATTAAATACTTGCATATAAAGCAAAGTTGTGATAATATCAACAAGGACTTTGTGAAATAAAAGACAAAAAATAATATAATAAAAACATACTAGTAAGGAGATGGATTATATGTATAAAGTAGTTAGTAAAAGATTATTAGCACCCCAGATATATCTGATGGATATTGAGGCGCCGAGAATTGCAAAATCAGCAAACCCAGGACAATTTATTATTGTTAAGATAGATGAAAAAGGTGAGCGTATTCCATTGACAATATGTGACTATGATTCTGACAAAGGAACGGTTTCCATTGTCTATCAAACATTAGGTTATAGTACACAAAGAATGGCTGAATATGAAGTAGGAGATTATTTTGCAGATTTTGTAGGCCCTTTAGGTCAACCATCTGAACTTATTAATGAAGATATTGATAAGTTGAAAAATAAAAAGATTTTATATGTTGCAGGTGGAGTTGGAACTGCCCCTGTGTATCCTCAAGTAAAATGGCTACATAACAATGGAATATCTGCAGATGTTATTGTAGGTACAAGAAGCAAGGATACGCTTATTTTAGAAGAAGAGATGAAAAAGGTAGCTGGAGAACTATATGTTACAACTGATGACGGTTCTTATGGCTTTAACGGTATGGTAACCGATAAGATTGTAGACCTAATTGAAAATCAAGGTAAGAAATATGACCATGTTATAGCTATTGGTCCTATGATCATGATGAAGTTTGTTGCAAAACTAACAAAAGAATTAGCTATCCCTACAACTGTAAGCTTAAATCCTATTATGGTTGATGGTACTGGTATGTGCGGTGCTTGTAGGGTTACAGTTGGTGATGAAGTTAAATTTGCTTGTGTAGATGGACCTGAGTTTGACGGACATCTAATAGATTTTGATGAATCCATGAGAAGACAATCTATGTATAAGAGTGAAGAGGGTAGAACTACCTTGAAGGCTGAAGAAGGGGATACCCATAAAAAACCTGGCTGCGACTGCGATGACTAATAATTGTAATAATGACTTAAATATCAACTTAAAAAAAGGAAGGTTATGTTATGAGTAGAATGAAAAAAGTTCCTGTAAGATTACAGGATCCTCAGATAAGAGTTACAAATTTTGAAGAAGTTTGCTTAGGCTATTCAGAAGAAGAAGCAATGGCAGAGGCAAGTAGATGTTTAGATTGTAAGAAACCACTTTGTGTAGGAAACTGCCCTGTTGCAATTAATATACCTAAGTTTATAGTAGAAGTGAAAGATGGTAAATTTGAAGAAGCAGCTAAAACTATTGCAGAGGCCAGTGCATTACCAGCTGTATGTGGAAGAGTTTGTCCTCAAGAGATTCAATGTGAAGGTAAATGCATACTTGGTATTAAAGGTGAACCAGTAGCTATTGGTAAGTTAGAAAAATTTGTAGCAGACTGGTCTAGGGAAAACAATATTGAGCTTGGGAAAGCTGTTGATAAAAATGGCAAGAAAGTTGCAGTAATAGGTAGTGGACCAGCTGGACTTACCTGTGCAGGAGACCTGGCAAAGCTTGGTTATGAAGTAACAGTTCTTGAAGCCTTACATGAGCCTGGTGGTGTATTGGTATATGGTATTCCAGAATTC
>CAZPWO010000072.1:4652-11024 GCA_964590525.1 uncultured Herbinix sp. | reverse complement strand
ATCCCTGTGTATACTGGGGATGAATTAGTATTTGGAAATGAACCAGGGGAACAAGTTGACCCAGAAGACCCCGAGGATCCAGAAGTACCAGAGGACCCCGAAGACCCCGAGGATCCAGAAGACCCCGAAGATCCTGATCAACCTGTAGGTGAGTTACAACTTATCATGACAGGGGACTCTTCCCAAAGTTCCAATACAATAAATCTGAAATTTGGATTTAAAAACAATGGAAAGCAAAGCATAGACCTATCAAATGTAAAAGTTCGTTACTATTTTACCAAGGATAACAATGCAAATCAGCTATTCTACTGTGATCATTCAGGAATGTCTTTAGATTCCTCACCCTGGTATGCATCAGTAACGGATGACATAAAAGGAACATTTGTCAACATGACTTCAGGAATAGAAGGTGCTGATACTTACTTTGAGCTATCCTTAGAAGATGTGGCATATGAATTGCCAGCAGGTAAACAACTAGATTGCCAGATACGTATCACCAACTCTGACTGGTCAAGCTTCAATCTAGAAAATGATTACTCGAATAAAAATGAAGATCATGTAGTGCTTATTATCAATAATAAAGTAGTTAGTGGAATAGAACCTAAGTAAAGTAGGATACAGAAACAGGTTCTTTGCTCCCTTTTATAAGACAATGGAAATGGTATTGTGAAAACACATAATGCCATTTCCATTATTGTATAATTGTTTATAAAATCAAAAAACAATGTTGACATTGAAAGGTTAAAAGTGCATAATTATTGTAGATTGTTTACAAGTATAATATGATTAAACTTACTTACACATGTAAAAATTTTACTCAAGGGGGAGAAAAATTATGAAAAGGTTTTGGCTTTTATTATTTGTGGCTACCATTATCCTATCTATTACAGCATGTTCTAAGAAAGATGAAGATAAGGACGCCATGCAAGGGGATTCATTAGTAGATGAAGATGGTTCTGTAGAAACACCTACAGTTATACCCAACAATGAAGAATCTGTTTCTGGGGAAGAAGGTGGGAACCTAATTCCAGGAGGCTATTTTGATGAGGAAAGTCCTAAGTGGGGAACATATACAGAATCGGGGGGCTCTGCTAGTATTGCTGTTAATGCAGACAAAGAGCTTGAAGTGACAATTGATAAAACAGGAAGCGTTGGTCACGGAGTTCAAGTCCATTGTGATGGATTTGGATTACTTAAGAATGGTGTCTATGAGATTTCATTTGACATTAGTTCTTCTATAGACAGGACTATGGAGTGGAGAATCCAAATTAATGGAGAAGATTATCGGCCATATGTATCAGAAGAAGATATAGAACTTTCACAGGAAATGAAACATTTAACTTATACATTTACCATGGAAGATGAGTCAGACCCGGCACCAAGATTATGCTTTAACTTGGGCTTTTATCAAGAGGACGGCCAGCTGGATGCCCATACTGTGGTCATTGATAATGTTGAACTGTTTTTGAAGGATGATTCTAAGGCAGAAGAGACTGATGGTGGAGATGTGGGACCATCTATTAATATTAATCAGCTTGGATATAGGCCGGATGATATTAAACTAGCCATATTCCGTGATAGTAGCCTGGATAGTAAGTTTGATTTGGTTAATGTTGAAACAGGTGAGATTATTTTCACTGGTGATGTGGTTGGTTCTGTAGAAACTATATCCGCAGGGGAAAGTGTGGCCCATGGTGATTTTTCTACGATAAAAGAACCAGGTACTTATAAGGTATTGGCAGCAAATAGCGGTGAATCCTATGATTTTATAATTGCCGATGATGTATATGGTAATGTTTTTAATGATATTGTAAAAATGTTATATCTACAACGATGCGGAAGTCAGCTGGCGGCAGAATATGCAGGGGACTTTGCCCACCATGCCTGCCATAGCCAGGAGGCAATAATATATGGGACTTCAGACAAGAAGGATGTAACAGGAGGCTGGCATGACGCTGGAGATTATGGACGCTATATTGTTCCTGGGGCAAAAGCTGTAGCTGATATACTACTTGCATATGAAGATTATGGCCAGGTATTCACTGATAATGTTGGTATTCCTGAAAGTGGTAATGGTATTCCGGATATCTTGGATGAAGCCAGGTATGAGCTGGAGTGGATGTTAAAGATGCAGGATGAGGAGTCCGGTGGTGTGTATCATAAGGTCACTGCTTTAAATTTTGAAGGTATGGTAATGCCAGAGACCGTAACAGACCAATTATATATTATGCCTATTTCCAATACTGCAACAGGGGATTTTGCAGCAGTTATGGCCATGGCTGCTAGAATATATGAAACATTTGATGATGGATTTGCTAAGAAATGTCTTGCATCTTCAAAGAAGGCATTTGCTTATATGGAAGACAATGACAATAAAGGCGGTTACCTCAATCCAAGTGATGTATCCACTGGAGAGTATCCTGATACTGCAGATACCGACGAGTATTTCTGGGCATTAAGCGAGCTTTATAAGACTACTGGGGATTCTGCTTATGAGAAAAAACTGGCTACAATTGATTTTAATTCTTTAGGAGACGGACTAGGTTGGCAAGAGGTAAGTCTCTATGGTTATTACGCTTATTTGACTGGGGATAAACATGATAATGATATTAAAAACAAGCTTATAGATAAATTTAATAGACAGCTATCTTCCTTAGAGAAGAATATTGATGAAGATGGATACTTTTCCTCAATGGGAAAATCCTATCCATGGGGAAGTAATATGACAATAGCTAACAATGGGATGACGATGTTAATGGCAAATGAAATAATTAATAAGGATCTTGATTATAAAGAGGGGGCAAAAAAACAACTGGACTACCTACTTGGAGCCAATTCAACTTCCTACTGTTTTGTAACTGGATATGGTAGTTTATCCCCGCAAAACACCCATCATAGACCATCCGAGGCTCTTGGAACTACTATGATTGGTATGTTGGTTGGTGGACCTAACTCCAATCTGGAAGACCCTTATGCACAAAATGTTTTAGCTGGAAGGCCTCCTGCCAAATGTTATGTTGACAACGTGCAAAGTTATTCCTGTAATGAGATAACTATCTACTGGAATTCACCGCTTATTTATCTAATGGCAGGTTTACTGGCTGATTAATAAGTTAAGAAGCAAAATATTAAGCTGACCTTCCTTGTCTCTTGTCATAAACACATATCTTCATAATATATTTATAACAAGACTAATAAATGGTGAAGATATGGAGCAAAGAGATAAAGATCTCCAAGATATTTCCTTATTTATTAAAGTGGGAATTGTAGTGCTGAGTATTATATGTATTATTGGACTTGGTGTGAAAATTGTTCCTAGTGCAATTACAGTAACAAGTTCAGGAAGGCATAGGGATATACCCATATATTGTGTGGATACAGAAGAAAGAAAGCTCTCCCTAACATTTGATGTGGCCTGGGGAAATGAGGATATAGATATAGTTCTTGATATATTAGACAGAAACCATGTTAAGGCAACTTTTTTTGTAACAGGGGAATGGGTAGAACAATACCCAGATGACCTTAAAAAGATTGCCGTAGCAGGCCATGATTTGGCCAACCATGGGGAAAACCATGAACATATGACTAAGCTATCCGAGGAAAAGTGTATAGATGAGATAATGAACCTTCATAAGCAGGTCAAGGAGCTTACAGGTCTTGAAATGAATCTATTCCGGCCACCCTATGGTGATTATAATAATACAGTGGTAGGTAAAGCTAGGGATTGTGGATACTACACAATACAATGGGACGTGGATTCCCTGGACTGGAAGGACTACGGAGTTGATAACATTGTCAAAAGGACTACGGAGAGTGAGAATTTGGGAAACGGTTCAATAATTCTTCTTCACTGTGGTGGTAAGTATACAGCAGAGGCTTTGGAGGAAGTTGTTCTAGGTCTACAAGAGCAAGGATATGACTTGCTGCCAGTATCACAGCTGATACATAAGGGTGATTATGAGGTGGATTATACGGGAAGGCAGTTTAAGAAATAGAAGGTGTTTTAAGAAAATCAGGGGTAATATTAGCCCCTGATTTTTCTTGTAGAAGTTTATTGCCTTTGATATAATAGGTATAATTACAAAGGCGGTGCCAGAAAGAGGTTGATTATGTTACAAGACGTAGAAAGTATATTATTAGACCAAGATGTACTAGAGAAGAAAATACAAAAACTAGGTGAAGAAATTTCAAAAGATTATGCAGGTGAAGAGGTCATGCTTGTTGGAATCTTAAAAGGTGCTAGTGTCTTTATGTCAGATCTAATTAGACAAATTAGTTTGCCTGTTTATATTGATTATATGGTAGTTTCAAGTTATGGTAATTCAGCAGAAACTAGCGGGGTAGTTCGTATAATAAAAGACTTAGAGGATAATATTGAAGGGAAAAATGTTATTATCGTAGAAGATATTATAGATACAGGATTAACATTATCATATTTAAAGCAAAACCTATTAAGTCGTAACCCAAAAACATTAAAAATCTGTACCCTTTTAGACAAACCTGCAAGAAGGGAAAAGGAAATTAAAATAGATTATAAGGGATTTGAAGTTCCAGATGAATTCATTATAGGATATGGTATTGATTACGCTGAAAAATATAGGAATCTACCTTTTGTTGCTTTATTAAAAAGAGAAGTTTACGAAAATAAACAATAAAAATAACCATTGATAGTAGTCTTACTGTCAATGGTTATTTTTATACTAACTACATTCACCTTGTTGTTTGAATTATATTATTATACAATACTATTATAAAAAAAGAAATTTAAATTTTAATGCAATAAAAATGCCCTCTCGTGCATTAACATATCAGAAGGAGAAAACCATGAAAAACAAATCATATAAAACTACCGGAAAGGTAGAAGCAGATATATTAGACAAGTATATCAATAGAATTATAAATCATGATAAGGGTGCCTTGGCTGAGCTTTACCATAGGACAAGTGGATCCGTATATGGTTTTGCACTTTCTGTTTTGAAGAACATGGAGGATGCAGAGGATGTACTCCAGGATACATACCTGAAGATATATTCTTCAGCTTCCACTTACAAAAGTCAAGGGAAACCCCTTGCCTGGATACTGACCATAGCCAGGAATCTATCTTATATGAAACTGCGAGACCGTAAGAAGACCGTAGACATTCCAGATCATGCATGGGAAGATGCATTTGACAAGATTCCTTCTGTAACCCCGGAGGATAGACTCTTACTTACTGCATGCATGGATAAACTTTCGGATGAGGAAAGCCAGATTATTATGCTTCATGCAGTCTCAGGTTTTAAACATAGGGAGATAGGGGAAGTTTTATCCCTTCCACTTGCTACTGTTCTTTCAAAATATCATAGAGCACTAAAAAAACTAAGAGTTCTTTTAACGGAGGGAAAATAAAATGAAGGAAAAAGATATTAATAATAAAATCAGAACCGCTGTAGAGCATAGTGTTCCTGATGTTCTTGACTCCATTCTCTCTAATTGCGAAGAACAGAAGGGAAATGTGATACAAATGAGTGAAAAGAAGATTAAAAAAAATAGTTGGATTAAAGCTTTAAGCCTAGCAGTAGCAGCACTACTTCTGCTGATAGTTGGGTTAGGAGGCAGTGGTATATATAGGGCAAGAGCAGTTGATTCCATTATATCATTTGATATAAACCCTAGCTTGTTAATAAAGGTTAATAAAAAAGAAAGAGTCATTGAAGTGGAAGCGCTGAATAATGAGGCAGAAACGGTTATAGGAGCCATGGATTTTAAAAACAGTAATCTTGAGCTAGCTACTAATGCGCTTATTGGTTCCATGCTAAGGAATGGATATATTGACGAAATAGAAAATTCCATACTTATTACTGTGGATAATAAAGATAAAGACAAAGGGGCTAGGTTGCAGGCAAGACTTGTTGAAGAAGTTGACAGTATTATTGGTGCCAGCTCAATAAATGCTGCAATTTTAAGTCAGTCTACATCAGGCGACAATGCCATAAAGGCCCTTGCAGAGGAAAATAATATATCTGTAGGTAAAGCACAACTAGTAAAGCAACTTGTAGACCTGGATCCAAGATATAAGTTTGAAGAATTGGCCAAGATTTCTATCAATCAATTAAATGTACTAATAGATTCCAACAAGCTACAACTTGAAAATGTTTCTACAGTAGGGAAAGCCAGTGAAAAAGCTTATATTGGTGTTGAAAAGGCATTACAAATAGCCTTAAAACATGCAGGCCTTAATTCTTCTGATATTAGAAACATTGAGGTTGAATTGGACTATGATGATGGTAAAATGCTTTATGAAATAGAGTTCGATTCTAAGGTGGGAGAATATGAGTATGATATAGATGCTGTAACAGGTAAAATTATAAAATATGATATAGATTATGACGA
>CAZPWO010000072.1:0-4552 GCA_964590525.1 uncultured Herbinix sp. | reverse complement strand
ATGATATAGATGCTGTAACAGGTAAAATTATAAAATATGATATAGATTATGACGAGGATTATGATCATGACCACCGTGAAGACAAGGACAAAACAGAAGATAAAGATAAAACAGAAGACAAAGATAAAATAGATAACAAAGACAAAACAGAAGACAAAGACAAAACAGAAGACAAAGACAAAAATAAAGATAAAGATAAAACAGATAACAAAGATAAAACAGATAAAAAGGACACATCAGAAAATAACCAGGCAAGTGAATACCTGTTATCAGCGGCAGAGGCAAGAAAGAAAGTTATTGATAAGTTTACTGGGGGTATCATCCAGAAGATAGAATACGACTATGATGATAGAAATCCCTTATATAAAGGAGAAGCTTTAAAGGCTGGACAAGAGGTAGAGTTTGAACTATACGCTAAAACAGGGACATTTAAAAAGTGGGATCTTGATAATGATGGGGACGACTGGGATGAATTCTCCCATGCCCTGCCTAACATGATTACAATTGATCAGGCAGCAAGCTCCATTATAAACAAATCAGGAAAATCTAATACCTTTGTACAAAAAATCGAGTTTGACTGGGATGATTCAGAGCCGATGTACAAGGGAGAAGCATTTAATAAAGGATATAAATATACATTTGAAATAAATGCTTACGATGGTTCATATGAAAAGTGGGATGTTGACAATGATGACGATGACTGGGATGAAGAATATTACAATGTAAAATAAGACTTGATTATAAGCAAAAACATGGTAGAATATATATAGAACAATTGTTCGAAGTGCAATAAGAATTGCAACGATAAATCTAATAGTGACATAAATTGAAACGATAAGTGCAACGATAAAATAAAGGTTGCACTTATCGTTTTGCTATGTTATAATTTACCTAATGAAAAATGGAGGTATATTATGGTGAATAATGTGGTTTGTGAAAAGAAGATTCAATCATCTCAAGATTTAACCTTTAATATACTTGAAGAAAAACTTCAGGGGGAAGTTGGCATTGAAACTGTAGATTTAGATATTTTGAAAATCCTAAATCTATGTGATAAAGATGGTTACTATAATATTGCAGGAGAATTACTAGCTGATAAGAACAATATTGAATCATCTGGAATTAACATTGTAAGATATGGCCAAGATACTAAACAGATATTATATAAGGAAACTATTTCTAAAAAGTCTTTACTTATTCAGTACGATAGGGCCATTGAGATTTTTGAGCAATATTATAACTACCAAGAGATTAATGAGGATGGAAGTGAAGAAAAAGAATTAATTCCAAATCAAGCATTTAAAGAAATACTTGCAAATGCTATTGTTCATAGAGACTGGAAGATAAATGAACATATACAAATATTAATGTACAAAGACAAGATAGAAATTATTTCACCTGGAGAATTAACAAGCAGTATTTCAGAAGAAGAATATTTATATAGGGAAATTTCAGTATCAAGAAATCCCATTATAGGAAATGTTTTTAATTGCCTCAACATTATAACAAGCTCTGGGGCAGGAATCGCAAGAATAAATCTTGACTATAATAATAGCTATGTAAAACCCGATTATGATTTTGGCAAGACCAGTTTGAAAACAGAATTACCAGTATTGGAGACAGATGTATTATATCTATCTGAAGCTGAAAATAAAATTTATTATATTTTGAAAGAAGAGCTAGAACTATCACGTTTAGAGCTAGATGAAAAAGCTGGATTCAACAAATACAAAACCATAAGAACATTAAATAAGCTTGTTGAAAAAGGGACGATTAGAAAAAAAGGAGATGGTCCTGGAACAAGGTACAGAATAAAGTAAACATTTTTTATATAGAAAATGAACGGAGGGGGAAAATGTCTAAAAATAAAATACAAAAATCAAATCTAAAAACCATTGCTTACATTCATACAGATTTTAAAAGTAAATTTGGAATTCCACGTCAAAGTGGTTTAGTAGATTCGCTTAAAGCGACTATAGTATTCGAGCCAGAATACCGCAATCCTGATGCACTAAGAGGATTAGAGGAATTTTCACATATCTGGCTTGTATGGGAGTTTTCTGAAAATCTCCGAAATGATTTTTCTTCAACTGTGAGGCCACCAAGACTTGGTGGTAATAAGAGAATGGGAGTATTTGCAACCCGTTCGCCATATCGGCCAAACCCCATAGGATTATCTTGTGTTAAACTTGATAGTATAGAATCCAATCCTAAAATGGGTTATACATTACAAGTTTCAGGGGCGGATTTGATGGACAAGACACCAATCTATGACATTAAACCCTATATCCCTTACACTGACAGTCATCCAGAAGCAGTTGGAGGATTTACGGAGACATATCAAGGGGATGCTTTGAAGGTGGACTTTCCGGATAAATGGCTGAACATGATTCCTAAAGAGCTACAAGAACCATTGATTGGTGTGCTTGCTCAAGATCCAAGACCAGGATATCAGAACAATCCAAAACGAGTCTATGGATTTCAATTTGCAGAAACAGATGTACGATTTACAGTTAAGGATGATGTGTTAACAGTATGTGAGATAGTGAAACTATAAAATATTACTATATAATTATTAGGAGGCTTTATTATGGATAAAAACAAGTTTGCACCAACACCGCCAATGGGTTGGAATAGTTATGATTATTATGATACCACGGTGAATGAGGAACAAATTAAGGCTAATGCTGACTATATGGCTGCCAATCTTAAAGAATCTGGTTGGGAGTATATTGTGGTTGATATTCAATGGTATGCCTATGATACAGGTACACAAAGGGATAGGTATCAATATATTCCCTTCTGGAAGGTGGAGATGGATGAGTATTCTAGGCTTCTACCCTGCCCAGACCGTTTTCCTTCTTCGATAAATGGACAAGGTTTTAAACCTTTAGCAGACTATATTCATAGCCTAGGGCTTAAGTTTGGTATTCATATTATGAGGGGGATTCCAAGAAATGCAGTGCATAATCATATGAAGATTCTAGATTCAGAGGTCACTGCTAATGAGATTGCTGACCCATCATCTATATGCTTTTGGAATCCAGATATGTATGGATTAGATACTAGGCATGAAGATTCCCAGCAGTATTATGATTCGATTTTTAACCTTTATGCCCAGTGGGGTGTTGATTTTATAAAGGTTGATGACATCTGCAGACAAGACATGCCATCATCAGAAAGAGAAACGGAAATGATGCAGGAGGCAATACAAAAATCTGGACGACCAATGGTACTAAGTCTATCACCAGGGCCAGCAAAGATAGAAAAGGCTTGGCACTATGAGAAAAATGCTAACATGTGGAGAATTACAGATGATTTCTGGGACACCTGGCCTCATTTGTTAAATATGTTCGAAAGATGTGAACTATGGCAAAACCATGTTTCAGAAGGATGCTATCCAGACTGTGATATGCTTCCCTTAGGTTATGTAGGTAAAGGCTTTGGTGAGGAAAGATACACAAGGTTTACCAAGGAAGAGCAGATTACCATGATGACACTATGGTCAATTTTCAGGTCCCCAATGATGTTAGGAGCAGAATTAACCAAACTAGATGATTGGACACTTGCTTTATTAACCAATAAAAAAGTTCTAAGGCTTTTAAGCCATTCTGTAGGGGCAAAACAGATTATGAGAAATGATAAGCAGGCAGTATGGTTTTCAAAAGATATAGAAAAAGATACTTACTATCTAGCCTTATTCAATCTTAGTGATGAGGAGAGTAATGTTGTAGTGAGCCCAGAAGAGCTTAAGATGGAAACATTTAAAGGATATAATCTGGAAGAACTATGGACCGGTGAAAATAAAAAAGCAGATGATCAGTTAATAGAGGAAAAGATATTAGCCCATGGTGCTAAGCTATACGCCATGATTTAAGTTTATATGACTGGATGATGTTTTTGAACTTTTTAGAAAAAAAACAAGGAGCAAGGAGGTGGGTTGCAAATGTTTAAAGCCCCAATAGTAGAAATGCTAGTTTCCCAAAGAGCAGACCCTTACATTGTAAAAGGTGATGATGGATATTATTATTTTACCGGTTCATACCCTATGTTAGGGGAACAAGACTCAGAAGGATATGACAGGGTAATATTAAGAAGGTCTAAGACAATAGAAGGTTTAAGAGAAGCAAAAGAGATTACCATATGGGATGAAAAGGATAGCAGTACAAGTTTTAGATTTATCTGGGCACCAGAAATCCATAATATTAATGGAAAATGGTATGTCTTATATGCAGGCAGTGGCCAGGAAGATAATGTATGGAATATCAACTGTAGGGCCCTAAGATGTACTGGAGACGACCCCTACAATGATAAATGGGAAGAGATGGGTAAATTTATTGGCTTGCCCAGTGATGACAATAATCCATTTAGTGATTTTTCTTTAGATATGACTTACTTTGAACATAAAGGAAAACATTATGTGATCTGGGCGCAGAAGAAAGGCACTTCAAATCTTTATATGGCAGAAATTGACCTAGAAAAGCCATGGCAATTATCCAGTAAATCCATAGAGCTTTCATCCCCAACATATGAATGGGAAAAGATTGAGATT
>CAZPWO010000071.1:0-11026 GCA_964590525.1 uncultured Herbinix sp. | reverse complement strand
AGTGTAGGAAAGTTAAGTATTGGACAAAAAGGATTTATATCTTGCACACCTGCAGGGATTATTCAATTATTAAAACGTCATGATATTTCTATTGAAGGCAAAGAATGTGTTATAATAGGTAGAAGTAATATAGTTGGTAAACCAATGGCTATGTTAATGTTACGCGAAAATGCAACAGTAACAGTATGTCATTCTAGAACCAAAAATCTTAAGGAAACTGCAAAAAGGGCAGACATCTTAATTACTGCTCTTGGAAGTCCCAAATTCATTAATAAAGAATATATTAAAGAAGGGGCTGTAATTGTGGACGTGGGCATGAATAGAGATGAGGAAGGCAAACTTTGTGGTGACGTGGATTATGAGGATGTTCTTAGCCACGTTAGTGCTATAACTCCAGTACCTGGTGGGGTTGGACCTATGACAATTGCAATGCTAATGTCTAATTGTGTAGACTCAGTAAAATAATTGTAGTTTTCTTTTCAACAAAAAAATGTTAATATGTAATAATAAGCTTATGAAAAGGAGACATTTAAGAATGAATATATATTTTGTTTCATTAGGTTGTGACAAAAACCTAGTTGATAGTGAAAAAATGCTTGGATTACTTCATAATAATGGATATTATATAACTATGGATGTAAGCAATGCTGATATTATTATTATAAATACATGTGGTTTTATACATGATGCCAAACAGGAAAGTGTAGATACTATACTTGAGATGGCCCAGTATAAAGAACATGGTAATGCAAAAGTTTTAATTGTGGCAGGTTGTCTAGCAGAAAGATATAAAGATGAGATTATGAAAGAGATACCAGAAGTGGATGCTTTAATCGGTACCTCTAGTTTTAATGAGATTGATAAAGTTATTACTGAAGTAATGGAAGGGAAAAAACCATCATATTTTCGGGATTTAGATGGTTTACCATTAGTAGGCGGAAAACGTATTTTAACTTCTGGAACCCATTATGCATATTTGAAAATTGCTGAAGGATGTGACAAACACTGTACATACTGTGTAATACCTCAGTTAAGAGGTGATTACAGAAGTGTTCCTATGGATATATTACTTGAAGAAGCAAGACAACTGGCTGAGCAAGGGGTAAAAGAGCTTATATTAGTTGCCCAGGAGACAACAGTCTATGGAGTTGATTTATATAAGAAAAAAGCATTAGCTGAACTTTTACAAGAATTATGTAAGATTGAAGGAATCAGTTGGATTCGCATCTTATATTCCTATCCTGAAGAAATTACTCCTGAATTGATTCAGGTTATTAAAAATGAGCCGAAAATATGCAAATACCTTGATATACCTATTCAACATGCTTCAGATCGCATCTTGAAACTTATGGGGCGGAAAACCAGCAAGATGGATCTTGTTAATATTATTAAAGACTTAAGGTCCAATATACCTGATATTGTTCTTCGGACAACCCTTATCACAGGTTTTCCCACTGAAAGTGAAGATGACCATATTGAACTTATGGAGTTTGTTAAGGCTATGGAATTTGAAAGACTTGGAGTTTTTACATACTCTAAAGAAGAAAACACCCCTGCGGCTGAATTAAAAGAACAAATACATGAAGATATAAAAAATAAAAGACAAGATGAAATAATGCAACTTCAACAAGAGATTGCATTTAGAAAAAATGAAGAATTAATATCCAATACAATAGATGTATTAATAGAAGGCAAGCTTACTCATGAGGAAGGGGTCTTTATTGGAAGAACCTATATGGACGCTCCTTCTGTAGATGGATATATATTTGTCAGCTCAGATAGAGAATTATTGTCTGGTGATATAATTACAGCAAAAATTACAAAAGCAGAAAATTATGACCTTATAGGTACAATTGTTGAATCATAAACTTTATTACCTTGGTGAAATGGAGTATATAATATGAATTTGCCTAACAAAATAACTGTTTTTAGAGTATGTATAATACCTTTGTTTCTAGTGTTTTTATTAGTTCCCCAGATTAATTATGGAGAATATATCGCTGCAGCTATATTTTTAATAGCCGCATTGTCTGATGCTTTGGATGGCTACTTAGCCAGAAAGAAAAATTTAATAACTAATTTTGGTAAGTTTATGGATCCCCTTGCAGACAAGTTATTGGTTTCTAGCGCTCTTATTGCATTGGTTGAACTTAGTAGAATACCCTCCTGGGTTGTAATCGCAATAATTGGCAGAGATTTTATTATTAGTGGCTTTAGACTTATTGCCTCTGATAGTGGTCTTGTGATTGCAGCAAGCTGGTGGGGCAAGATTAAAACTAATGTACAAATAATTATGTGCCTTATGCTAATAATAAATATTAACAATCCAATTATCAATATTTTAGAGCAGCTTATGATTTATTTAGCCTTAGCTTTAACAATTATATCTTTAGTGGACTATCTTTGGAAAAACAGACAAGTTTTACATGAACAAGACTAAAAACAAAGGGTGTTATTATATGACAGTTGAACTTATTAGTGTGGGAACCGAATTGCTTCTTGGCAATATAGTCAATAGCAATGCTAATTATCTATCTATAAAATGCGCAGAACTTGGATTATCTATGTATTATCAAACTGTAGTAGGTGATAATCAAGACAGGTTATTTGAGGCAATTAAAAATGCCTTAAAAAGATCAGACATGCTTATAATAACTGGTGGCCTTGGACCAACTCAAGATGACATAACAAAAGAAGTTGTGGCTAAAGTATTTGGCAGAAAGCTAGTTATGGATCAAGACAGTAAGGAGAAAATCTCTAATTATTTTTTGAGCAAATATACAAATCAGAATATTAAAGCTACAATTACAGAAAACAATTGGAAACAAGCTATGAAAATAGCTGATTCTACAGTAGTAGATAATAATAATGGTACGGCTCCTGGCTATATTGTAGAAGAAGATAATAAAATCATTATACTTCTTCCTGGACCACCATCAGAGATGATTCCTATGTTTAATAATGAGATTTTTCCTTATCTAAAAGATAAACAAGACAAGGTTTTTCTGTCTAAAATGGTTAAATTGTGTGGTGTTGGTGAAAGTAAGGCTGAAACCATGATAATTGATCTTATTAAAAAGCAAGACAATCCTACTATTGCACCTTATTCCCATGGGGGAGAGCTACATTTTAGGATCACAGCTGCTGCTGAGAGTGAAGACGAGGCAGAAGCTCTCATAGAACCACTTCTTATAGAACTAAAAAAAAGATTTGATGACAATATTTATACTACAGATGAGAATGAAACCTTAGAAGAAGTAGTAGTGAAATTACTAAAGGAGAAAAACTATAGCTTGACTACTGCGGAGTCTTGTACAGGTGGGCTATTGTCTAGTAGGATTATTAATGTCTGCGGTGTTTCTAATGTGTTTAAAGAAGGATTTATTACCTATTCTAATGAAGCTAAGATGAAATATCTTGCTGTTAAGAAAACTACTATTGAAACATATGGGGCAGTAAGTCCTGAAACTGCTAAAGAGATGGCAGCAGGAGCAGCAAAACAAACTTCTTCAGATACGGCACTTGCGGTTACAGGTCTTGCAGGGCCAGGAGGAGGAAGCAAGGAAAAGCCGGTAGGATTAGTATATATTGCCTGTTACGTAAAAGGTAAGCTTTTCGTTAAAGAATTAAGGCTTAAAGGCAATCGTCAAAAAGTCAGAGAGCAAAGTGTTGTTAATGCTTTAGACTTATTGAGACGAATTTTAACAAATTATTAGACAATTCTGGGATAGGCTTCATTATTAGCAGTTTTCTTTTAATTGTTACCATACAAATGACATAATTTAATTGTATTGTTTTATTAATGAGGAAGTTTGAGTTTCTGAATAAAGGAGGAAGTTTATGAAACTGAACAATAAAAGACTTATTTTTAGAGCAATCCTATTAATCATTTTCACCATTACATTTGTTGGATGTGATAAACTTCGTATTAATGCCTATAAAGAGAATACTGATAATGGCAATGAATTTATCGAAGAAAATATTAAGGATGATATTGCTATTACCAATAGTGATGATATAGGCACTTCAGAGGATAAAGATGATGAATCAGACAAGGCTAAAACTAACGAAGTGCAATCACCTGCACCAACTAATGAGACTGTACAACCAATCAGTAATATAGAACTAATGGTATATGTGGTAAATGGACAAGGAGATCTAGAAACACGAACGGCACTTGTTTCCCAGGATATTAATATTACACCAGAAGTTGTTCTAGAAACTGTTGTAGAATCCATGGCGGATAATTCAATTATAGTTGGCATAGAAGATGTTACAAGCGAGGGAGATGCTATTATTGTAAGTTTTTATTCAGATAAAGCCCCCTTAAGCAATGTTGGTTCAGGAATAGAATTGGGAATTTTAAATGCTATTGCGCAAAGTTTATTAGATAATCTAGATAATTATAATAAGATTATATATAGAGCAGAAGGCGATGTTTATTCCAGTGGTCATATGGAATTTGACATTGATGAAGTTTATATGGAACGATAAGTTGAGATTTAATTAAACTAATTATTTAACTAGGTAATTGATGATTTCATTTATCACAATTACCTAGTTTTGATTTAAGGAGTAGCTTAATGAGTGAGGTTTTTGTAGTTGGTGGCGGGGCCTCAGGTATGATGGCTGGAATATTCGCTGCCCGTAGGGGTCATAAGGTAACTATATTTGAGAAAAATGAAAAGCTTGGAAAAAAGTTATTTATTACAGGGAAGGGTAGATGTAATCTTACTAATGCTTGTGATTATAACAGCTTTTTTGATAACATGGTTTCTAATGCCAAGTTTTTATACAGTGGTTTTTCACAGTTTAATAATTATGATGTTATGGACTTTTTTGAAGACATTGGACTTCCAGTCAAAGTTGAAAGGGGTAATAGGGTTTTCCCTTCCTCAGACAAATCTTCTGATCTTATATTAGCATTATCTAATGAATTGAAAAGATTAAATGTTAACATAAGATACAACACTGTAGTCACAAGAATAAATCAGAAAAACAATTACTTTCATTCTATACAAGTAAGCAATGAAAGTAATGAATTAGAAGCAGATGCAATTATAATATGTACAGGTGGTTTATCATATCCTGCAACAGGCTCTACAGGTGATGGCTATAAATTTGCCAAAGAACTAGGGCACAGGGTAACAGATTTAAGCCCATCTCTTGTTCCGATTCATGTAGAAGAAGACTTTGTAAAAGACCTTATGGGCTTAAGTTTAAAAAATGTTTCAGTAACAGTTAAAGCAAAGGATAAAGAAATTTATAGGGATTTTGGAGAAATGTTATTTACACATTTTGGTGTAAGTGGACCTATTATATTAAGTGCAAGTAGTTATATAACAACTTATCTTAACGAAACTGATAAACTTTTCCTATATATTGACTTGAAGCCTGCCCTATCTGAGGACCAGCTTGATGCAAGAATACTTAGAGATTTTAATGAAATCAAAAACAAGGAATTTAAAAATTCTCTAAACAAGCTATTGCCAAAAAAGATAATTGATGTTATCATTCGACTAAGCTGTATTTATCCTGACAAACAAGTGAACTCTATAACTAAGAAGGAGCGTCTTGAACTAGTCAGATTAATAAAAAACTTACCACTTGAGATAATGAAGGTAAGTGATTATAAGCAAGCTGTTATTACAAAGGGTGGTATTAGTGTAAAAGAAATTAATCCAGCAACCATGGAATCCAAGCTTATTAATAATATATATTTTTCTGGTGAAGTTCTTGATTTAGATGCTTTAACAGGAGGTTACAACTTACAGATTGCTTGGTCTACCGCTTTTCTAGCTGGGAATAATATAAGTTAAGCTGTAGGAGGAAAATATGGGTTTTTTCAGTATAGCAATTGATGGGCCGGCTGGAGCTGGCAAAAGTACAATTGCAAAAAAAACTGCTAATGAATTAGCTTTTATATATGTTGATACTGGGGCAATGTATCGTGCCCTAGCCTTATATTTTGTTAAAAATCAAATAGAATCATCTCAAAAAGAAAAGATAGAAAAGGCTTGTCAAGATGTTAAGGTTTCAATTGCATACCAAGACTCCAATCAAATTGTTCTACTTAATGGAGAGAATGTTAATCACTTGATTCGCACTGAAGAAGTTGGTAAGATGGCTAGTGCCATATCAGTTTACAAAAAGGTTCGATATAAATTAGTGGAATTACAACAGAATTTGGCTAAGGAAGCCAATGTTGTTATGGATGGTAGAGACATTGGAACATATGTCTTACCAAATGCAAATCTTAAAATATATTTAACTGCTAGTATAAATGAAAGAGCTAAAAGAAGATGGACACAGCTAAAAGAAAAAGGTGTGAATTTAGATCTTGATGTGATAGAAAAAGATATTTCAGAAAGAGATAATCAAGACATGAATAGAGAATTTGCTCCTCTAAAGCAAGCTGAGGATGCCATATATATTGATAGTTCTGAACTGACAATTGATGAAGTGGTTGAAAAAATATTGATATATTATAAGCAAAAAAAAGATGATTAGCACTGGTTTATGACTTAAAAACACTGGCACGACATATAATCACATTAAATTTCAGCTATTAGTTGAAATTTTTTAGAAAAAGCGTTATGATGTACTTGTTTTATGTAAAACCGTTATAGTTATATAAAACAATTTAATTAATAATGAAAAAAAGGTGAAAATACTTACTATATACAGAAACTGATGACAATTCACGTAGGTATTACCGCAGGAGCTCTGCTCCAAAAATAATATCAAGGAGGTTTTTACAGTTATGGCGGAAAAAAGTTTTGAACAATTATTAGAGGAAGAGAAAGTGGTGAAGATAGGGAACGGTGATATTGTAGAAGGTACAATTCTCGCTGTTAAAGAAAATGAGATTATCTTGAATTTTGGATATAAATCTGATGGTATAATAACAAGTTACGAGTATACTAATACTCCTAATGTAGATTTAACTCAAGAAGTTAACGTTGGTGATAAGATGGAAGCCAAAGTCTTAAAACTCAACGATGGTGATGGACAAGTTTCATTATCCTATAAGAGGTTAGCCGCTGAAAGAGGAATGAGAAAGCTAGAGGACGCATACAAAAACGAAGAAGTTCTTACTGCTGTGGTTAGCAAAGCTCTAAAAGGTGGGTTAAGTGTTATTGTTGATGAGGCTAGGGTATTTATACCTGCTAGTCTTATTTCTGATTCCTATGTTAAAGATCTTAATCAGTACGAAGGAAAAACTATTGATTTTGTGATTACAGAGTATAATCCTAGAAAGAGAAGGATTATAGGAAATCGTAAAAAGCTAATCCAGGCTGAAAGATCAATATTAAAGAAAGAATTATTTAAAGAAATAGAAGTTGGAATGACTGTAGAAGGAACTGTTAAAAACATTGTTGACTTTGGTGTATTTATTGACCTTGGTGGTGCAGATGGTCTTCTTCATATTTCAGAAATGTCCTGGGGCAGAATTGACAATCCAAGAAAAATGTTCACAGTAGGAGATACTGTTGAGACATTTATTAAAGATATTAATGGTGAGAAAATTGCCCTTAGTCTAAAATTTGATAAAAGAAATCCATGGATTGATGCAGAAGAAAAATATGCTGTTGGAACTATTATCACTGGAAAGGTAGCTCGAATGACTAGTTTTGGTGCTTTTATTGAACTAGAACCTGGAATCGATGCCCTACTTCATGTATCACAGATTTCAATAGAGCATGTTGAAAAACCATCAGATGTATTAAAGGTTGGACAAGAGATAACATGTAAAATTGTTGACTTAAATACAGAGGAAAAGAAAATTAGTTTAAGCGTTAAAGCTATGGAATTAGAAAATCAGCAAGATGAAGATGTTGATGTTACTGAAGATGTTGATATTATTGAAGATGTTGATGTTGCTGATGTTGCTGATGATTTAGACAGTAGTAATTCAGATGCAAATGAAGAAGTTTAATTTACACTAATAAGTATGTATCTTAAGGAGAAAAAATTGGTGGGCAATTATGAGGATTTCAAAGGAGCAATTTATGATTTAACTAAGATTAATTTGGATTCTTATAAAGAACGACAGATGAAAAGGCGGATCGAATCATTAATTAGAAAAAGCGGATTTAATTCTTACACCCAATACGTTGAAGAAGTCAAAAACAATAAAAGTGTCTTAGAAAATTTTTTGGATTATATTACTATTAATGTGTCGGAATTTTATCGGAATCCCGACCAATGGTACATATTAGAAAACCAGATTATTCCTGAATTGTTTACTAAGTTTGGTGAGAATATTAATATTTGGAGTGCTGCTTGCTCTACAGGTGATGAACCGTATTCCCTTGCAATGCTATTAGATAAAATGCTTCCAAATAATCGTATTAAGATTCTAGCCACGGATTTAGACAATAATGTGCTTGAAAAGGCAAAGCTAGGTTTGTATAACGAAAAAAGCCTTAAGTCTTTACCAGAGGAATTCAAGGATAAACATTTTGAAAAAATCGGTGATAAGACATATCGTATATCTGATTATATAAAAAGCCGTGTAGACTTTAGGCAACATGATCTTTTAAGAGATCCCTACCCTAAAAACATGGAACTTGTAGTTTGCCGAAATGTTTTAATATACTTTACCGATACTGCAAAACACGAAATTTACAGTAAATTTCATGAAAGCTTAAAGAAAGATGGTATATTATTTGTAGGTAGTACTGAACAGATAATTCAATACCAACAGATTGGTTTTCAAAATTTAAAATCATTTTTCTATAAAAATTTATAAATAATAAATTAAAAGGATCAGCTGCCATGATTTTAATACTTCTTCTGGTATCTGGTCCTAAATTTATAGTTGATTTTTTTTATTATATCAAGTATATTGTTTATTATAATGTTTATGTTTGTAAATAATGTCAGCAACTATTTTTAGTAAAAGGATGCTATATATATAGATAGGAGGGATTATGGAAAAGTCAATTAGAGTGGCAGTTGATGCAATGGGTGGTGATAAGGCACCTGTTGAAATTGTTAAAGGGGCTGTCCTTGCTGTTAAAGACAGAAGCGAGATTAAAGTTTTATTAGTAGGTCCTAAGGATATTCTTAGTAAAGAGCTGGCTAAATATGAGTACCAAAAGCAGCAAATCCAGATTGTTGATGCAGAAGAAGTGATAACTAATAATGATTCTCCTGTTATGGCAATTAGAAGTAAGAAAAAGTCCTCTATTGTTATAGGTTCAAATCTTCTTAAGAAGGGTGAAGCTGATGCCTTTGTGTCTGCTGGAAGTACAGGTGCTATATTAGCAGGGGGGCAATTGATTGTAGGTAGAATTAAAGGAGTTGAAAGACCACCACTAACGCCGATTATACCAACCATGAATGGGCAAGTGTTAATAGCTGATTGTGGTGCTAATGTTGATGCAAAGCCCTCTCAATTAGTTCAATTTGCTAAAATGGGCTCTATATACATGGAGAACATTCTTGGTATTAAAAATCCTAGGGTTGCTATTGTTAATATAGGAGCAGAAGAGGAAAAGGGTAATGCTTTAGTAAAAGAAACATTTCCACTGCTACAAGAATCTTCTGATATTAATTTTATTGGAAGTATAGAAGCAAGGGATATTCCAATGGGAGCTGCTGATGTAATTGTATGTGATGCTTTTGTTGGTAATGTAATTCTTAAGCTATACGAAGGAGTAGGATCTGCAATAATAGAAATGATTAAAAATGGCCTAATGTCTACTAGAAGAAGTAAGATTGGAGCCCTACTTAGTAAACCTGCACTAAAAGAAACATTAAAAGCTTTTGACTATTCAAAATACGGGGGTGCACCATTATTGGGTTTAAAAGGATTAGTTGTAATAACCCACGGAGATTCAGAAGCCAGTCAAATAAGTAATGCTATATTACAATGTGTAACATTTACAGAGAAAAAGATTAATGATAAAATTGAAAAGAACATGATAAATAATGAAGAATAATTAAAAGGAGGATGAATAATTATGGAAATCGAGAAAGTTAAAAAGATAATAGTTGATGTATTAAATGTAGATGAAGATGATATTACTTTAGATACAAAATTTATTGATGATCTTGGAGCTGATTCTTTAGATTTGTTCCAAATTATTATGGAGATTGAAGATGTATTTGATATTGAAATCTCCAATGAGGATGCAGAAAAGATATCCACAGTAGGGCAAGCAATAGACCAACTTAAGAATGCGACTAGCTAGTTGCATTCTTAAGTTGGTCATATTTTACAAAGGAGGTTAAGTATAGTTTGAAAGAAATTAATAAGTCAGAAGTGAAAATTGCTTTGGAAGAAAAGATAGGGTATAAGTTCAAAGACCCTAATATCCTTTATCAAGCCCTAACCCATAGCTCTTATGCAAATGAGATGGATTCTTCCAGATATAAAAGTAATGAAAGATTAGAGTTCTTAGGGGATTCTGTTTTGGAACTTGTGACCAGCGGGTTTGTATTTAATAAATACAAGGATTTCCCAGAAGGTAAACTTACCAAACTTCGTGCTAGTATTGTTTGTGAATCTAGCTTATCTGTTTGTGCCAAAGATTTAAAGATCGGTCAATTTTTATTTCTTGGTAAAGGTGAAGACGCTACTGGTGGCCGTGAAAGAGAGTCTATTTTATCTGACGCTCTAGAAGCAATTATTGGTGCGATCTATCTGGACGGTGGTTTTTCTAATGCAAAAGAGTTTATCGTGAAATTTCTCCTTAATGACTTGGAGGATAAAAATCTCTTTTTCGATAGCAAGACTATCTTACAGGAAATTGTTCAAGACAAAAACAAGAAGCAAAAAGTAAAATATAAACTTATTTCGGAAGAGGGGCCAGATCACAGCAAAACATTTACCATAGCTGTCTATCTAGATAATAAAGAAATAGGCCTTGGAAAAGGAAGAACAAAAAAGACTGCTGAACAAGAAGCTGCAAGTCAAGCTGTTAATAAATTACAAAGAAATAATTAGTACAAGACGACAGAAAACTTAATGGGGGACATTACATGTATTTAAAAAGTATAGAAGTGCATGGTTTTA
>CAZPWO010000070.1:0-11149 GCA_964590525.1 uncultured Herbinix sp. | reverse complement strand
GAGATTACTATTCAGCAATCAGTATCTAGAATAACTATTGACCCTTCTACATTAACATTGCCAATCGGTGGATATAAAACCTTACATGCCAGTATAACTCCAAGTAATCTAACTGGTGTTAAGCTGGAGTGGAAATCTTCCAATGATTCCATAGTTGAAATTGTGGAGTCCATGGGATTTACGGCCACCATACAAGCTAAAAGAGGTGGAAATGTAGTAATATCAGCAATAAATCAAGATAATGTAGTAGTTGGTTACTCCCATGTAACAGTAGAACAACCTGTTACAAGGATAAGCTTATCTGAGACTAATGTTACTCTTAACTTATCCCAGAGAAGTATGCAACTAAGGGCTAGTGTATATCCGGAAAATGCAAATAATAAAACTATAAAGTGGACCTCCACAGATACAAGTAAAGCCAGGGTAGATGATAATGGCCTAGTAACTTTAGTAAGCCCGGGGTCAGTTTCCATTATTGCAAGCTCTAAGGATAACCCTAATGAAACTGCTATTTGTAATATTAATATAGAGATTCCTGTGGCTTCAGTGGCCCTGGATGAAAGAACTAAGACTATGTATGTTGGCCAAAGCTCAAGGTTGACTTATGTTGTACTTCCTGTAAATGCAAGTAAAAACGGAGTAACATGGGAGTCAACTGACACAAGTGTTGTTACTGTGGACGCTTCTGGTAGGGTTTCTGCAAGGGGAGTTGGAACAGCAGTGGTTATTCTTCGTACTTTAGAAGGAGGACATTCTGTATACTCTACAATTAATGTTAGGCAAGTTCCCAGTGGAGTATCATTTAATGTTAGTCAATTAGACCTTGATACAGGTGAAACATACAGGCTTAGACCTAGCTTCACTCCAGCAAATAGTACGGATACCAATCTAAGCTGGGAATCCAGTGACACTAATATTGCAGTGGTTAATGATGAGGGTGTAGTTGAAGGAAGAAATACTGGTAGTGCAATTGTATATGCAAAGACTGAGACTGGTGGAACTGCATTTGTCACAGTAAATGTTACTCAGCCTGTAGAAGGACTTATATTAAATTATTTGGACAAGACAATTTATGTGAAAGAAAGCTTCGAGATGAAAGCGTCTGTAAATCCTAGTAATGCCTCAGAATTGGCGGTAACCTGGACAAGTTCTAATACAGATGTAATTACGGTTACGAGAGATGGTATTGTTACTGGAATTAAAGGTGGAACAGCAATTATAACTGCTAGCACTGCAGACGGTGGACACAAAGAAAGCTGCGTAGTAACAGTAAGAGAATTTGTTTCAGAAGTGACCCTTAGCCATTCGCAATATGTGCTTGGTGTTGGTAAGACAGTTACTTTAACTGCTAGTGTTACTACACCAACAGCAACTAATCAGGATGTAAGATGGGTATCTAGTAATACTAGAATAGCCAGTGTAAATCAAAGAGGTAGAGTAACGGGGCACCGAGTTGGTGATGTAACCATAACTGCAATAAGCAAGGATGGTAGTCAAGTTGAGGCATATTGTGAGATAGAAGTAGTAAGACCAGTAACAAGGATTACATTAGATAGAAGCTTTATGACCATGTATGTTGGTGAAACTAGAAATATCAAGGCATCTGTTACTCCTAATAATGCCACATATAGGAATCCACTTTATTCTTCCAGTGATGAGGATGTTGCAATAGTAACTGAAGATGGCAATATTATTGGAGTAAGTGCTGGTACTGTAACTATTACAGCCAGGGCCCAAGATAATAGTAATAAGAGTGCTATATGCGTAGTTACAGTGAACAACCGTGTTCCAGCAACAAGTATTACAGTTATGGAACGTAGAGTTACTATGGTACCTGGTGAAACAAAGTTTATTCAGGTTGCACTTAATCCTGCTAATTCAACTGATAATTTAAGCTGGAGTTCAGATAATACTGCTATTGCTAGAGTAGATGGAAAGACAGGTAAGATTACAGCAAGGAATACAGGAACGGCTCTTATAACTGTTATGACTGACTCTGCAAAACTTGCAACAATTGAAGTGGTTGTAATGGGGCTGAACTTTACCAATGTGACCTTAGAACAATACTCAAGAAGTTATCAGCTTACTGTTGAAGGGGCAACAAGTCCTGTGACTTGGACAATTGATAATCCGGAAATTGCTGTACTTAGAAGGCAAGGTAACAATTCTGTAGTAATTGAGTCTAGAGCAGTTGGTAAGACAACCATAACTGCCAGGGTAAATGGACGAAGCTTAAGATGTAACCTGACAGTAAGAAGAATCTAATGATATAATTTTATAAATCAAGTAGAAAGTGCTGACCCTGTAATGCCAAAGATATATGGCTATTATGGTCAGCGCTTTTATATTTGTATATTATAAATAAATAATTAAAGAACCTTAGTTTACTTTCGACAAATTTTCAAATTACATTTGATTTAGTTTTTCCATTATGATACAATCGTATTAGAACATACGTTTACAACATACGAAAGATAGGAGGTAATATTCCTTGTTAGTTAGTCTTCATGTAAAAAACTTTGTCATAATAGATGAAGTGGAAGTTTTATTTAAGAATCATTTGAATATTCTCACTGGTGAGACAGGAGCAGGTAAATCAATAATTATTGGTTCTATTAATGCAGCCCTAGGTTCTAAAGTATCAAGAGATATTCTTAGAGGGGGAGCAGAATATGCTTTGATTGAATTGGTATTTGAGACAAAGGATAAGAATGTTATAGACAAATTAAGGGATATGGGGCTTACTACTGAGAATGGTCAGGTGATTATAAGCAGAAAGATTATGCCTAGCACAAGTATATATAGGATGAATGGTGAGGCTGTAACTTTGTCTAATGTGAAGGAGATTGCCTCTATGTTAATTGATATACATGGGCAACATGAACATCAGTCTCTCTTACATATAGATAAACATCTTGAGATTGTAGATAGATTTGCTAAGGATGAGATTGGAAGCCTTAAGGAGGATTTAGACAAGGCCTATAAGGAATACCGGGCTATAAAAGAAGAATATGATAATGCAGCTATTGATGATGACAAGCGAAACAGGGAGATATCTTTTCTAGAATATGAAGTCAGCGAAATTAAAAGCGCCAGCTTAGCTATGGGAGAGGACCAGAAATTAGAGGAGAGATATAAGTTCTTATCCAATGCCAGTAATATTATAGAAGGTTTGGAGAATGTATATCGGATGTCAGGATACCAAGATAATGCTTCTGGGGACTTAATAGGTAGAGCAGTTAGACAATTGACTAAATTTGCTGACCATGATAATGCCGTTAAAGAACTCCTATCTCAAGGGATGGATATTGATAGTATGTTGAACGATTTTAATAGGGATTTATCAGATTATATATCTAGAATAGAGAACAATGAAGAAGAATTAAGTGAAGTTACCAAGAGGCTGGATCTAGTTAATCATTTAAAACAAAAATATGGAAATTCCATTGAAGATATAATGGCTTATTGTCAAGAGTGTGAAGAAAAACTGCATAATTATCAAGATTATGATGCATACTTAGAGAAGATTAAAAAAAATTTAAATCTAGCAGAGTCAAGATTAAAGAAAATATCAGATAAACTTTCTGACATTAGAAAATATAAGGCTAAAGAATTAACAAAGAAGATTAAGGATGCCTTAGTATCTCTTAACTTTTTAGAAGTTAAGTTTGATATGACATTTAGTAAAAAGAGTAATTATTCTTCTAATGGTATAGATGAAGCTGAATTTATTATTTCGACTAATCCTGGAGAAAAACTAAAACCCTTAAGGCAGGTTGCATCTGGTGGTGAGCTATCAAGAATTATGTTGGGAATAAAATCTGTTCTTGCAGATAAGGACGATATTGAAACCCTAATATTTGATGAGATAGATACAGGAATTAGTGGAAGAACAGCACAAAAGGTTTCAGAACAATTGGCTATTATAGCAAAACATCATCAAGTTATATGTATTACACACTTAGCCCAAATAGCTGCTATGGCAGATGCTCATTATATAATTGAAAAAGAGACTGATGGAAAGACAACAAAAACCATGATTAATAAGCTTAATGAAGAAGAATCCATAGAAGAATTAGCAAGAATATTAGGTGGAGCCATTATTACGGATACAGTTATTGACAGCGCAAAAGAGATGAAAGGGTTGGCAGAAGATTCAAAAAAATATAATCTTTAAAAATATGAAAAATGCGAATACTAAACTAGAGGATATACAATACTATTGTATATCCTCTTTTTGAAGGGCAAAGTTATAATAGGGAAGTATGCATAAAATTTGTGGCATGAGGTGAAATATGAAAAAAAATAAAATATACAAGAAATTTTTGATGTGTTTTTTTATGGTTAATATTCTTATTATAGGATTCGTATTTTTATATTTTATCAATAAAAAAATCCCCAATGAGATTAAAATTTTAGTAGGGAGTGAAGAAAAATTTAGTTTTAACATACCAATTGAAGCCAACATAGAGACTGAGAATCTTGGTGTTATAAGTGTAAATGATATGAGGGTACCATCTAATCAGATAAAAATAGATTTCAACAAACCATTTACCATTCAGTCATCTCAAACAGGTAAGTATACTGTTGGCTTAAAACTATTTGGACTTTTCAAATTTAAAAACATATCACTAGATATTATAGAGGATGTAGAATTAATTCCATGTGGAAATCCAATAGGTATCTACGTAGAAACTGATGGAATATTAGTATTAGGTAGTGGAAGGATTACTGGCTATGATGGTTTAAACTATGAGCCTATAGACGGTAGATTAAAATCAGGAGACTATATAACATCCATTAATGGGAAAAAGGTTGCTGATAAAAACGACTTGGTAAGTACACTCCAATCCTCCAATGGTGAAGATATTATTATTGGAGTTCGTAGAGATGAAGAAGAAATAACAGTCAAAGTAAGACCTATAAAAACAGCTGATGGTTCTTATAAAATTGGAGCTTGGATTCGAGATGATACTCAAGGCATAGGAACTTTAACATTTATCTCCAATGATGGTTATTTTGGTGCTTTAGGTCATGGTATTACTGATATTGATACTGGTGTATTGATGGATATTAAAGAAGGTTCCATATATTTAGCAAACATTATGTCAATAGTCAAGGGGAAAGAAGGAGAGCCAGGGGAATTAATAGGAATGATAAGACAGAACAGTAGATATAAGATAGGGGAGATTCAAAGTAACACAAATCAAGGTATATTTGGTAAGGTGGAAAATCCTGCTATGAAATTATTTTATGACAAGCCTCTTGAGATTGGATTAAAACAAGAAGTTGAAAAGGGTTCAGCCCACATTCTATGTACTTTAGATAATGAAATTGAAAGATTTGAGATAAAGATAGAAAGCATAGATATAAATAATAGTAATTATAGTAAAGGAATTGTTATTAAAATTACCGATGAAAGATTGCTTGGAATAACAGGGGGAATTGTTCAAGGAATGAGTGGTAGCCCTATAATACAAAATAATAAGCTAATAGGTGCGGTTACCCATGTATTTATACAGGATTCAACTAAAGGATACGGTACATTTATTGAAAACATGGTAAATAAATTAGAATAAACTATTCTTTTGTTTAAAAAAATATCGACTTTATTTTATGAAAAGCAAGTAATTTATCAATTGAATAACAACACATTTATTGCATAAAATTTGCAATTACACAAAATGTAGTGGTATATACGTTTTCATTTGAAAATTCTATTATCTAGCTGTCGAACAGTGCGATAAGAATCAATTGATTGTTTGCAATATTATAGCTATAATCCAAACATGGTAAAGTTTTACAAAAACCATGCATTAGGCTAATCAAGGTGTAGAATATTAGGTCAAAACTGGTAATAGTGTATAATAATGTAGAATCTTTGTGACTTTAAGCATATTTTGCAGGGGTATTTTTGGTAATATTGCATATTACAATTTATAGCAAAATAGATATATAATAAACTTAGTAATATCAAAGTTAGATTTTGTATCATAATACCACAAAATGTGTAGTTGAGAAATATATTCTACATCTTGATAACAAATTGTAAACCATATAAATGGGGAAATGTAAAGAGTGATGGAGGGAAAGTACATGAGTAAAATTAATGTAGCTATTGTTGACGACAATGAGAGAATGGTTAATCTGCTAGAAGATATACTGACACAAGATGCAGATATTGAAGTGGTAGGGAAATCAGAAAATGGACTAGATGCTTTAGACATGATTAAGGACAAGAAGCCAGATGTAGTATTACTTGATTTGATTATGCCCAAGCTGGACGGGCTTGGAGTTATGGAGAAGATCAGAAGGGATAGTGCTTATAAGAAAACACCTTCATTTATTGTAATCACCGCAATCGGTCAAGAAGGAGTGACTGAAAGCGCTTTTAATCTGGGGGCAAACTACTATATAATGAAGCCCTTTGATAATGATATGGTCTTATCAAGGATTAAGCAAATTAAAGGAAGTGGCCAAGGAAAATTCATCGATAATCATAAGGTAAGTACATATGAGAACAAGAAGGATTATATGAAGAGAAATCTTGAATCAGATGTTACTAATATTATTCATGAAATTGGCGTACCAGCACATATCAAAGGATATCAATATCTAAGAGATGCAATAATGATGTCTGTAAAAGATAATGAGATGTTGAATTCTATAACAAAACTATTATATCCTTCAATAGCAAAGAAACATAACACAACCCCAAGCAGGGTAGAAAGAGCCATTCGTCATGCAATTGAAGTGGCTTGGAGTAGGGGTAAGATGGATACTATAGATGAGCTTTTTGGTTATACTGTTAATAATGGCAAGGGAAAACCAACAAATTCAGAGTTTATCGCATTAATAACTGACAAGATAAGATTGGAATACAAACTTATGGAAAATTTTTAATAATGATATTTTTGCTTTGCTGTAATAATACCGGTATGGTCTATACAAATAATAGATCATACCGGTATTAAATTATGTAAAAAAGAAAAAACACAAAATGTGATGAAAGTACTTGTAAAAATCATGTAAAACAAATCACTTAATTTAGATTTATATTGTAAAACAAGGCACAAAACAATATAACAATGCTAAAATATCAAGAGAAATAATAGCAAATTGTACGAAAATAAACAAAATACATTGTTTAATTAAGAAATCTATCGAAAACAATTTACCTAAATTTAATAAAATGTTATCATTGAACTTGGTGAGAAAAAAGAAAATACATATTTTTAATTAATAACCAATGGAGGATAGTAATGAACATTATTAAATCGATTTTTGGTTTTGTAGGTGGATTGGGAATGTTCCTATATGGAATGCATATCATGAGTGAGGGTTTACAAAAATCTGCAGGGGGAAAGTTAAAACATTTACTAGGCTATCTTACTAGAAATAAATTTGTGGCAGTAATTGTAGGAGCCCTAATAACTGCAGTTATTCAAAGTTCATCAGCTACAACAGTTATGGTAGTAGGCTTTGTGAATGCAGGAATGATTAATTTAGGACAAGCTGTCGGCGTGATTATGGGGGCCAATATAGGGACCACAGTAACAGCATGGATCGTTTCTATGGGAGAGTGGAGTGCTTTTTTAAAACCAGAAATTTTAGCCCCATTATTAGTAGGAATTGCAGCATTTGTCATATTATTTTCTAACAAAAATAGAAAGAGACAAAGCATTGGTGAAATTGTTATGGGATTTGGTCTTTTGTTTATGGGACTTTCTGTGATGTCAGGTGCAATTGAGCCATATCAAGAATCCCAAGTTTTCGTTGATGCATTTGCAAGATTTGGCAAAAGCCCCTTTCTTGGAATCTTGGTAGGTGCACTGGTAACTGCACTTATTCAAAGTTCATCAGCTTCAGTTGGAATTTTGCAAACATTAGCAATGAGTATGACTCTAAATTGGAATGCTGTGGTTTATATAACACTTGGTCAGAATATTGGAACCTGTATAACAGCAATTCTAGCAAGTGTAGGTACTAATAAGACTGCAAAGAGAGCTTCAGTAATTCACTTGCTTTTTAATACAATTGGTGCAATAGTCTTTGGAATAGTTATGTATATTGTATTCCGGATGAATCCTATCTTTGCAAACACGAGAATTTCTGGAGTTGGAATATCAGTTTTTCATACAGTATTCAACATATCTAACACTTTATTGTTGTTACCATTCTCAAAATGGCTTATTAAAATATCTGGCATTATAGTCAAAGACAAAAAAGAAGATGAAGAATTAATTTCCATAGACAAAGATATAAAAGGGGCTTTACGTCACCTAGATGATCGTTTGTTTGAATCCCCATCTTTTGCAATATCTACTGTAATGGATGAAGCCATACACATGGGAGAGGTAGTACTAAAGAGTACTAAGGATGCTATGGATGCTTTAATTGAAGGAGATATTGAAAAGGCCAAGCAAGTAATTGAGAAAGAAAAAACCGTGGATACCCAAGAGAGTATTATTACAGAGTATTTGATTAAAATTAGTAATCTTTCTTTATCAGAAAGGCAGAGACTGAAAGTTAATAATATGTTTTATTTGGTTAATGATATAGAAAGAATTGGTGATCATGCTGAGAATCTTGCAGAATTGGCCATAGAAAAGATTGAGAATGATGTTCTTTTATCGGATGATGCTTATGAAGGTTTAGAAAAGATGTGTAAAGCAGCAATTAAATCTCTTGAAAATGCCCTAATAGCAAGAAAGACTAAGGATGTAAGTTATATAAATAAAGTTAAAAACTATGAAAAAGAAGTAGATGAATTAATGGAAAAGCTGAGAAAGGGTCATATAGATCGTCTGTCTCAGGGTGTATGTACTTCAGATAATAGTGTGGTTTTTATTGATTCTATTAGTAATATAGAGAGAATATCTGACCATTCCTTTAACATAGTGAATTATGTTAAAGATGAAGTGGAAGAATAGTCCTAATCAACTAAAAATTGCACAAAAATATTGAAGTATAATAAGGAAAATTGATTATTCTCATAATAATATAGAATATTTCAAGAAAGCCTTGATATTTTAACATAAATTAGGTAAACTTATCTTTGAGGAAAAATATCAAGCATATAAGTTTAATATTTGTGTTGATACTAGGGTTATATTTGTTATAATATTGATATGTAACTATATTTATTTAAAAGATATATTTATCTAACACAGTAAATATATAATAAACTATTAGGAGGAATTAAACATGGCAGTAAAAGTAGCAATTAATGGTTTCGGACGTATAGGTCGTCTAGCATTCAGACAGATGTTTGGTGCAGAAGGATACGAAATCGTAGCAATTAACGATTTGACAGATGCTAAGATGTTAGCACACTTATTAAAATACGATTCAGCTCAAGGCAGATATGAAAAAGGTGATACAGTAGTAGCAAAGGAAAACTCTATTGTAGTAGATGGTACAGAAATCAAGATTTATAAAGATCCAAACCCATCAAACTTACCTTGGGGTGAGTTAGGGGTAGACGTTGTACTAGAATGTACAGGTTTCTTCACTTCCAAAGAAAAATCACAGGCTCATATTGATGCAGGTGCAAAGAAAGTAGTTATTTCAGCTCCAGCAGGAAATGACCTACCAACAGTTGTATTTGGTGTAAATGAAGAACTTTTAAAGTCAGAAGATACAATTGTTTCAGCAGCATCTTGTACAACTAACTGTTTAGCGCCAATGGTTGACAACCTAAACAAGTTAGCTCCTATTGAAAAAGGATTTATGGAGACAATCCATGCTTATACAGGTGATCAGATGACTCTTGATGGACCTCATAAAGCGGGAGATCTTAGAAGAGCAAGAGCAGCAGCTGTAAACATTGTACCTAACACAACAGGTGCAGCTAAAGCAATCGCTAATGTTGTTCCTGAATTAACAGGTAAATTAGATGGAGCAGCACAAAGAGTTCCTGTTGCTACAGGTTCAGCAACTATCTTAGTAGCAGTTGTTGATGGGAAAGTATCAGCAGAAGATGTTAATAAAGCAATGAAGGATGCAGCAGACGCTTCCTATGGTTATACTGAAGATGAGTTGGTATCATCTGATATTATTGGTATAACTTATGGTTCATTATTTGATGCAACTCAAACTAAGGTTACTGATTTAGAGAATGGTAAAACTTTAGTTAAAATCACTGCTTGGTATGATAATGAGATGTCATATACATGCCAGATGGTTAGAACAATTAAGTATCTTGCAGAATTAGCATAAGTATATTAATTGATCCATAATGGGTCCGGTCTATCAGGGCCGGGCCTTTTTTATTTTAATTAAGAATATAATAAAAAGTTGACTTAGAAAGGATTATGAATATGCTCAATAAAAAATCAGTAGATGATATTAATGTAAAAGGCAAGAGAGTTCTTGTAAGATGTGATTTTAATGTGCCATTACAAGATGGCAAGATTACAGACGAGAATCGTCTTGTATCAGCTTTACCAACAATTAAGAAATTAATAAATGACGGTGGAAAAGTAATATTGTGTTCTCATTTGGGAAAACCTAAGGGAGAGCCTAAGCCTGAGCTATCATTAGCAGCAGTAGTTGAAAGATTAACAGTGCTTCTAGGGCAAGAAGTTAAATTTGCAAAGGATGATAATGTTGTAGGAGAAAATGCTAAGGCGGCAGTTGCATCAATGAAAGAAGGCCAGGTAGTGCTTCTTGAAAACACTCGTTATAGAGCGGAAGAGACAAAAAATGGAGAAGAATTCAGTAAAGAACTAGCTTCCTTATGTGATGTATTTGTCAACGATGCTTTTGGTACTGCTCATAGAGCACATTGCTCCAATGTTGGTGTTGCCCAGTATGTTGATACAGCAGTAGTTGGATATTTGATACAAAAAGAAATTGATTTTCTTGGAAATGCAGTAAATAATCCTGAAAGACCTTTTGTTGCAATCCTTGGTGGAGCAAAAGTTTCTAGCAAAATTTCCGTTATTGAAAATCTTTTAGATAAAGTTGATAGCTTAATCATTGGTGGAGGAATGGCTTACACATTCATGAAAGCTTTAGGTGAAGAAGTAGGAGATTCCTTACTTGAAGCAGATTATCTTGATTATGCTAAGGAAATGCTTGATAAAGCAGAAGAAAAAGGCGTAAAAATGTTAATACCAGTTGATACTGTAGTAGCTAATGATTT
>CAZPWO010000069.1:0-11176 GCA_964590525.1 uncultured Herbinix sp. | reverse complement strand
GGGCTAAGTTTACATCCCCGTCATATCTTTTTAGAAGGTCTGATATGTATTTTGAACCGCCCATAATGTTTTGCTCTGGGTCAAAAGAGTCTGTAACCCCTAAAGATTCCGCAGTTTTTGGCATTAGTTGCATAACTCCTTGAGCCCCGCTTCTAGATACTGCATCTGGATCAAAACCGGATTCTGCTTTACCTATAGCCTTTAATAATTTTACTGGAACATCATATTTTTTTGCTGCACGCTGAAATATATCATCTAAGCTAACAGTTTTAGTTGTCTCTTTCATATGTTTTTCAAATGAATCCTTTTCTGCAACTTTATTATTCTCTCTACTTACAATATATTGATTTTTCATATCTAGACTTGATACTGGATTGATTTCTGACATAATATTACCTCCTTGATAGCCTATAAACTACAACAACCTTGCCCTCAACTCATCTACCGAATTCATTGAAAGATATGCTGGTGCAATATCTAATACAGTCTTTGCTCCATATACCCCTTCCTGGGACAATCTATAAGCTGCCCTTCCATAAGCTAATAAGACATTAGCGGTAAAGTCTGAATTAGACCCAAGTTTTATACTATATTCCGTAAGTTGTTTGTTCTCATTGTTTGCACCAGTGGTTCCACTATGGATTACAAATCCACCGTGGGATATACCAGCATGATTTTTATCCAATTCTTCCTGGGATATAAAATGTACCACTGTATTATAATCTGCAAAATAATCTGGCATGGTCTTTATTTCTTCTTCAATGCGGCTTAAATCCCCGCCTTCCTCGGCAACTACATAACATTTCCTAAGATGTTTTTCACTATTACTAAGCTCAGGTTCTTCACCATTTCTAACCCTAGTTATTGCCTCTTCCACGGGAATAGTATATTGCCTTCCATCAAGAACACCATCAACCCTGCGGACTGCATCGGAATGGCCTTGACTAACCCCTTCCCCCCAGAAAGTATATCCTTTGCCTTCTGGTAAGATAACTTCTCCATACAAACGGTTAATTGAGAACATACCTGGGTCCCATCCACTGGCTATTACAGAAACTTTATTGGATGATTTAGATATCTTGTCCATCTTTGCAAAATACTCTGGTATCTGAGCATGGGTATCGTATGCATCTACGGTATTAAAAAGTGAAGCCATCTGTGGGCCCTGTTCTGGTAAGTCGCTTTTACTTCCACCACAAAGAATCATAACATCAATCTCATCTGTCATATTCTTTGCATCATCTATATGATAAGCCTTAACACCTTTTGTTTGTAACTTTATACTATCAGGGTTACGCCTTGTAAAAATTCCTACTAGTTCCATATCAGGATTTTGACCAATTCCTGCTTCTGCACTTTTTCCAAGGTTTCCATAACCTGTTATAGCAATTCTAATTTTATTCATAAGAAAACCTCCTGTATATAATTCTATCTCTTATGATTTTAGTATAGCATATAAGGAATATTTCCACCATAAAAAACAAAAAAATTTGAGACTTTTAAATATAAGTCTCAAATTTTCTCTTATCTATTTGTATTAAATTTCCATGCTATTATATTTTAGTTAGTGAACAACTGTGACCAATAGATTGTTCCGTTTTGCTGATAAACTCCAATTCCTATCTTGTTAAAGCTAGCATTTAGAATGTTTGCCCTATGACCAGGTGAGTTCATCCATCCATTTACTACTTCTTCAGGACTTCTTTGACCATAAGCAATGTTTTCTCCTGATGTTCTATAGGATACTCCATGCTCTTTTAGTGCTGTTGAGAAAGATGTTCCATTTGGTCTTGTATGAGAGAAGGATTGACGTGATTCTTTAGCACGTACATTAGCAGCTGCTGTTAAGGATCTTTCACTTGTAAGAGATGATAATCCCGCTTTAGCTCTCTCTTGATTAACTAACTGAAGTACCTCATCAGCATATCTTGCTAAAGTATCATTAGCATAGCTACCATTGTTTTCATTTACAGGTGCTTTGACTTCTGGAGCTTTTGTTTCTGGTGCTTTGGCTTCTGGAGCTTTTGTTTCTGCTTTATTGTTATTATTATCTTCAACTATCTTTTGTCCATTACCATTCTGTAATTGATTAAGGATTTCTTCTAAGGATGTCATATTGTTTGCATTGTCTTTCTTACCATTATAATATCCGCTATCCTGTAATTTATCTACTATATCTTCTGTTGTTTCGCACTGAGATAAATCAACATCTTTATAAACAAATGTTTTTCCACCCTTTGACTTGAACAGGTCTAATATATCATTAATATTGTTAGAACTATCTACAGACTCATCTTTTTTGCTTTCTTCCTTAACTGATTCTTGGACTGAAGGCAGGTCCGTTTTTTCAGTGGGAATTACCTGTATATTTTCTTCCTTCTCTTCTTTTTGGGTTTCTTCTTTAGCTGGTTTTTGCACTAAAGGCAATCCCGGTTTTTCTGTAGGGGTCACCTGTGTATTCTTTTTGTCTTCCTCTTGGGTATCATCTATATTATTCTTATCAGTATGCTTATCCTGTGATTTATCTTCTGGAGTTTCTTTTTCTTCTACTTTATCTTTCTTGATATCAACTTCCTCATTTAAATTATTAACTGTATCTTCTACTTCTGTAGTTTCTGTTTCTATATTTGAATTGTATCCATTAATTTCGTTTATGGCTTCTGAGGAATTCTGATTTGCACCAAGAGCAGTAAATAGGGATAAAGCAAGTGTACATATGGTTCCTAATATATGTTTTTTCATTTTATTATCCTCCTTGTTGTCTTATCTTGTTGTTTCCTGCTGCATATATAGATTAACATGATAGCCTAAGGGGTTCAAGAGTTATTAACTGGTTTGTAACACAATTATTACAATGTTTTATCCATTTGTTAGGGTTTACTTGAGAAAAAAACGAATTATTTTATATTGTTAAAAGAAATAAACTTTATTTTTGAACCTATCAAAGCCTTACAAATCATGCATTACAAAGGAGTTACAACTTAATAATCCTATAAACTATCCTCCCCTTAAGCAGTCTGTTCATACTATTATTTAATGCTAGATTCCTTTAATAGTCTTTACGATATTATTACAAAATTGTTAAATAGATTGTGATTGTTCTATTATAACAAAAAATCAGGGTAGAAATTATTATAATTTCTACCCTGATTTTTGATTAAATTTTTTTATTAGTTTTAGCTTTCAATTATTAGTTGTCTATTAGTTTGTTTTCTTTAGTCCAACTCATCATATTACGAAGATCAGCTCCAACTTCTTCTAGTTGATGTTCTGCTCCATTGGCTCTCATAGCTTTGAATTGCGGAGAACCAACCTGGTTTTCTAACAACCAGTTTTTCGCAAAAGTTCCATCTTGAATTTCTGTAAGAACTTTTCTCATGGCATTCTTAGTATCCTCAGTAATAATCCTTGGACCTGTTACATAATCACCATACTCTGCTGTATTAGATATAGAATAGCGCATTCCTGCAAAACCACTCTCATAAATCAGGTCAACAATTAACTTCATCTCATGAATACACTCAAAGTAAGCACTTTCTGGCTGATAACCCGCTTCTACTAAAACCTCAAAACCTGTTTTCATAAGTTCAGTAACACCACCGCAAAGAACTGCTTGCTCACCAAATAGGTCAGTTTCAGTTTCTTCTCTAAATGTTGTTTCTAGAACTCCTGCTCTTGCTCCACCAATTCCTAATGCGTAAGCTAAGCCCAAATCAAAAGCTTTACCACTTGCATCCTGCTCAACAGCTATTAGGCTAGGAACACCCTTACCTAGTTGATACTCGCTTCTTACAGTATGTCCAGGTCCCTTAGGTGCTATCATTAAAACGTCTACATTCTTTGGTGGCACAATCTGTCCAAAATGTACAGAAAAACCATGAGCAAACATTAAGGCATTGCCCTCTTCTAAGTTTGGCTCAATTGATTCCTTATAAAGCTTTGCTTGTGTCTCATCATTAATTAAGATCATTATTATATCAGCTTTCTTAGCTGCCTCTTCTGATGTATACACTTCAAATCCAGCCGCCTCAGCTTTAGCCCATGAAGCACTTCCTTCATATAGGCCAACAATAACATTAATCCCCGAATCCTTAAGATTCAATGCGTGTGCATGTCCTTGACTACCATATCCTATAACTGCAACTACCTTTCCCTCTAATAGTGATAGATCACAGTCCTGTTGATAAAAAACTTTTGCCATTTTCTAAATCCTCCTTATTTATCTATATATCTGCAATATCTCCAGAGCCTCTTGAAAGTCCAGTTATTCCTGTCCTTACCAGCTCCTTAATAGTATATTGTTCTAATAAATTGATAAATGCATCAATCTTCTCATTATTACCTGTAAGTTCAATCATTAAAGATTCCAGAGAAACATCTACTATTTTAGCACGAAAAATATTAGCAACAGATATAACAGATTGACGATCCTTATCTTTAGCTTCAACTTTCACAAGTATTAATTCCCTAGTAACAGATTCTCCTGGCTCTAATTCATAAACCTCTATTACCTCTTGCAGCTTCTGAAGTTGCTTAGTGATTTGCTCTAATATCTGATCATCACCAGTTACTTGAACTGTCATTCTAGAGATTACTGGATCCTCTGTCTCACCTACAGTTAGACTATCAATATTATAACCCCTTCTACTGAACAATCCGGCTACACGACTTAAAACACCAGATGTGTTATCCACTAGAATTGATAATACCATCCTTTTCATAGCATGCTCCTTCCATCTGCATCTATATCTACATTCAGATCCATACCTAGATGTAGATATAGATATAGATTATGTACACATTTCAGCCCATCAAAATAAGCTTTTGATTAAAAAAACCACACCACAGAACTCTGTAATGGGGTTACTGCTGGACATAACATATATTGATATTTTTAACAGTTTAACAATATCCAACGCTTTTGTCAAGTAAAGTTTTAAAGTAACATCATATGATTAAAAAAACGCCCAGCTTTCTTATCAAACCCGTTTTCCAAAAACCGTAACGAAAAAGTTCCACTCTTCTACTTATAAAATCTAATTCATTTAGTCTGGCAAATGTTCTAATAGTCCTCCTTTCTTTATCTCCTAACATGTCTTTATATAATATATAAAACTCCCTAGCCTGCTTTTGAGAAGCTAACAGGGCATCTTTTTGCTTGTATATAGAAGTAACTCTATCCTTTATATAAGACAAAAAACTTATATTGCCTACCACATTATCCTCATGTTGGCGATATAAAAGTGTGGGAATATCTAGGTACTCCACTTGACCCATAGATGAAGCAATAAGCCCAATCCACCAATCATGAAAACGAGCATTTTTAGGTAGACTTGTGCTTTTTAGAAAGTCTCTTAAGGAAGAATTAATCATCACAGTACAACCTATTAGTTTGTTTTCCATTAGTAAATGAGCAAGATCTGTTTTATAAGGATCTAATCTACTGGATTTAAAAAAGGAGTCGTTAATTACATCCAAATCCTTATTAACTACAGTTGCATCCGTAAAAACAGCCATGGGTAATTTCTCAGCTGAAGACTCTTCCATGACCTCTATTTTTCTTAAGGATAGGGCAATCTTGTCTGACTTCCATACATCATCTTGATCACATAGCATAATGTAATCAGCTCTTGTATTACATATACCTTCAAGAAAGTTCCTAGTAACACCTAGGTTCTTTACATTCTGCTTAACATATATCTTTTTAGGATATTTTTTTTCATACTCCTTCAATATAGATACTGTTCCATCACTTGAGCCATCATCGTATATATTAATATCAAACTCCTTATAATCAGATGACAAAATTGACTCAATCTGTTCTTTGATATAGCTTTCTCCATTATATGTTGTCATGACTATGGACACTTTATTCATATTTTGAATTCTCCTCTTTCCAATAGGATTTATTCATACTTAATAAAAGCACAAGTTCTTTAGGTAAAAGATGATAATAATATCCCAGTTTATAACCTACAAACTTTAATCCGGAATTTATAATCAAATCAGGTATCTTAAGATACTCCTTCCTATTAATTAAAGAATCCACAAGTCTGAAAATCATCTTAATTCCCTCTGATTCGGATTTGATACTGGAGAAAATTTCTTTATACTGCCTATGAGATACCCCAAGGTCAAAATTCCTTCTTAATTGCTGCAAGTAAGAATAATCATGGGAGTGAATAACCACTGCATCTGCAACATATGCAACCTTGTATCCTGATTGTATTAATGCATATGTCATAATCATATCCTCATTAAAAATTGTTTTTTTAACAAAGCCCCCCATCTTGTCATAAGATTCCTTACGATAAGCAGCACATACATTGGAGCAGAAGAAAGTTTTTATCCCCAACTTTTTCATATCCTTTGATGATTTAACCTTGCTTTTACTAGGATAATTAAAAATTCTGGTCATTTTCTCCAAAACATCAGCATCTTTATTAGCTAACTGTCTGGCATATGATGCTCCCACTTTAGGATCTCTAAAAGGAAGAATTAATTGTTCAATCAAGAAGTTATCAACTGGCACTGCATCCTGAGTCATAAAAAGCATAATATCTGAATCAGATAAAAAAGCCCCCTGTCTCCTAGTCCCTCCGTGATCAAAATCTTCCTTATTAATCGGAATAATCTCTATACTAATCTCCGGTTTAATATCTGGCAATCCTCCTAGATCAAGTTCTGAACTCTTCCCATCAATGGTCTGTAATATAATTATTTTGTTAGGCATAACAGTTTGTTTCATCAATTTAATTAATAACTGGTCAAATTTTTCATCAGGATGATACACCGGTATTATAACATCTACCTTATTGTCAAATTGAATGCTATGATTAAACATTTTATTTTTTCTCTTATATTCCATATTCATCCCTTCCAATATCAATCGATTTTTCCTATCTTATACTTTGAATACTTAAGTCATGTTTTTTATATATATTAACTATATTATAGTCAACTTTCTTTGATTTAACAACAACTTTACACAAATTATAAAAGGTTCTGATTGACAACATTTCAAGAAAAAGCTATAATAAATATGTAATACATATTAAAAACTATATAATTCAGGAGGTTTTAAAATGAAAAAGGTATTATCACTAGTTTTAACACTTGCTTTAGTTCTTAGTTTTGGATTAACTGCATTAGCATCAACTGAGATTGACGTTAGCGGGGACAATCTTGGACGTGGATCTGCAATGGTTGCTTATGGTACAACTATTAAGGCAAATGACGACGGTACTGTAACTGCTATTGAAACAGAACTTATTTCTTTCTATCTTCCAGAAGATGAGCCAGTTTTAGCTGGTGAAACAGTAACTGTTAATGTTAAAGGTTCCTCTGATGGAGACTTCAGAATGTGGCTTATTGACGTTAACGAAACCACTAATTCTGAGATTTATCAAATGTCAGAACAAGGATTTACCAGTGGTGACTTTGACAAGACATTCACACTTACAGCTACAGGTGACTCAACTGAATTTGCAATCAAAGCTTTTGCTTGGGGCGAAAAACTTGACAATTTAACTGTTGACTCTCTTACCATTACTAAAGGCGGAGAAGCAGCTCCTGCTGAAGATGTAGCAGATGACGTAGCAGATGATGTGGTAGCTGACGCATCTCCACAAACAGGTGAAACAAGCTATGCTATCCTATTAGTAGGACTAATGATTATTACACTAGGTGGAGCTCTTGTATTAAGAAAGAAGTCTGTACGTGAATAGTTAAGAACATAAAGTGCTTTATTTTTTTAAATATTTAATAATTTGAAAATTAAACTCTTATAGAAAACACCACTTTAAATTAAAAGTGGTGTTTTCTTATATATAATATTATTATACCAATTTTTTTTAATCTTCAAACAGAGACAAATCTATGATTTCACCCATCTTCTGATAACCCGGAACATTAGGATGTAAACCATCACTACTATATTCTCTTGCAAGAAAACTTGGATTATCTTTATCTCTAAGCGCTTCATCAAAATCAATTACCCCATCAAAGTAGTCATTATCTCTTATCCATGCATTGATGTCTTGCCTAATCTGTTCTCTCATCTCTCCATGCTCTTCAGTATAGTAACTATCAAATCCCTGAAATGGAGTTATTGTAGCTCCGTATATCTTAAGCCCTTGTTCATGTGCTTTTTCTGCAAATTCTATATATTTTTCTATTATACTGTCAACCAGTGAAGGTGAACTAGCATAGCCAATGTCATTAATTCCTTCAAATACGATTGCGTAAGCAACACCCTCTTGTTCAAGTACATCTCGGTCAAAACGTTTATATGCCGCTGGACCAAGGCCACCAAATATTGAATTGCCGCCAATTCCTTGATTTAATACAGAAACATGTTTTGTACTTTCATTCGCTACAAGCCTTTCAGCTAATATATCTGTCCACCTATCGTCAAAGTTAGTCCTAACTCCCCTACCATCCGTAGTTGAATCTCCTAAACAAGCTATAGCTTTGTGTTTTGGACTTGCTAAAACATCAATTCCTGTAATGAAGTACCAATGTTCTCTTTCAACTGCATCATTTAGACCTATCTCTGATACATGGTTGCCTTCCTTTAAAAATGATGTTGTCCTTGCTCCAGTATGACTAGTTACAATATCAGGTACAGAAGAAAAATGTGTTGAGATTGCAATTCTCTCCAAATCCCCTGCATTATAATCAATTAAATCCGATGTTACCACTTGTCCAGGTGCTATAGATACACTTTCCTCGCCACCATTAAATGTAACAATTGTATCAAGCTTAGGAAATATTACTGAGGCTCCCATATCATAAGGCCTAGAAATATGTACCGAATTTAATTCCAATGGAGTATTTCCATATTCATTAGAGAACTTAAAGCGCAATTGGTCTCCTCCAACTGAGATCCGTACTATCTGTCTAAATGTGTTATTTGCCAATCCTGGTGCAGGAGGGTATTCCCCTTGACTTGAGTTTAAACCTTGTTGAGCACTTGCCCATGTAGCTACCCATTCCCTAGAACCTAGTTCATAAGGCTCCATATATGTTTTTCCTTCTTTGTCATTCATACTAATTATGTCTCCTTTTTTTCCTGGCAGTCTTATTTGTTCATCCTCTTGTCCCGCTTTAATTAAAATAGTATGTTCTTTTGTCTCAGATATTTCATCATTTTCATATGACTCTATATAAACCATCCCATCAAAATCATATTCCGATAAATTACTTGCCTTAAATAAGGCCATATCTTGTTCATTGTTAAGTGCTGGTTCAGTAAGAAGAATATCTTCTAATTCTATAACGGCTATATCTTCTGATTCATCCAAACCTTCCTCCTGACCGCGGTCTGCCTCTTCTAATAAGTTTGCTTCTTCATCAGAAAAATTATAACGGATTACTACTGCAATAATTACAAGAACTAAAGCAATTAATGCTATAATAATACCCTTGTTTTTTTTCATCTTCCACTCCTTTTTATGATTTAATTTGTTTTTCTTCTTCTTGTATAAAATAATTTTTTAGAACCGCATATAACCTATTCATATAGACAATCGTTGCTATTATCACTACAACTGCTAATATAGTATAGAAAATATGTCTTCCAAAGAAAAACTGTATTAAAGTTAAAAACCCTTTGTTTATCATAGCGAAAATCCAAAATAAGAGCATTTCGTTAGTATACCACTCGTTTTGAACACTCTTAGCCATATCAAGGATTTGCCTAATTACAAGAAACTCTATTAGTATTTCAATAATCATTAATAGAAAATTATAACCAATAGTTTTAAGGTATAAATCCCTCATCTCGTAGTGATAAGGAAATTGTGGTATGGCAATCAAAAGTACAATGGCCACTGGCACCAATAGCAAGGGTGCAATAAACTTTTTATTAGTCCTAATCATTAAAATACAAGCTAAAAATATTAAGAGAAAACCTAATATGTCAGACACCACATCTACGGTTGGCCGCTCTCCTATAAAGTTATCTATCGTATTAATTTGCAACTCTTTCCCCAGTTCTTCTTCAAAGCTCATCTCCGGATAAGGCTGGCCAACAGGGACCCTAATGTCAATTGCCAGAAATATAATGCCAATTATAAATAACAAACTGTATTTTTTTAACTCCATTTTTCTGTCCTCCTATCAAGAATGTCATACAATGCATTATATAATACAATGATAAGGTTCACAAGTATTTTGAGGATTTTCCATTAACAATCATTTGTTCAAAATCAGAATTATATACTTACCCTTTGAAGATACTATTCTTATATATTAATAAAGGAGGTAATGGCATGTCTCATGTTGCTCCAGCCGTAAAAGACAGGTTTGAATCCCTGCCAATAGAACTAAAGAATATAATATTAGAACGTGATGCCCAAATTGATACCATTTACGATTTAATGGATATATTGCAAGACATCGTTAATGAAGGAGAGGCAAAATAAGAAGAATAAAATAAGGGCTAGGAATTTATATCCTAGCCCGATGATTTATGTTTAATCTTCTGTTATATACTTTAGTTTTCTTAGAACTTCCCTGCTTCAGCAGCTTCTTGAATAGCAACTGCTACAGCCACAGTGGCTCCAACCATTGGGTTGTTACCCATGCCTATTAAGCCCATCATTTCCACGTGAGCTGGAACTGATGATGAACCTGCAAACTGTGCATCTGAGTGCATTCTACCCATTGTATCAGTCATACCATAGGATGCAGGACCTGCTGCCATGTTATCTGGGTGAAGAGTTCTTCCTGTTCCACCACCAGATGCAACTGAGAAGAATCTCTTCCCTTGCTCTATACATTCTTTCTTATAAGTACCTGCTACTGGATGTTGATATCTTGTAGGGTTAGTTGAGTTACCTGTGATAGAAACGTCAACTTTTTCTTTATGCATAATTGCAACACCCTCACTAACATCATTACCACCATAGCAATTCACTTCTGCTCTTGGACCTTCTGAATAAGACTTACGGAATACTTCCTTAAGCTTACCAGTAGCGAAATCGTATTCTGTTTCCACATAAGTAAAACCATTTATACGGGAAATAATTTGTGCTGCGTCTTTACCTAATCCATTTAAGATAACTCTTAAAGGTTTCTTTCTTACCTTGTTAGCTGACATAGCAATACCGATTGCACCTTCTGCTGCTGCAAAAGACTCATGTCCTGCTAAGAAAGCAAAGCATTCTGTATC
>CAZPWO010000068.1:0-11177 GCA_964590525.1 uncultured Herbinix sp. | reverse complement strand
AACTACATTTTCATGATCATGGGTGTGGGGAGAATCATGGAGGTTTCATAATTATTTATTTTACTATTATCAGTTTAATTCCCTTTAAATGCCTCCATTGTTGCACTCGTATCCGAACTTATCCCTTCACGTTTAAATATCTTCAAAATTGTCATCAACCCAATCTTCAAATCCAGCACCATCGAGATATTATCCACATACCACACATCATATTCAAACTTTTGCTTCCAGCTAATAGCATTTCTGCCGTTTACTTGTGCCCATCCTGTAATACCTGGACGCACTTCATGTCTTCTTTTTTGTTGGTTGCTGTAAAGTGGCAAGTATTGTATCAATAGTGGCCTTGGTCCTATCATGCTCATATCACCTTTCAACACATTTATTAGTTGTGGTATCTCGTCCAACGATGTTTTTCTTACAAAAGCTCCTATTGGTGTCAAACGGTCAGCATCTGATAGAAGATTGCCTTGTGCATCTTTCTTATCATTCATTGTTTTGAATTTGATAATGCTGAATATCTTTTCGTTCTTGCCTGGGCGTTTTTGGAAGAAGAAGGGTTTGCCGTTGTTGGCAATGGCAAGGCCTAGCATTACTAAGAGGAAGATGGGAGACAGCACTAATAGGCCTATTAAGGCTACAAGAAAGTCTAATAAAGGTTTGAATATAGATTTATACATTTTTTGTTATCACTTGATTTTAATAGCACGCTGATGCTTTGCAATACGCTGATTGAGCAGATTTACACAGATAAATAATTATCAGTAGTCATAAGTGAACATTTGAACGAATAATAAACAGTTAATGATATCGAATGGATTTTCACCGAGACGCGATAAATCGACGTCTCTACAGTGCCACCTCCAACTCTCTAAAAGGGACTCTGCGTATTTTTCGCCTTCTTTGCGCTCTTTGCGGTTAAACGCATTTCGTTAATCATTGACAATTAAGCATTAACAATTAATTTCACTTCCTCCGCCATCTCCATCCACACTTCATCTTTATCCAAAGCGTGGTTCATTGCAATAGCATCAAATAATAATTTCAATGTTCTACCAGCATCTTTGCGTATAGCTGCTTTATTGATAACTGGTGCGATCACGCTTTCAATATTTCCCTGTACCACAAGTTGCTTAAACTCCTCTTCTTGTTTATATAAGACTTCCACTCTGCTCAATAAATCTAACTCCTCTAGCGCATTGACAAGCGTTGTGTCACTCACAATTGTTTGTCTAATTTCTCTTACCGTTGTCATTGTTGCTTCAATAGATGCCACTCTTTTCACATCAAACAAGCTCTCCAGTTTCCGATAAGCATATTTAGAACTCGCTCTATAGTCGTTTGAGGGTGATAACTGATAGCTTTGCAACATACCCTTTATGAATCGAATTGATCTTTTTATATCCTGTAGTACTGCGTTCTTCTTTCGCACTGTTTCGGATGGGGCATTCAGCTCCACTTTCCAATAGCTTAACACGCTTCACCTCCTTTTGCATGTTTTCATATATTCGTTGTATAAATTCATCTTTTGTGGTGATTACATATTGCTCTGTCAATTCCATTATCTGCAAATATAATTGCATAAATTCTTTGTTGCGCAATTTTTTGATGGTGGATATTAGTTCTAATTTGATGGTAGGCATATTTTGGTAAAGTTTGTTTTTATAGTTTTCTAATTATTTTAGCTCACTGATGACACACCCTATTGAATGATTTAACACTGATAAACAATATAGATTGATGGTTGTCTGATTTTAATTATTACCCGCATTATACATAATTTGTCAACCTCCTATACTCCTCCAACAACGCCTCCCACACCACCCTCTGCTCATACCTCGATGTTATCATCTCTCGGGCATTGTTTTTTAAGTGTAGGTACAAATCTTTATTTTCTATCAATTCTTGCATTGCATCTTTTAAAGCTATTACATCTTTGGGAGGAATAATAATACCATTCGTACCCTTTTCTATTATTTCATTGCAGCCGTTTATATTTGTAACAATGCTGGGTAAGCCCATTGCACCACTTATTACTGACAAGTTTACTTGAGATTAAAATAGCGGTTAAGAACATATGTAATTAAATAAGAAAATCACTTCTTAAATCTTTTGAGTAAAGGTTTTTTTTTCTTAGCACTATTAATGTCAATAATTCGATCCGTAATTGCACTAGAGAAATCATTATGCAACTTAAGCATTTCATTTTTGGATGAATCTTTAAAAATAACACTTTTACTTTTATAGCATTCATTAAATTCATCCATTATAGTAACACTTTGTTGAATTTCAGAATGTTTTGAACTAAGAGTTGAGTTATTAATCTTAAATCTACATTCCAAAGGTTCCTCTAATGTTTTAATTTTGTTTGACATTATCTTAAACCATTCTTTGATATCTTTCGAACTTTTTTTACCACAATATAATTTATTAATAAATTGTTTGTATAGGTCTCTTATATCTTTTACCTCACCAATAAAATGTTCTTTTTCAAATCTTTCTTTAGTAAGATTGTTTTGAATAACTCGCGCAATCCAAAAACCTATTGCAGCAGTAACCAAAATATTGATAATACTTATCCAATCAGAAACAGTGAGAAGGCTTAATATTATTTTGACTTTACCCATACATCTAATTCAATTTCTTGGGTGTTAGAATTAAATTTATTCCAAGCAGGATGACTTGAAGTTTTGCAAGGAGCATTTCGATTTATTCTTCTATCTTCCCATTGGTTATAAGTCTCCTCTTCAATCATATCTATCCATTCAGGCTCTTCGTTTGATATAATTTCCATATATTCCATTACAGTTTTCTTTCCAAAATCATAAACTAAATTACCAATCGCTTCATCAAGAAAAGATGATGCATATCCGTCAGGACCGTCAAGATTTAAAACAAGAACCTTATGAGCTTTAAAAGCTTGAGCAAATTTGGCATTTAGTATTTTATGATAAAAGTCTTCACCTGAGTCATCTCCTTGATTACAATATCTGGGACCAGGACTAATTGAATAGTCTGATACATCAACAATTAATTTCTGCTTTTCCATTTTTCTATACATTTTTTATCTAGTTCCCAATAGTAAAAAGTTCCATTAAAATTTTGCTTAATTTCTTTTGAGTTCGTTTCACTTGAAAAATCTAATATTACATCATTTGTTATTACTTTCAAATTCTTTATATAGTTATTTACTGCGGCATTTTTTATTTTAGGTAATCCTTTATTGCGATTTATATCTCCAGTTATAGACTGATATTTTTTATCAAAGGCTCTATTTAAAATTTGAACATTATCTATCAGCATAGATTCTTTAATAATTTGAGAGAATTTTCTGTTAATTGTTTTTAGCACACCACTTCCAATATCAGTCATTGTGAAGCAAACTTCATCTTCGTTTTTGTACCAAACTGAAAACAACCAATTTTTATTTTGTATATTAGCATGTTCAACCGAGTTTGCGCACATTTCTTGAATAATGCTATATAAAGGCCTATAACTACTTTCAATTCCAGTAAGATGTCCTACAGATTTTCTAACTACAGAACCTATTAAAGCATTGCTAGTCTTATCAAATCCTCTATTTACCATTAGATTACTATTCTCTTGACGCAATTTAAAACTTCTGCCTTTTAGATCTCTCATATGATTAAGAAAACCAGAATTATATATTAGCTCATTGCACACTGAATCTTCAGGCAGATTTCCAATTACTTTAATATTTAACTTCGAAAGTTCATTTATTTTTGATAACATCAATCCTACAGCACCAATATCAATTATATTTACTTGAGAAATATCAAATTCAATAATCTTGAACTTTCTCTGTTTTTTAATTTTATCTATGCTTTTAATAAACAACAATACATTGTTTGTATTTTCTAACAAAGAAAAAGAAGGAAGTGCTGAAACTACAACTTTTGAAGGGGGCTTATAATATCTTTGATTTGAATTTTTCTCTTCACTAGGATATTTAACCCTAACACTCCTTAGAATATTAAGATCTCGTTTCTTACGATTGCTTCTTCTTCTTTTACGCTCTAATTTATTCGCTCTAAGTCTTACCTTTATCTTTGAAGATGTCTTTTTCTTTCTCATGTTAGCTATTTTAAAGCCGTAGATCATAAATTAGGTTCTAAAATCAAAGTTAATCATTTCTTTTAAATGACCTATAGAGAGTTGTTTTTACCTGATGGATATTAACATATTATCACAATAGGTAGTTCTTATAGTTTTCAAACACTTTCAAAAAATCTATTTTATATTTATAAAGAAATCTATGAAGCGGATTGACATTTTACAATGTGATATACACTATTCTTTATTTTTCATCTTTTATCTTACTCAATATACCCTCATACCTCTCTACAGCCACCTCCAATGAATACTCTTCCTTTGCAAGTTGCAAAGCATTTCTACATTGCTCCTTGTACAAAGAACCATTTTTTGTGTATTCAACAAAATCAATGGCAGCTTTTTCGTTTACATCAACAGGCAAAACAAAACCAATATTTTTATCCCTGATTGTCTCAGCTTGCCACCCTTCATGATTAATCAATACAGGCTTTGCAGCAGCTAAGGCATCAAAAAACTTATTCGCCGAGTTTGCCCACAGCTCTTCGATATCGGCTACAAATGACGAACCCATCGATATGGCTTTATACCATCCAGACAATTCATTTTTAGGTATAGAATCTAAGATAAATATATTCCTGTTCAATAAACCAGCCTCTTTTGCTTGTTGTTTAACATCTTCTTTCATCACTCCACTACCTATAAGTATATAAACCAATCCTGCATCTATATCAATCGTCTTCTTTGCCAATTCCACCACATAGTCTATACCATTCACACGTCCAAATGTGCCTGCATACAGCATAGCAAAGCGAGGCTCTACTCCTATTTTATCTTTCAAGTCAATAGGCATCACATCATTTTGGAAGCGATTTATCTCAGATATATTTTCAATTACCACATCAGCTTTTTTTCTAAATCGTGGATATCGGTTTACAATAGACTTTTGCATATCTACCGACAATGGCACGATAGCACTTGCATTCTTGTATATCACTTCCTCTAGCCAATACAACATCTTTTGCATCCACTTTCTTTTAATTGCGCCAATAGCTATTACTGCTTCTGGCCACACATCGCGCACCTCAAAAATAAACGGTGTACGCCCAAACCATTTTTTTACTAATGCTGGTATGCCAATAGTTAGAGGAGTGGAAGTAGCCAACACCAAGTCAGCTTTTATAGCCAAAGCCTTAAAGCTTGTCAACCATAGAAATTTAAAAAACACCCACATGCGCTGTAAATAGCTCATGCTATTGTTGTATGGCATATATACGTAATGTATTTCAACCCCGTCACGATAAACTATATTCCACAGTTTTATATTTTTGTATTTAGGATCTGATGTAGCTGAAAGTACAATTACTTTATGTCCCGCTTCCACAAACTTTGTTGATAAGTCGTATGAGCGTGTACCGCCTCCCTCGTCAGGAAATTTGAAGTATTGGTGGATGTATAGGATGTGTTTCATATTAACGAAAAAAGAATTTCATAGTAGTACAAAACCTTAAGGAATAACAACTTCGTGAAAATGGCTTAGCAACTCTTCACTCGAAACTTCCGTTATACCCTTGTTTATGAAAATAGCATTATACTTATCTATAAGGTAGGTTTTGGGTTTATATGGATCAATCACAATCATTTTTTTACCTTTCGATAAAAAATTAGTTTCAAGATATTCATTGATACCTGTATCTTGAAATCCATAACCAATAACATATAGTAGGTCAGACGAACTTAAATTATTTTCAAAGTGCTCTAATAGATTTACATAATATGAATCCCTTGTATAATATCTTATTTTATTAGTTGTTCCACTTAGAAAATCTGGAGATATATCATCTAATAATGTTTTATAATCTTTTTCTCCAGTTTCAGGACTTACAGTTACTTTACAAAAACCACCAACTCCATACTTCTTCTTAACACGTAATGTTTGATTTAAATCATGTAAATGCAAAATTACGTTGAATATACTTCCATGTAATTTAAAAAGAGATAGTGGTTTATCGTATTTATTAGCAAAAATCTCTAACTGAACCTTATGGTTTTTATAATTCACGTGTCCATCACCTGTTACATCTTCAACCTTCTTCAGTACAGAGCCATAGTAAGGTGAATTATCTAATTCAAACCCATCAGCATAGTGTTCTTGTAAATCCACATGCGAACTACCAAGCCAATCAAAAAAGAGATCGTGATTTAGCGTATGAAATTTAATATCACTGGTTTTAAGCACCTCTTTTAGAAAACGTATAAAAGAATCATATAATGGGTACTGAGTCAAAATCTTTTCCTCAAAATATTTTTTATTATGAAGGAGGGAAGCTAAAAGCTGATTAAATGTAGAGTTAAAATCATCAACTCTATTATATGGTGCTTTTTCGAACAACAAAGTATCCCCATATTTTACATTAAACGAATTGCAAAAACTATCTATTTCTTCTTTATTCTCTTCTTTCGTTAGATATCCAGAATAATAATCATAGAATGTTTCGTAATGAAACATCTCTTGTGGCTTTAGCACTTTATCATTATAAAACTCCAAGAATTCTTCTACAAAGAGCCTCTCATCTCTCTTCATGTCTCTATTATGGTCAACTTGTCCATTAAGAAATATTGCAGTTAAGTCCGAGTGAATTAATATCTCATCCTCTTTAATTTTGCAAAGTCGCTTATTTAAATCCCTTACTGAAGCGACTCCCTCTGGCACAGAAAATCCAGATCCTACAAGTATTGATACATTTGGTCTTGTCATTTTATTTTATTTGATTGCTTGCAGTTTAACAATTCAATTTTTAATCCCTAATGCTACGCTCTCTCTTTTTTATATCTACTTCATCAAATTTGGCTTTAATATAATCAATGAGTTTGTCGGAAATAACTTCAGCAATTTCATTTTGATTCATGCCATGCCTTATTTGAGTTGGTTTTTCTTTTTTTATTCTAAACATTGAAAGAGAATCTATCTCATTTAAACATTTCTGTTTATCTTCTATATTTAAAATATTAAAATATGACTTGTTCATTTTGATTAAGCATTAAAATAATGTTTTCTCTTTACTCATATAATAACTTCATATTTTACAAGAAATAAGAACATTATCAATAAAATGTTATAACTTGATTTGATTACCCATTTCTAATAAAAACTCCGGTGTATAATAATTCATCAAACCACCTTTAGAAGTAAATGTCATTTCTCCAAAATATATTTCTCCTTTTATATTGTATAGATCAACTCTAACCTGAGGGAAATTACCAGCAAGTTTTTCAGCTACCTTTAAAATCTCATCAAGATTATCTGGTTTTTTGAATGGCTTGTTTTCTTGTGGATGTGATTTTGTTATGATTAGATTATTAGGTTGATAATTCCATTGCAAATCATAACATCCTAAATGAACCCCTCCCTTAAATCTATTTGATGTAATTAAAAAGTTATGTGGTTTTCCATTAAAGCACCAAATTTTGTAATCTGTTATTGAAGATACTCCATCTTCTATTGGCAATAACTCTTCTGCAATTATACATGGTTCTATATTTTTATAATGTATCTCAGATCCCATATCTCTTTTTGAATTCAACCATTTATTCATTTTTTTTCTAATACTCTTTTCATCTATTTTACTTTTATCATTTACAATAATAATAGTACCACAACCATGATTTGTTTTTAATACAAAAGATTTAGGTAGAAGTTCAAAGTCAATATCATTAGCATTATTCCACTTTCCATATAATTGGAGCAAATTATCTTCTAAACCACATTCACTAACATAATCTCGTACCGCATATTTATCAGCAAGGCGAGACCATTTTGATGTATTAGTGTTAAATAATAACCATTGAATTTTTTCGTTAAGATTTTGAGGATTTCTCAAATTAATAATTTTTCCAAACCTGGCAAAATATCTTATTTTCATATAAGACTTAGGGAAATAATATCCATATAATTCCGCAAAATAAATAAATGGGAATAAGATAACTTTTGTGTATTTATTATGTTTTATATGCATGCTTTGATTACTTATTATTTTATGTTTAATCTTCGTTTTACAAAATCACTTAACATACTGTATGTATCTATGATATTCATCTTATATAGATTTGAAGCGATATCAATATAATTAGCTTTGCGATATTTTTTCCTTTCTGCAAATATTTCTGCAAAATATTTTTCATTTTCAATATTTTTATCATTAAACAATTTATTAAGATAAGCAAATCTAAACTCTTTAGGAATATCTTTTTCATTTACAACTACTGGAAAATAATTAATTAACTCAACATAGTCATATGATACTTCTGCTTTTTCATTATTAAAATCTACATTTACGATTGCTGAATATTTTAAAGGGTCCCATGGCATATTAAAAACGAAATTTCCTAGTGAGTAGAAAATATATTTCTCTTTATATATTTCAAACCCTTGTAATATATGTGGATGCATACCTATTATTAAATCAATACCCGAATCAACTAACCAATGAGCAAATTGTCTCTGATCAATATACGGATAATTTATAAATTCGTTTCCCCAATGAATATACGCTATTTTAAAATCACATAAAGACAATTTATTTATTTCTGATTCTAATTCCTTATATTCAGGTAAAGACCAATATAATGGATTTACAGAAAAAATCTCAGGCCTTTGGCTGAAAGATATTACTCCAACTTTCTTGTCTTGATGTTCAAATGTCTTACTTTTATTAATTTTGCTGCCAACATATTTAATCTTATTATCATCAAAATACTTTAGCATCTCTCTGTATGCTTCATCTCCATGTTGCATAACATGATTATTTGCAACACCATACATATCAAGATGTTTGATATTTGACAAGCTTTTGGGTTCGATTCTAAATTGTCTTCTATAAACTCCTTTTTGATTTGAAGTATTGGAACATACACATTCAAAATTTCCAATCCAGAAGTCACTTTCTTTTCTATATATGTTTTTAAAAGGGTCGTAGTTTTTTTCTATTAAAGATCCAACACCATACCCTATATCAAAAGAACCATCTGAAAAAAGTATATCTCCTACAATTTTAATCATAGTTATTGTTTTTTTATTTTATCAAAAAAGATTGATGGGTCATCTATAGATTCCTTTTTAGAGATCTCTTTACAAGATTTAGACTTTTTCTCAATCAACTCAACAGTTAAAGTATTTAAAAAACTTCTAATCTCATTTTGATTTATTCCATTTACTACAAAACCTACATCAAGCTTTTCAACCTTTTCTCCTAAAAAAGTACTCTCACTTACAATAATTGGTTTTTCATAAAAAATAGCTTCAAACAATTTATTTGGCTCAGCAAATTTCACTCCTAAAGATGGTGTATATAATGCTAAAACCATATCAATTTGGGAATAAATCTCAGGAAAGTCATCAGGATTATTAAATGGTCCATGAAAGAAGATATTGTTTCTATTTTCTATTAAATCTCTAATTTTTATAGAGAAGGGATCTTTTTCACTTATTATTCCAAAAAAATGCATCTCTATATTCAGAAAGTTATCTGCTATTACTTTAGTGAAGTTATATATTGTTTCAAATCTAATTACACCTGTAAAACCTATTTTTATCTTTTTAATATCAACATCCCTTGATTGTGGAAAAGGGAGTTCTAAACACTTTTGACTCAATTTGTTTTGCAACAATGTAATATTTCCTACTGTATCTTGTTTTTTAAAATAATAATCAGAAAAACCTTCAGATGTAAAAACATTTTCAAAAGCATTTATCATAATCTTTTTATTCAAATAAACTAATGTTCTCCTTATTATTTTGTTAGAAATTGTAAGCTCTGTCAAATCTGAAACTTCATAAATATATTTAACTCCTCCAAACCCAGTTACAGATAAAAATGCAAGTGCTACATCAAAATTAAATAGATAGAAAATAGTTTTTCTCTTATCATGCTTTTTAATGACTTTTTCTTTGATTTCTTCTCTAATAAACAAAAATCTATTTAAATAATTTCCTCTATTCTTTATTTTTCCTAAAATAACTACATCTAGATTAGGGAGTTTCCTTTTATCATCACTCCTATCAAAACCATACACATAAACAGTATACCCATTTTTTATAAAATCTTCAATCCTCCTTATGCATCTTGCCTGTTTTATAGAATTCACAACAAAAACAACCTCATTCATTTTTTATAACTTTTTATGTTTTAATTTATACTCAGCGGAGTGAATTATACTCTCAATAATACCTCTACAATTCTTTCGGCTGTCTTCCCATCCCACATAGGTATCTCCTGCCCCTCTTTCCAATTACCAGCAAATAGTTTCTCCATAGCAGGCTGTATAGCTTTGGGGTCAGTTCCTAGCAGTTCATTAGTTCCTAGTATAATTGTTTCAGGTCTTTCAGTATTGTCACGCAGGGTCATGCAAGGCACATTCATCATTGATGCCTCTTCGGTGATACCACCAGAGTCTGTAACAACTGCTTTTGCTCTTTCTACCAAATAATTGAACTCTAGATAGCTTAGTGGCTCAATCATGTGTAGTCGTGGATGCATTACACCTAACTCCTTTATTATTTTTGCTGTTCTTGGGTGAACTGGAAACACTAAAGGTACATCTTGTGTATGATTTACAATTTCACTCATAAGCTCTTGTAGCTTAGCACCTTCATCCACATTAGCAGGTCTGTGCAAAGTCATCACAATATATTCTTTCTCTTTCAATCTCAACTCATCCCATACAGGAGGTTTTTTAAAATTAGGACGTTGTTTAAAAAGCGTATCTATCATTGTGTTGCCCACAAAGTATATCTGTTCTTCTTTCACACCACTCTTTCTCAAATTCTCATTTGCTAGCTCCGAAGTTGTAAAGAAATAGTTGGTAATACTATCTGTCACCAATCTATTTATCTCCTCAGGCATCGTCCAATCACCAGAACGGATACCACCTTCCACATGCGCCACCTTTGTGTGCAACTTTTGTGCAGTTATAGCACAAGCCATAGTAGAGGTAACATCACCTACTACTAATACCAAATCAGCAGGATTTGCTTCTAATTCTTTTTCAAAGCGAGTCATTATTGCAGCAGTTTGTTCTGCCTGTGTTCCCCCACCCGCTCCCAGGTTATT
>CAZPWO010000067.1:6021-11379 GCA_964590525.1 uncultured Herbinix sp. | reverse complement strand
TGTTTATCTTGTAATCCTTTTTTACTAAAGTCCATAATTACCTCCAAACTGAACCTATAAATAGTATTATAACAAATTAGGTCAGTGAAATAAAGTAAAAGATATCATATCTAATTATAACCACATAATCCGACCAGTGGTCATTAATTTATCCTTACAAGTCTATTAACAAGTTATTAACAAAAATATAATATTAATATGGAAATTTGTTGAATTGAACAGGTAAGTAGGTGAAACAGGGCCATGTGTCGAAATATAAAGAACTGCACATCATATTGCGTTACTTTTACCTTTAATAATACCAGTTTTAAGTGTATAATAATTATTGTCAGTTATTATCAATTAATTCATATTTAATAGGGGGTATTAAAAATGAAGAATGCAAAGATATTATTTTGCAATGAGCTTACACTAGAGGATGAAAGAAGAATCAAGTTAGATTATTATCTAACTGAATGTTGCACCGAAGAAGACCAATCAAAAGCATATTACGGGATTGGAATCAACAAGCATGTAGACGGTGTGACTGAATCGGAGGAGGTTCTTGGGATTTCATTCTCTAAAGACAGGGTTGTAGCAATTATTAATCAATTGTTCCGAAATACTGTAACTCCAATATCAATGATTGGAATACTGGATGATTTAATAGGTGAGGGAAGCTATTCATAATCAGAAGGAACTTGAATTATATGTGTGTCAATTGTGTCAAAAGAGATGTACTTTGTTATCAATAATAGCAAAGTATGTCTCTTTTATTTTATTAAATTTTGCAAGACCTCGGGTAAGATCTGTTACTTTGCTTTTGAAATCTGCCATATTATCTTGAGCTATCATAAGTTCCATGGTAACAATGTCAGTAAACTCAGATTTGATAACAGGAATTGAATTCTGCCCAATTAGATGTTGGACTTTACCAATAGAGTTATAATCTGTTGTTAATTCTATGCGAATACCAGGTTCCTTGCAAATGATTTTGCTATTATTAAGACCTTCTATAGTTGCTGTTTGATAAGATTTTACAAGCCCCCCAGTGCCTAATAAGGTTCCTCCAAAGTAACGGGTAACTACCACAAGAATATTATAAAGTTCTTGGGATGATAATACGTCAAGCATAGGTTTTCCCGCAGTTTGGCTGGGTTCCCCATCATCAGAGAAACGCATAAGGGGGTTTTTGTTCCCTATTATATAGGCATAGCAGTTGTGCCGGGCATCCCAGTACTTTTTCTTAATATCTTCTATAATCCTAACTGCATCTTCTTCTGTTTGGACAGGTTCTACTGTAGCAATAAATTTTGATTTTTTCATAATATATTCCCCAGTTCCACCTTGGAATATAGTCTTATAAGCTGCTGGTTTATTCATATATATTCTAACCTCCATGTCTTTGTATGCTTCTTATTAAAACAATTATAGCAAGAAGGCAGAAACACTGCAACGTTGGGAATAAAAACAGTCTATTCACATTTGCCAAGAAGAATAGTATAATACACTTATTAAGAAATCTGTAGGAATTAAAGAAAGGTGGTTTCATGGATTTATTTGATTACATGAGAGACGATACAATGGAAAAGGAGGCTCCTTTAGCCTCCCGTATGCGGCCAGAAACTTTAGATGAAGTTGTAGGTCAGAAGCATATTATTGGCAAGGATAAGCTGCTTTACCGTGCTATTCAAGCAGATAAGCTAAGTTCAGTTATATTCTATGGACCTCCTGGAACAGGTAAGACAACTATTGCAAGAGTAATAGCTAATACAACTAGTTCGATTTTCAAGCAAATTAATGCCACTTCTTCTGGAAAAAAGCACATGCAGGAAGCGGTTGCTGAAGCTAAAGACAATTTGGGTATGTATGGTAGGAAGACGATTCTCTTTATAGATGAGATTCACAGATTCAATAAAGCTCAACAGGATTACCTCCTTCCTTATGTAGAGGATGGGACTATTGTCCTAATAGGTGCAACCACTGAAAATCCTTATTTTGAGGTGAATTCTGCTCTTATATCAAGGTCTAATGTCTTTCAGTTAAAGCCACTTGAAAAGGAAGACATTAAAATACTTATAGAAAGAGCAGTAACAGACCTGGAAAAGGGTATGGGTGTTTATAAGGCAGTTATAGATGATGAGGCAAGAGACTTCCTTGCTAACATGGCTAACGGCGATGCTAGGGCGGCTTTAAATGCCATAGAACTGGGTATATTAACAACCACTAGGTCAGAGGATGGACTTATTCACATAACATTGGAAGTGGCGGCAGAATGTATTCAGAAGAGGGCTATAAGATACGACAAAGATGGTGATAATCATTACGATACTATTTCTGCATTTATAAAAAGTATGAGAGGATCTGATCCAGATGCAGCAATATATTATCTTGCAAGGATGCTTTATGCTGGAGAAGATGTTAAGTTTATAGCTAGAAGAATTATGATTTGTGCAGCAGAAGATGTGTCTAATGCTGACCCAATGGCCTTAGTAGTGGCCACATCAGCAGCTTCAGCAGTTGAAAGGATAGGTATGCCAGAATCACAAATCATCCTAGCACAGGCAGTTGCCTATGTTGCCAGTGCACCAAAGAGTAATTCAGCGGTATGTGCAATAGAAGATGCTATGAAGCTTGTGTCAAATGAAGAAACATCCTCGATTCCATCATATCTATTGGATTCTCATTATAAGGGAGCAGCTAAATTAGGCCATGGAATTGGTTACAAGTACGCCCACGATTACAAGAACCATTATGTAAAGCAGCAATACTTACCGGATGAAATCAAAGACAGGGTCTTTTATAATCTTTCTGACAATGGATATGAAAAGAAGATCAAGGACTATTTTAAAAAAATCAAAGAAGAAGCTGAGTAAACTAGTCTTCTTTGTTAGAGGTGGTCTCATCCTCACCCTTGCGGTGGACACGTCTATAAATTGTTACGGCTACGTGTATCATAATAGGTATGATAACTACAAGAAACATACTTGCCATAAAGAGTCCGAAATTTTTCGAGAAAATTGCAATTAAAATAGAAGCAATAGGCAGGGCAACAATGAGAACAATTCCAATAATTGCAAAGATTCTTTTTACTTTACCTTTATTCATGGTGGTTTCCTTTCTTTAAATGTTTTGATAATCATATTATATATAAAAGATAGCTGGTATGCAAGATTATCTGACAGAAAGAAAGGGACTATCAGTTATAGTGAAACGCCATAAATAATCTTTTGCTTCCCCTGCGTAATCTATATTAATACGCTTTGATTTTTCAATAGTAAAAAACTCTTTCTCTTTAGGTCTTTCTAGATACAATTCATCCTCTGTTAAATCGATTCCATTATGTTCTTTTGTAATGCCCATGGCAGAACATAATTTGCCTGGCCCATTACAAAAATCTATTAACTTTCTTCCTTTTCGTCTTTTCTCCATAATATTAAGACCTTCCATAGGCTCTAATGCACGAATTAAAACTGCTTCTGGAATATTAGCTTTATTATTAACAATATTCATACAGTAATGCATGCCATATATTAAATAAACATATGCAAAGCCAGGTTCTCCAAACATAACCTGGGTTCTTCCTGTTGCTTTTCCACTATAAGAATGGGCAGCAGGATCCTTGGTACCCATATAGGCTTCTACTTCTACGATTTTTCCTTTTAATATACCCTCTTTTGTATTATGAACAAGGTTTAAGCCTAGCAGGTCAGCTGCTAGTTCTAAGCCACTTCTTTGATAAAATGCTTTTGATATCTTCATAGGTACTCCTTTTGTGCTGTGTTATAGTCTGAAGAAACATACAAAAACGAAAGACCTGCTTTCGCTAGCAGGTCTTTCATAAAAAGGGGAGGATAAGTATTTAACTTATCTTTTGTAATCACAAATGGAGGGGGAGTCCACTTGTGACTATACATACGCATTTACATCCTAGGAGGAACGATCTGTTCCTTATTAGGATATTAACATTATGGACATAAAATAGATAAATTATACAAAAGAAATAAAATAATTATTTTTTAGATTATTATGGCCACATATGATAAAATACTCACTATAAGAAGAAGTATACAAATCAATAAAAATTACAGGAGGATATAATAATATGAGTTTATTAAATGAATGGAGAGATTACGCCTATAGTTATGACATGCAAAGTAATGCTGGACAACTATTTTGGGGTAACTACTTTAACCTTGAGCAAGAAATATATCAGAGGCTTCTTGGAAACCCTGATAAAGTGTGGGAAGGAACAGTTGCATCCCTAGCAGAAGAGTTTGATATGGATGTAAAGAACTTTGTTGGATTTCTTGATGGTATTAACGACAGTCTTGTAAAGCAAAATCCAATTGAAGAAATGGATGAAGAAACTATAGTTAATCTGAATTATGATAAGGAAAAACTATATTACAAGATGGTGGAGAATAAAGCTGATTGGCTTTACCAGCTTCAGGAGTGGGAGTCCCTTCTTACAAAAGAAAGAAGGGAAGAGCTTTATCGTGAACAAAAAAGTTCAAAGACAGTTGTTAAAGATAAGAAAGTAGGAAGAAATGATCCCTGTACCTGTGGCAGTGGTAAGAAATACAAATTCTGTTGTGGGGTATAATGGACATGATAATATTTGTTTTCAAATAATATAGGATGGGGTATTAAATTAATGAGGAAAAATAAAGCTTTTGATATGTATATTGACTATGAGCAATCTAGCCGTAGAAGGGGGCGAAGAGGGAGTAGGGGGCCGAAGATCTTTTTGGTTATTTTGCTTGCTGGATCTTTGGGTTTTGGAACCTTTTACTTAGCAGATAAACATATAGAAGGTTCAAGCAATAATCTAGAGGATGGCCTTATCTTCGGGGAGAATGAGCCAGAAATGGAATTTGAGCCAGGACCAGATCCGGAAAGAGAAGCAGAAGTTGAACCAGATCCGGAGCCAGAAGATGAAGTAGAAGTAGAAGATTCAAGAGTGCCTGTTCCAGTTAAAGGGCTTTATGTTAATCCCTCAGTTGCTAGAAATGAGAATAAAATAAGTGCTTTAATAGAAGTGGCGGAAAGCACAGAAATCAATGCATTAGTGATTGATGTAAAAGACGATATAGGCAAGATAACATATGCCATGGATAGTGACTTTGCTCAAAGTATCGGTGCTACTACTAATTCCATTGATGATATGGAAGGCTTAGTTAATAGGCTCAAGGAAAAAGACATTTATACAATTGCTAGAATTGTAGCATTTAAAGACCCCCATCTAGCTGAAAACAGACATGATTTGGCCATTAAGAATAGGGACGGTTCTCTTTATAGAGATACTAATGGTGAGTGCTGGGTTAATCCATATCATCGTGAGATTTGGGACTATTTAATCGAAGTTTCCCAACAAGC
>CAZPWO010000067.1:0-5921 GCA_964590525.1 uncultured Herbinix sp. | reverse complement strand
TATGGAGACGGTAATTATGGAATAGACCATCCAGACTTAGAGCCATATAAGCTTATTAGAAGAGCCTTAACTGATTCTCAAAAAAAGTTAGACCAGATTCCAGAAGGACAACATAAGGCCATTGTAAGACCTTGGCTTCAGGACTTTACAGCTAGTTGGTTAAAAAATTATAAGTCATATGGTCCTTTGGAGATAAGAGATCAAATCGGGGGAGTCTATGCAGCAGGCTACAAAGAATGGCTATTTTGGAATGCCAGTGGCAATTATACAACAGAAGGCTTTAACAAGAGTAATAATTAGAATAATTCAAGCGAATAGATAATATATATCTAGTATAAGCTACTTGGAGGTGTCCAATGAATAAGACGTTCCAACAAAGTACTAAAATTATCCATTTGCTACAAGGGTTATTATTTTCATATATAATAACAGCTTTTATTCTATTATTACTATCATTTTTAATGCTTAAACTTGATTTGTCAGGAACTGTAATAAGTGCAGGAATTCATTTGGCCTATATTCTATCATCATTTGTAGGAGGCTTCTTTATAGGCAAGAAGATGGAGGAAAAAAAGTTCTTATGGGGAGTATTAATGGGTGTATTTTATTTTGTTGTATTTCTTTTAATTACCCTATTTATGAACAGGGTAAACCCTATTGAACTTGGTGGATTATTTACTGTATTTTTAATATGCGGATTTTCCGGCATGCTAGGAGGAATGTTAAGTTAATAATTGTATTTTGTACAATTATTGATTATACTAAGGTTAATTGGAAAGGCAATGTACAGGACTTAAGAAGGAGAAAAGCATGAAAGGGATTATTCTAGCAGGAGGATTGGGTACGAGGCTTCATCCTCTTACAAGGGCTATATCAAAACAGATGTTACCGGTATATGACAAGCCCATGATATACTATCCTATGTCTGCCCTAATGCTGGCAGGCATAGTTGAGGTACTTATTATCTCAACAAAGAGAGACATTGTAATGTTTGAAGACCTCTTTGGAGATGGAAGCAAGCTGGGAATGGAGATATCTTACAAGGTGCAAGAAGCTCCAAGAGGTTTGGCTGAAGCTTTCATAATTGGTGAGGACTTTATTGGAAGAGATAAGGTTGCCATGGTTTTAGGTGACAATATCTTTTATGGAAAAGGTTTTACAGGACTTTTAAAAAATGCTTCCCAGAGGAAAGAAGGAGCTACTATATTTGGCTATTATGTTAAGGACCCTAGTGCCTATGGGGTTGTATCCTTTGACAGCCAAGGAATGGCTACGGTTATTGAAGAAAAACCAGAAAAGCCAAAATCAAATTATGCTGTTCCAGGTTTATATTTTTATGATAATAATGTTATAGATATAGCAAAAAGTCTTCAGCCCTCAGACAGGGGAGAACTTGAGATTACTGACATTAATAATGAATATCTAAAAAGAGGCCAGTTGAATGTAGAGATTCTCGGGCGGGGTATGGCTTGGCTTGATACGGGCACCCATGATTCCCTCCTGGATGCATCTAATTATGTTGCATCTATTCAGAAGAGACAGGGCCTCTACGTATCATGCATTGAAGAAGTTGCATATAAGCAAGGCTTTATTAATAAAGAGCAACTTATCTTACTAGCTAATCAGATGAAGAATACTGACTACGGAAGATATCTTCATGATATAGCAAATGGTTTATAAGGAGAAAACATATGGGTAATTTTACTTTTAACAAATTAGATATTGAAGGTCTGTATGTTATTGAGCCAAAGGTTTTTGGAGATACACGTGGATACTTTATGGAGACCTATGAGAAAAGAGATTTTCAGCAAGCAGGAATTAATGCTTCATTTGTACAAAGCAATCAATCAAAATCTAGAAAAGGTGTTTTAAGAGGGCTTCATTTTCAAAAAAAACATCCACAAGGAAAATTAGTACAAGTTGTTAAGGGAGAGGTTTTTGATGTAGCTGTTGACCTTAGAGCTGCTTCTCCTACTTATGGCAAATGGCATGGGGTTAGATTGTCAGAAGAAAATAAGAAGATGTTTTATGTGCCAGAAGGATTTGCCCATGGCTATCTAACACTTTCTGATGAGGCAGTATTTTTATATCAATGTACGGATTACTATTACCCAGAGGATGAAGGTGGGATTATATGGGATGATAGTCAGATAGGAATTAAGTGGCCTCTTGAAGAGGGTATTAGCCCAATTATCTCAGACAAGGATAAAGAACATCCTACACTTTCTGAAAGTAAGATAGTATTTGATTAAGGAGCTTTTATGAAGAAAATATTGATAACAGGGGCCAGGGGGCAGTTAGGCTTGGCACTTGGTCAATTACTAGAAGGACAAGAAGATTACAAAGTCTTAAGGACAGCTGCCAGGCTTTCAGAGGATAAAGATATAATTGAATTAGATATTACTGATAAAGTTGCAGTATCTAAGATTGTTAGAGAATTTAAGCCTGATATTATCATTAACTGCGGAGCCATGACAGCTGTTGATTTATGTGAAAGCCAGGAGGAGAAAGCCTATAAGGTAAACGCCTTGGGGCCAAAGCATCTAGCTTTAGAGGCCCATGCAATAGGGGCAAAGATAATTCATATCTCTACTGACTATGTATTTGATGGACAAGCTAATAGTCCCTATATTGAAACAGACCCTAGGAAGCCAGCTAGTGTATATGGGAAGACTAAGCTTGCTGGGGAAGACTTTGTTCTAGAAAGTTCTAATAAGTCCTTTATAATTAGAACCGCATGGCTTTATGGTCAAGGTAGTAACTTTGTTCGCACTATGTTAAGACTTGCCAAGGAAGGCAAGGATATAAAGGTTGTATCCGATCAGTTTGGGAGCCCAACCAGCGCTTTAGAACTGGCAAGGGTGATTATATTCCTAATGGAAACTGACAGTTATGGTGTGTATCACGGAAGCTGTCAGGGGAAAACTAGTTGGTATGAATTTGCACTTAAAATATTTGAAGAAGCAGGAATGGAAGTGTCAGTTAAACCAATTCCTACAAGCCAGTATCCTACAGCTGCTAGTAGGCCAATGTATTCTGTACTTGACAACAAGGGTTTAAGAGACCGTCATGGTTATTACATGAAGGAATGGCAGGATGCTTTTTCTGAATTTATGGCAGATGAGATTATATAATTTGATAAGTGGAGGTTTTTCATGAAAACATATTTAGTAACTGGAGGAGCTGGTTTTATAGGCTCAAATTTTATATTATATCTATTTAATAAATACAAGGATAAAATCAGGGTAATTAATATGGACAGCCTAACTTATGCTGGTAATTTAGAAAATTTAAAGACAGTAGAAAGTCTTGATAATTATATATTTCTTAAAGAAGATATAAGGGATAAAGAGGCTGTTAATAAGATATTTAAGACCTATGATATTGATAGGGTAATACATCTTGCAGCTGAAAGCCATGTGGACAGAAGTATTCTTGACCCGGAGATATTTGTAAGTACCAATGTAATGGGAACCTTGAACCTTATACATGCTGCTAAAATGGCTTGGGAGACTGATGATGGATATCTTCCAGATAAAATGTATGTTCAAGTGTCTACTGATGAGGTATATGGAGAATTGAAAGATGGGAAGGGCTATTTCTATGAGACCACTGGTCTGGATCCTAGAAGCCCTTACTCTGCCAGTAAAACATCTGCAGATTTATTGGTAAAGTCTTATGTGGAGACATATCAATTCCCTGCAAACATTACTAGGTGTAGTAATAATTATGGCCCCTTCCAATTCCCGGAAAAACTCATTCCCCTAATGATTAATAATGCTTTAGCAGGGAAAAAGATGCCAGTCTACGGCAGTGGTAAAAATGTAAGAGATTGGCTTTATGTGGATGACCATTGTAAGGCTATTGATTTAGTAGCAGAGGATACTAGATTCGGAGAGGTTTACAACGTTGGTGGCCATAATGAAAAAGAAAATATTCAGATAGTAAATATTATTATAGATAGCCTTCTTGACATGTTAGATGAAGATGACCCAAGAAGAAGTAAGATTTCTAAGGAATTAATTAGCTATGTAGAGGACCGCAAAGGACATGACTTTAGATATGCCATTGCTCCTGATAAGATAAAAGCTAATCTAGGTTGGGAACCAGAGACTCCATTTTCCCAAGGAATTAAATTAACAATTAAATGGTATCTAGATAATATGGATTGGATGGATAGGATTACTAAGGGTGAATACCAGAAATACTACCAAGACATGTATTCAGAATAAGTAGAAAGGTAAAAGACTATGAGATATGAAGAGTTAGTAATTGAAGGACGTAATGCAGTCCTAGAAGCATTAAGGGCTGAAAGGCCTGTTGATAAGGTGTTTGTCTTAGACCGCAGTAAAGATGGACCAATAAGATCAATTATCCGAGAGGCAAAAAAGACAGATGCTATTATAAACTTTGTAGATAAAGAACGTTTAGATCAAATGTCTCAAACAGGAAATCATCAAGGGGTCATTGCTTATATCGCAGCATATGAATATGCTGAGATGGAAGACATCTTTGCGGCGGCTAAAGAAAAGGACCAACCGCCATTTGTAGTGTTATTAGATGGAATTGAGGATCCTCACAACCTTGGGGCAATTATTAGGACTGCTCATCAAGCAGGGGTTCACGGTATAATAATACCTAAGAGAAGGGCTGTAGGACTTACAGCTACAGTAGCAAGAACATCTGCAGGAGCAATCAATTATCTTCCTATAGTAAAGGTAACCAATATATCTGTCACAATAGAAGAATTGAAGAAACAAGGCCTGTGGTTTGTTTGTGCAGAGACAGATGGAGACCTTATGTATCAACTGGATTTAAAGGGACCTATTGGCCTTGTTATTGGAAATGAAGGCAAGGGAGTTAGTAGATTGGTCAAGGAAAAATGCGATTTTAATGCTAAAATTCCTATGTATGGACAAGTTGATTCCTTGAATGCTTCTGTAGCCATGGGTGTTATGGCTTATGAAATAGTTAGACAAAGATTAAGTTAGTTTTTTTAAGGAGACTAAAGTATTAAGGGGGTGTTAGGGATGAAGGAAAATGTGAACTATAATACCATGTCGGATGAGAAGATAGTGGGAAGAATCCAAGATGGAGACAAGGTTGCCATGGATTATTTTATGGAGAAATATAAATATTTTGTAAGAGACAAGGCCAAAGCCTTTTTTCTTATTGGTGGAGATAGGGATGATCTAATTCAAGAAGGAATGATAGGCCTTTACAAGGCTATTAGAGATTTTCGTCATGATAAAAACAATTCATTCTTTAATTTTGCGGACCTATGTATCTCTAGGCAAATATATAATGCCATAAAAGCATCCAATAGAAAGAAAAACATCCCCCTTAATACATATATATCCTTAGACTTGCCGATTTATACAAAAGATGGACATGAAAATGAGAAGGAAACATTGCTTAATATAATACAGCAAAAGGCTGCATCTAATCCAGAAGATTTACTTATTGACAAAGAGAATACTAGTATGATAGAATATGAACTTGTAAGGCGATTAAGTGGTTTTGAAAAACAGGTTTTAGAACTATATATGCAAGATTCCACATATGTTCAAATCGCCCAAGCACTTGATAAAGAACCAAAAGCAATAGATAATGCCCTAACAAGAATAAAGGCAAAACTTAATCAAGTACTTGATGTAATCTAAAAGGAATATAATTATTTGAATAATATATTCTTATCTTGCTGCCTTGGCTCAGTTGGTAGAGCGTCGCCTTGGTAAGGCGGAGGTCGGCGGTTCGACTCCGCTAGGCAGCTTTTAAGAAAGCTAGTAGAATCAAGGGTTACAGCCATTTCGTGTTTGTAATAGTTTTACAAGTTTATAACAGATTATAACCAATAAATCATAATAACTTTGAGAAAACTTTGAGAAAACTTTGAGAAAACTTTGAGAAAACTTTGAGAA
>CAZPWO010000066.1:0-11391 GCA_964590525.1 uncultured Herbinix sp. | reverse complement strand
TACAGATTACACAAGGAGGAAGGCTTATGAAATTCATTTCATGGAATATTGATTCGATAAATGCAGCATTAACAGGTGTTTCAGCCCGTGCTTCATTATCTAGACAAGTATTAAATACAATTATAGAACTTGATCCAGAAGTTATTGCCATACAAGAAACAAAGTTACCAGAGAAGGGGCCTACAAAAAAACATTTAGAAATTTTGGAAGAAAAGTTTCCGGATTATGAAATTGCATGGAACAGTTCAGTAGAACCTGCCCGTAAGGGTTATGCTGGAACCATGTTTTTATATAAGAATAATCTAAGACCAACTGTTACAATACCAGCAATTGCTTCCCCAGATACTATGGATCTTGAGGGGCGTATTATTACCCTGGAATTTGAACATTTCTACTTAACCCAAGTATATACCCCAAATGCAGGGGACGGCTTAAGGCGTTTAGATGAACGGCAAATCTGGGATAAAAAATATGCTGATTATTTAGAAGGTTTGGATAAGGATAAGCCAGTTATAGCAGCAGGTGATTTTAACGTAGCTCATAAAGAAATAGACTTGGCCCATCCTGACAATAACCGCCGTTCACCTGGTTTTACTGATGAGGAGCGTCAAGGGTTCACAAACCTCTTGGCAAAGGGCTTTACAGACACCTTTAGGCACATTCACGGGGATATAACAGACGTCTATTCTTGGTGGGCTCAGCGAGTTAAAACAAGTAAGATAAACAACTCTGGATGGAGAATAGATTACTGGCTAGTCAGCGATCGAATAGCAGACAAAGTTATCAAATCCCAGATGATAGACTCAGGTACAAGGCAAGACCATACACCACTACTTCTTGAAATTGAAATGTAGTATAAAAGCGCCTTTACGAAAAAAGTAATCGTAAGGGTGCTTTTGATTTGTAAACAAATAATTGCAATTCAATGATATGGATGATACAATGGGAAAGAAATAAAAATGTTAATAATAGTTTCATTAGACCTGTTTTAGGAAGGAAGTCGTTTTTTTAGGGGAGGATAATATGGGCTACGCTATACAAGTTGAAGAGCTTATAAAAAGCTATAATAGCAATACTGTTCTTAAGGGATTAACTTTTAATGTTATGAAGGGTGAGGTGTTTGCCTTACTAGGAGTGAATGGTAGTGGAAAAACCACAACCCTTGAGTGTATAGAGGGATTACGAAAATATGATAGTGGTAATATAATTGTTAATGGGAAGATGGGAATACAATTACAAGCGGCCTCACTTCCTGAGAATATAAAGGGAATGGAAGCAGTGAAGCTTTTTGCAAAGTGGAATAAGGTTGAGCTTGATTATTCAATGCTAGAGTCTCTGGGGATTATTGAGATAGGAAAAAAGCAATACATAGAAATGTCAACAGGACAAAAGAGACGGTTACACTTAGCTATTGCCCTAGTCCGTAATCCAGATATAGTCTTTCTAGATGAGCCTACGGCTGGACTTGATGTAGAGGGCAGAAGGCATTTACATGAAGAGATTCGGAAGTTGCAAAAGGGAGGAAAGACAATTATCTTGGCCAGTCATGATATGGCAGAGGTGGAAAGTATATGTGATAGGATTGCTATTTTAAAAGATGGAAATATTGCTTTTATTGGGACTGCAGAAGAATTAACAGAAAAAGTTGGACATCGTTCCATAATACATTTAAAGACAGACCAAGGTGATGAAAGCTTTGAGTCGAGTAATATTGGGGAGACCCTGCTAGGGCAACTCGAGAAGTATAAAGAGGAAGGTACTACTATTTTAGATGTTAAAGTGGACAGGGGAACACTTGAAGAGCATTTTATAGATATATCAAGGGGGAGTGGACAATGAGAGGATTTTTATATGGATTAGGATTGCAATGGAAGATGGATATACGTAGTAAGAGTATGTTAATAACCTGTTATTTAATACCACTACTATTTTTTGCATTTGTCAGTGGTATATTTATTTCTACAAATCCAGAATCAAAGTATACTCTGATACAGTCAATGAGTATAATGGGTGTATTAATGGGAGGCTTAATTGGGTTACCACCTTCCCTTGTTGAGATATATAGTGGGGATATAAAGAAAGTCTATAAGGCTAATGGGGTACCTTTGTTTTTGGAGTTTATTATTCATTCTTTATCAGCTTTTATTCATCTTTTTATAATGTGTGCAATAATATTTTTTGTAGCCCCCATAGCTTTTGATGCAACAGTACCATCAAACATTTCTTTATATCTATTAGGTCTAGGCATCTTTATTGCAACAACACTAGCTATGGGAAGTGTAATAGGTCTTATGATAAAAGAGACATCTAAAGTCACCATGGTTTCTCAAATCATATTCATGCCATCCATGATGTTATCTGGAATTATGTTTCCTATTGAAATGCTAGCAAATCCACTTGAAAATGCCAGCAAGATACTTCCAGCTACTTGGGCATTAAAAGCCATGACCAATGAGGTATTTGAATTTTCTCTTTACATTCCTATGATAGTGGCATTTACTATATCCATTATTATTTGTGCTTATGTGTTGAGGCAGGGGGACAGTAGGAGTAAATAATGGATGCTTATATAGCCCATGGAGGTCTTTTAAGTATGTCATCGTTCTCCCCAATGCTTTTTCCAGGGAAGCCTTCTATAATTTGATTGTCCTCAAAAGTACTTCTTTGCTTAATTAGGCTACCGGATTTAACTAAAGTGTTTTCACCTAATTTGCTATAGTCGCAAACTATTGCCCCGGATTCTATGACACTGTTTGATCCAATTGTTGTACCGTGTATTATACATCCAGGTCCAATAGTTACATTGTCATTAATAATAAGTTGGTTGTCTGGCAGAAGATGTAAGACGGTGTTCTCAAGGATTTGAACATTGTTACCGATTTTTACTGGTCCATGGGAGTTTCCTATAATCCTTACTCCAGATCCTATTATTGAATTATCTCCTATAGTTACATCACCTGTAACCTCAGCCGAATCATATATATAAGCAGTTTCAGATAGCTTAGGATATTTATTTGCATATTCATATAATTTACCCATTTCTTCACCTTCCTTTGCTTGGTTATTAATAATGTTTTCTACATAGGTTGCTAATGAGATGTCATTATCTCTCATCCTTTTTATCATATCTTTATCATCCTCGGTAAGGGTTCTTATTACCCTACCAGGCCTTCCTACTACAACTGAATTATCTGGAATAACACATCCCTCTGGAATAATTGTACCCTCAGCAAAGATGCACATGTTTCCTACTTTTGAGTTAGGCAAAAGTATAACACCGTTACCTATTTCGCATAAGTTGCCAACCTGGGCACCAATAGCTATACATTTATGGCCGAAAACAGTTTTGCTTCCAACCTGTAATGGATATTCAGGACTTCCTATAAGGACAGAATTTTCAAGTAGCCAGGATGAGTTTTCAATGATGACAGAATCATCTATTGATCTAACAACTGTACCTTGTGCAATATATGCGTCATCTCCTATTCTTAGCTTACCAATTAACCTTGCTGAATCGTCAATTCTCAAATTCGGCATAAAGATCCTCCTTGAATTTAATTTTAAGATTTATACAATTGTATTATAGCATAAAATGAAATCTCTTCTATTAAGTTATTAAAACAAGTATGTTGTAAACAAATCTGTTGTAAAAAGATAGTGCACAACTTATGTTGTGCACTGTTAGTTTAGGCATGAATTTAGAAAACTATTAAAATTCATTAATTGCCTCTGAGCTTGTTCACACAGTCCTCTACATCCTGTATGGTACGGAATTCACCAGTATTTTTCAGTACATATGCTCTGGTATCAGAATCTAAACTCGACAAATAATTGTCCCGTTCTATGTCAGATGTAAATACATTAGTAGCGAACTGTGCAAAAATTGGGTTAGAACTTGTGTAGGAGCTATTAATAGGATCCATAGGTTCCATAAAAACCACCTCCATTTATAGTATCTGAGTTTTATATAAAATAAATTCAAAATTATATACAAGTTTATAAAATCATGCTATGATAAAGGACATATTTAGTAAGTGGAGGTTTATTATGACAAGAAAAAAAATTCTTATTTTATTTAGCCTTATGATTTTTATAATGGTTAGTATCCTAGTTGGATGTGCTAATTCTACGGAAAATAAAGAAGATACAGACGTTAGCCAGGAGCCAGATCAAAAAACAACCTACAAGCCAACACAAGTTCCAGAAAAACTTCCCACAGAAGGTCTAATACTAGATTGGGAAGAAGATTTAGAAAAAGAAGATTTAGATGAAGGGGATTCAAATAATAAAGCTGAAAATGAGAGTGGTCCAGTGATTAATATAGATGAGTTAGTCAATGATAATGAACTTTTTATTCAGGTTTATAAGTCGGAGCGAATTTTGCAATTATGGGAAGGGGACCGACTTATAGAGGAATATCCAATAGGACTTGGATTTAATCCAATGGGTCATAAAAAGCAGGAAGGGGATGGGAAAACCCCTGAAGGGGCCTATTATGTTTGTGTGAAGAACCCCAATAGTAGATTTTATCTATCTCTTGGATTATCATATCCTAACATTAATGATGCCCAGGAAGCCCTAGATTCTGCTACAATCGCAGACGAAGAATATAGAGATATATGTGAAGCTATTAATAATCAAAGAACTCCTTCATGGTATACACCACTAGGAGGGGAGATAATGATTCATGGTCATGGAAGTGATTCAGACTGGACTGCAGGTTGTGTCGCGGTGGACAATGAGATAATGGATATACTATGGGAACAATGTGAAGTGGGAACAAAAGTATTTATCCATCCCTAAATAGGGACAAGGGTACAGATTACTTGTAGCAAAAGACACTATAAAAGAAGGGACCAGGGGGAATTTTCCCCTGTCCCTTCTTCTTGGTTTTTCTTATAATGTTCTTATGTTCTTCTTAGTTTTTCAATATGTTTCCAATGGTTTTCAAGCTAACTTTTTGCCCACTGTACAGTACAAGACCTTCATATATCTTGCCTGACAGTAAGATGACAAGCAGTGTAAAGATAAGCATTATTCCTAGGGAGATAAGTCCTTGTGTTAATCCCATTACTCCTGTTATTAAATCCACAGGCACGGAAAACGGTGCTGTGAAAGGGACGTATCTTAAGACATTTACCAAAGCGTCGTTCCCTGACACTGGTGCAAAGTAGGAAATCATCCAACTGAAAACCATAGGAAGTTGGAAAAGTGCCTGGCCCTGTGGAATATCTTCTGGCTTTGTAGCTATACTTCCACCAAGTGCAGCAAGCACACAGTAGAAGAGAAAACCAATACAGAATACGATGATTGCCAGTACAAGTGCAGAGAAAGTCATACCAGTTTCTCCAATGTTATCTTTAATAAAATTAATTATTGTTATTGCAGGGTTCTCATACTCTGGATAAAAAGACTGGGCTATGGCGTTGCCACCATATAGTCCAACAAATGCTGAAGCTATCCATATTAGGAATTGTGATAATGCTAATGATGTTGTGGCAAGAACTTTTCCTGCTATTAATCCATAAGGTCGTACAGAGATTAATAGGGTTTCAATAAGTCTACTTGTTTTTTCTTCAGCCACAGACCTACTAACTGTTTGCCCATAGTTTAATAACATAAAATACAGTATAAGGGAAAAGAGCATTGGTGCAATCATTTTTATAATAAAAACAAATTCGTTGGTATTTTCACCAATATCATAATAAGTAGTGTTAACTGGTTTTAGCATGGCTTGTAATTGCTCCATGGATAAACCAGATTGTAGCATCTTGTTTGTATTAAAGGCAGAGATCATAGGATCAAGCAAATCCCATACATCATCATCTTCAATTTCTGAATCCAGTGGAATTCGCCCTTCTATTTCATACCCATCATCACTAACAGATATAATCATTGCAATAGATTTAGCTGAGTTTTTACCTGCCATTTGAACAAGGTCATCATCGGTAATATCATTTATGTTAATAAAACTTATATCAGATAAATGTTCTTCCGAAAACTCGGGATTTAAGGCCTTGTAATCAGTCGCCTCCAAGCCGCTATTATCTAAAACGTATACTGTTTCAATTGGGGAGGGCTCTCTTACATCGTCTTTATCTGGCTTTGCTACAAGAACATTTATAAGAACTAATAAGCCAATTATTAATAGTGATACCAATGGTGTAACAATCCGAAATCCCTTTCCTTTTGTTCCTTGTCGGAAGGTGAAGTTGAATACAGATTGCCATCCTCTAAAATTATTTTTCATTTCCTTCCTCCTTCTAGACCCTTCTGGACAACTTGAAAAGTTCTTTTGGTTTTATAGGGTTTCCGTTATGAAGTATTAAAGTTTCGTAAACGTTAGCTGTAAATTTAAATAGTAGGACAAGAGATAAAAGCAGTAGGCCCAATGATATTAATAAAAGAGGTAAAGTAACTTCCCCTATTAAGATTACCCCAGGTAATATATAAGGGGAGGATAATGGAAAGATATATGCAAAGGTTGCTAAGCCATTCATTCCAGAACCCATCATTGATCCAGCTGCAAAAATTGATAGATAAAGACCAATAAAGATACAAATATAAAATAGTGTCATTCCTGAGCTAACATCTTCAACTTTACTAACTGTGGCACCAGTAAGTCCAGCTAATATTCCATAGAATATGAATCCAAGAATAGTAACTATAAAGCACAATATAATATTGCCTATATTAAGATTGCTAAAAACAGCCTCTGGAAGAAGTGTTGCAAGCATGCTTCCTTCCTTGCCACCACTAGAAGTTAACTTATTAGATACAGCAAATACTATTGCATATGAAGCTGTTTGCCCTATAACAACAGTAAGCATAGCTAATACTTTACCAATAATAAGGGCCAGTGGCCTTATGGAGATAAGTAGATTCTCAACGACCCTAGACGACTTTTCAACGATAATTGAGCCTGCAATTTGTGCCCCGCCCATGACATTTACCATCATTACAATAAATAAGAGAATATATATAAACCAGTATTCATTATCAGATATGGAAGTATCTTCTTCCGCCACAGGGCTTCCATCTTCATCTGAATAGGCTACACTAATTTCCACCTCTGCATGTAACATATCCAGGGCATCTTGGCTTATTTCCATAGTATTAATACGAAATGTGTTAAATTCCTCATAAATAAAGTCCCCAAGTTGCTGCAAGTCCTGATCCTTTACAGAACCTTCCCCAGACTTTAAGAAGTCCAAAGAATACATGCCTTCATCTTCAGTCATGGTTAAGATAACAGATAAATTCTCTTCCTCCTGGATTTTATCGGAGACAGCATCAAAATTATCCTCTATAATCTCAAATTCAATATGTTTGACAGATTCATGTTCCTTCATCCCTGTAAAATCCATGTCATCTAGGCTGGTCTCATTAGCAACATAAACTTTCTCTATTGAGATTGCTTCATCTAGATTTACTTCATCCTTGTTAGTAAACCTATTTAAAAGAGGCATGGAAATAAAGATAATCAATAAGGTAATTATAGAGATAATAATAAAGGATTTACTTTTAAGTGTTTGAGATAGGGTGAAGGAAAAGACGTCCTTCCATCCTGTAATATCACTCTTCTTCATGATTATTCCCCACCTTTTCAACGAATATTTCATGTAATGAAGGCTCCCTTAGTTCGAATTTTACAACAGGAACTTTTTCATTAATCAAATTCTCTAAAAATTCCATGGCTTGTTTTTCATCTTCTACTTTCAAATGATATCCCTCAGGGGTTCTGTTAAGAATTTGTAAGTTAAAAGCTGATATGTAAGATGAAATATCAGAATCACTTTTAACAAATAAATTAACCCGGCCATAGCTTTTTTTAATTTCATTAAGATTTCCTTGAAGAACAGCCTTACCCTTATCTAGTATAGTAATATCAGAACAAAATTCTTCAATTGTAGCCATCTGATGACTGGACATTATCAAGAACCTATCTTTTGAAATTTCTTCCCTAATAATCCCCTTAAAAAGATCTGTATTAACTGGATCAAGTCCACTTAAAGGTTCGTCTAAAATCAGTAACTCAGGATCAGAAAGAAGAGCTATCATAAACTGTATCTTCTGCTGGTTTCCTTTGGATAGTTGGTCTGCCTGGTTAGACTTACTAGCTTTTCGGCCTTTGACCTTTGTTGGAAATATATATTCATCGAGATTTAAACGGTCAGACCAATATTTAATTCTATCCATGGCATCTTTCTTAGGAACATTACGAAGCTTAGAAAAATAAAGTAATTGGTCTAGAAGTGTAATCTTAGGATATAGGCCTCTTTCTTCCGCTAGATAACCAACATTGGTATTTACAGCATCTAAGGCCTTTCCTTTCCATAGAACTTCACCATCATTACTTGCCAGCATTCCTAGTATAATACGTAAACAGGTAGTTTTACCTGCTCCATTGGTTCCTAGAAGTGCATATACACCTGGTTCTTTAATTTCAAAGCTTAAATCATCAACAACGACTTTGTCGCCATATTTTTTTGTTATGTTATTGACTGCTAAGGACATTGTTACCCCCTCTTTCCTAAATACAATTTTAGTGTTATATTTTGTAAAAGTATTATCTTGCAAAACATTTAAAAAACATTGCTAGTTTTTATTATACTACAATATTCCAAAAAGTAAATATAAAAAGGCAATTATATGTAAAATGCATCAATCACTGTCACGTGATTAATGCATTTTGTGAAAAACTAATAAAGCTTATCTTAACTTTTAAAGTTGATAAATTCTTTTACAATCTTGTTAAAGCCCATGTAGTTAGAGGCCTTTATTAGAATAGTATCACCCTCAGTAATTATTGAGGAGTAGGATTGTATGAATTCTTCTTTGCTTTGGTAGTAATATAAATTGTCTTTTAAGTTTAAGGATGAAAAATTGGTATTAGCCTTAACTTCATCGTAGATGTTTTTGGAAAGTGGACCTATACATACTAGTAGATCAATATCCTTTGTACTAATATATTTACCTACTTCTTTATGCAAATTTATTTCGTCTTCACCTAGTTCACCCATGTCCCCTAGTATTGCAACTTTCCTTGTGTCAGCCATATCCAGTAAATCAATAGATGCCTTCATGGATGTGGGATTGGCATTATAACAATCGTCTATAAGGGTCCATTTGTCATGGTGGATTATATTATTCCTTCCATCTAAGGCTTTAACTGACTCTATACCCTTTGCAATCATATGGCTAGGAATGTCTAATACTAATCCTGTTGCACTTGCAGCTAGGGCGTTATCTATCATATGGTCTCCAGGAATAGGTATATTAGCCGTAATTGCCTGTCTTTCTTTGTTTTTTGAATTTATAATGCAGGAGCTACCGTATAAACCCTGGGATTTAATATCACTAGCATATATGTCTTGCTTGCTAGAAGTGCCAAATAATATAGGTTTTCTACCCTTAACTTCCTTAATTGTTAGTAGGAGCTTGTCATTACCATTAAGTATAACTGTAGCATCATCACTTATAAAATCAAAGATCTCGGTCTTGGCTTTTAAGACTCCCTCTTTGGAGCCAAGAAATTCTAAGTGAGAGTCTCCTATATTAGTAATGACGCAAATGTCTGCTTTTGCAATTTCACTTAGGCGGCGCATCTCCCCAAAATGGCTTATCCCCATCTCTAGAACAGCTACTTGGTGTTCATCCCTTATCTTAAGAATTGTAAGTGGAAGCCCTATTTCATTATTAAAATTACCTTCAGTCTTTAGGACCTTGTATTTTTGTGAAAGGACGCTGCTGATAAATTCTTTGCTAGTGGTTTTGCCTACGCTTCCAGTAATTCCAACTACTTTTATATCTAATTCCATACGATACCATGTAGCTATCTGTTTTAGTGCAAGAAGGGAATCATCTACCAGTATGTAGGGCCCTTTTGGGTCTTCTGGGGCTTTCTGGCACAGGACTGCAGCTGCCCCCTTATTATATGCAGAGTCAATAAAGTCGTGGCCATCTACTCTTTCACCAACAGTGGCAAGAAAGAGGTAGTCTTCTTCAACAAGTCTAGAGTCGATTACAGCCCCAGCTATTTCTTTATTATTATTGTTATTTAAACCATATAACTTGCCATTGCAGGCAGCAGCTATATTGCTTAAGGTCATATTTTTCATACTTGTTCTCCTAGCTTACTTGTACTTTTTCAATGAAATGTCTATTATTTTCTCGCACAGACTTTCAAAATCAATCCCTACTGCTAAAGCTTCTTGTGGCAGCAGTGAAGTTGGAGTCATTCCAGGAAGTGTATTGGCTTCTAGGCAGTAGATTTTATGTTCTTCATCCATAAGAAAGTCCATCCGTGCGTAGGTCTTTAGGCGAAGGGCCTTGAATACCTCTTCAGCGATTTCCTGCATCCTTTTAGTATCTTGATCCCTTATCTCTGCTGGGCAGGTTTCAATGGCACTTCCTGCTTGATATTTATTAGTATAGTCATAAAAGCCTTCTATTGGTGCTATTTCGATAACAGGTAGGGCTTTATCTTCAATAACCCCTACTGAAAACTCACGGCCTTTGATATATTCTTCGATGATGGCTTCAGTACCATAGGTGAAAACATTATCCAGGGCATCACTCATCTGGTCCTCAGATTCCACCATACTGATGCCAAGGCTTGAACCGCCGTTACTTATCTTTACCACGCAAGGGTAATGGTTCCAATCAAATTTCTGGCCTTTTTTAATATGTATCCCCTGTGGTGTGGGGATATTATACACTGAGAAGATTTCTTTGGAAATGGCCTTATCCATGGCTAAAGTGCTACTGGTGTAATCTGTGCCTGTGTATTTGATTCCAAGTAGGTCAAATGTGGCTTGAATCTTGCCGTCTTCTCCATTTTCACCGTGTAGTGCAAGGAATGCTATATCTGATTCCTGGCAGATTTCTATTACTCCCTTACCAAAAAAGCTTTCGGAATCGTAGCCTCTTAAGGCTTTTATGGAATCCAAGTCAGGATTATGGGTTTGGATAGCACCTATGTTAGCTGCCCAATCTCTATCTTCCTCAAATATATGTTCAACATTTCCTTCATATCCTATATATACATCTAATAAGACTACTTGATGGCCACGGTTTTTTAAAGCTTTGTAAATCATGGCACCAGTGGACAGGGACACGTCTCTTTCTGGACTGGTCCCCCCTGCCAACACAACAATCTTCATAATAAAGTCCTCACTTTCATTTATTTCATTTATACTATTTTATCATATTGTGACTTCTATATCATTGAAAATCTAATATTTCATTTAGGATTTTATCATAAATATCATCCACTTTATCAAAATTCATGGCTGTAACATAATATTCTTCAAGATCATCGTGAAGTTTTTTGGCCAAGGCGATGTGGTTACTGGCTGTATTAATAAGCTGCCTTGCTGAGGAAAGGTT
>CAZPWO010000065.1:0-11691 GCA_964590525.1 uncultured Herbinix sp. | reverse complement strand
TTTGTTCTCTCCTGTACAGATATAAGAGTAATAACACCAATCATAATAGAAGATACTACAAGTGAAATCGCAACAAATGCAATTAATACATAAGTTATAGCATTAATAATGGTAGTTATGGATGACATCATGATTCCAAGGTAATCCGTATACTTAATCTCCTGAAGTTCATCTACACCTTGGTTATAAGCATCAATAGCTTCCACAATTACATCTTTGTTTTCAAAAGAAGAAGCATAAATGTTAATAGCCACTGGGGATTCCATATCTACATATCCCATGGCAAGCAAATTTTCTTCATATGTTGACTGAGAAAACACCATAATTTTGTCATAATACTCAGCAGATTGTTCACTTGTATAAGAAGTCATCTCCATATCCAATGCACCGGCAAGCTGTTCCGGAGTCATGGCAGACATTTGAGCGCCTACCTCAGCAGCATACTGTTCTTTAATTTGCTCTGTCATAATCTGTGTAAAAAATTCCATAATTTCTTCATCCGACATGGATGCAAAATATTCGCTTATTTCAGAAGCCGATACACCTACCTGCTGACTCATTCCCTCCGCCATCATGGTTTCCATATCCTCACGGGTTACAAAAGCAAGTGTAGCATCAATCTGCTCTTGCACTGATTCCTCAGTAGGAATACTTTTAATAGCAAGGTAAGCCTCTGCTTTACCATTTGTATCAAGTTCTGTAAGATGTTCTTTTAAAGCTACTTCTTTTTCAGTATCACTTATAGAACCACTAGTATTATCAAAGGGAAGTCCAGTAATAATATCCGTATCCGGATTGGCCATCTGTGCAGCAATAACATCATTATCCGCTGCCTTTTCAACCATATACTTTGTCAAGCCACTGGTATAGCCAATAGCTCCCGTTAGCATAGTAACATCAGCATCTTCATTTGGCCGAATAATCCCTGACACCTTCAAAACCATAGCATTATCATAAAGGTAACGGCGACCGGTTTCCGTTTCTGTTAGATCAGCGTAAAGACCAGTCTGTTCATCATAAAGATATCTGTCCGCATTTAATATTGTTTTATACTCTGTTTTAACTATATCCTCATAGGACCACTTGACAACTTCCTGTTCACCAAGTTCCCCACCTTTTATTGCAGCATTGGCAAGTTTATCAATGTCTTCTTCTGAAAGTAGACCAAGTGCATATAGTGTAACATCGTCTAGTTCGTTGTTTTCATCTAAAACAAGAAGGATTTCATCATGATTACTTGGCCACTGGCCATATACAACATCATACTGCTCAAGTAACAAATCATTAACCTGTGCCCCGTTTTTACCTGGAAGCAGTTCCTGCCACAAGCTGGTGCTCCCGGAGGACATGGATGCCATAGGAGACATGGATGACATGGATGACATGGCTGTCATGTCAAAACCCATGTGCTTTATGAATAATTCCGAAATAATCTTTTCTAAATTAGAGCTTATTACTTCTCCGTCTACATTTTCCGTGTAAATCTGCATATCCAAATCATAAGAATACTGGACACCATTAATTGCTTGACTCAATTGGGAATCTTCTCTCCCTATCTCGGCTACAAGATATTTATTGAATGCCGCCAAATCATTCTCTCTCTCTTCAATATTATTAATTGCATTAATCATGTCATAAAGAGCAGATTTCTTATATACAGCATCTTTTTCATGTTCATCGCTTCCCGAGGAAACATTCATAAACACATTCAAAAGAGAGGACATTTCTACAGATGAAGCTTCTAATGTTAGTGGATATGCGGAAAGGGTACTCTCCTGTACTGCATTGATATATATGGTCATTCCTTGTGATACAGCAAGAATAAGAGCAATTCCAATGATACCAATGGAGCCTGCAAAAGCAGTCAAGGTGGTACGGCCTTTCTTGGTAAAAAGATTTTTAAGGGAAAGCATAAAGGAAGTTCCAATAGACATAGAAGGCTTTTTTACCTTTTTGCTTTCGGACTTTACCTTTTTGTCATACTTAGTTTCTTCTTTTATTTCATCCTGGCTAAGGGGATTGGAGTCATCAGTAATTCTACCATCAAGCATACGGATAATTCTTGATGAATACTGGTCTGCCAGCTTAGGATTATGTGTAACCATAACAACCAATCTGTCCTTAGAGATTTCTTTTAATATATCCATGACCTGGACACTTGTTTCCGTATCTAGTGCACCTGTTGGCTCATCAGCTAAGATGATATCAGGATTGTTTACTAAGGCTCTGGCAATGGCTACACGCTGCATCTGTCCACCGGACATTTCGTTTGGCCTTTTCTTAAGCTGATCACTAAGCCCCACCTGTTCTAGTGCTTCTTTTGCACGTTTTCTTCTCTCCGCCTTCGATACTCCGGAAAGAGTAAGTGCTATCTCCACATTCTGTAACACAGTCTGATGGGGAATAAGATTGTAGCTTTGAAATACAAAGCCCACAGAATGATTTCTATAAGCATCCCAATCTCTATCCTTGTATTCCTTGGTAGATGTACCATTAATTATTAAGTCACCTTCTGTGTATCCATCCAAACCACCAATAATGTTAAGTAATGTGGTTTTACCACAACCTGACTGTCCAAGAATTGCTACAAACTCAGACCTGCGAAAGGATAGGTCAACATCTTTTAATGCTTCAACCTTACCATCTCCGGCGGGATAATCCTTTTTTATACCTTTAAGTTCTAACATAAATATTACCTCCATAAATTACTTGTAAAATAGATAAAAGAAAACCACAGAACAACTCTTCCATACAACCGTGAGTATCTTTCCTATGGCTATAGGTTTGGTTTTTTCTGCTTCAATAATAGGTATTCTATATATTTCTTATAAATGAAATAAGTGAATATAATTTCACTAATCTTCCCTCTATTTATTTATAGTTCATTTTCAAACTAATTTAAAGTATAACACTTTCTGCCAAAATATCAACATAGACATTGTTAAAGAATTATTAAATATGATTAATTTATGATAAAGTCTTAGTATATTACTCTAAAAACAAAATATTGAACCTAGACATAAAAAGTGATATACTGATAACTTACTATTTGTAGACAATATAAGTATAAGCTTATTTTTATAAGCTTTTTAGATAATGAAAGGTGATAATATGATAAAAGTTGATAAGCTATCCTACTCTTTTCCCAAAAATAACCTATATAATAAAATTTCATTCACGTTGGAACAAAATCAGCACTGTGCCTTTATAGGAGTAAGTGGCAGTGGAAAAAGCACCCTAGTGGATATAATAATGGACCCAGAAGGATATATGTTTGATGGAAACATAGAGATGGATTCCCATTGCAGAATTGGATATGTCAGTCAGTCTCCTCAAGAAAAAATCGAAAAACTCACAGTCTTTGAATATATGGGGCAGGAGTCAATTAGACTCCAAAAGGAATTAACATCAATTGCTCTTGAGATGGAAACATCTTCAGATATTGACTTCTTATTAGAAAAGTACCAGGAAAGCTTAGATGCATATGAAGCACTTGGTGGAGACGATTTTGAAAGTACCATTAATATAAAATTAAGCTTAGGAAATCTAATGAAGCATAAAAATCAACTGGTATCTGAGCTTAGTGGCGGGGAATTCAAACTTATACAAATAATCAAGGAAATGCTCACTGCCCCAGATTTATTGATTATGGATGGCCCAGATGTATTTTTGGATTTTGAAAACCTTAATTCACTTAAAAATCTAATAAATGCATATAAAGGAAGTCTACTAGTAATTACCCACAATAGATATCTTCTAAACCATTGTTTTAACAAAATTCTCCACCTTGAAAATATGAGTCTCCACGAATTTGACGGAGGATATATTGATTATAACTTCTCACTACTTCAGAGTAAAATTCAGTTACAAGAACTAGCTCACGCTGACAATGAAGAGATTAAGAGAAATGAGATTTTAATTGAAAGACTAAGACTCGCTGCAGAAAGGAATGCTCATGCTAGCATAGGTAAATACGTAAATGCCAGAGCTAAGATCATAGAGCGATTAGAAGCCCGAAGGATCCAAGCCCCATTCCTATATACTGAACAATCAGATATAAACTTAATTACAGATAATGAAATAGAGCCCTCTATTGCTTTAAAAGTACATGATTTTAATTTTTCCTTTGAGGATACGCTCCTGGAAGATGTTAATTTTGAGATTAAGTCTACTGATAAGGTTATTCTCATCGGTCCAAATGGTACTGGGAAAACAACTTTACTTAGAGAACTTTTTAAGAACAATCATGATTCTATTGAATTCCACGAAGACATTAAGGTTGCTTATTTATCACAAATTCAAGGAGAAATGCTTAACGAATCTAACACCATAGCTGAAGAGCTTTTTGATGCTGGATTTAAAACTTATGATGAAATTAGTAAGTGTATTTTAAGCTATGGATTTAAAGATGAATTCATTCATCAAAAGATAGAATCTTTATCAGTGGGAGAAAAAAACATCATCCAACTAATAAAGATTTCTACAAGCAATGCAAATATGTTGTTACTTGATGAACCTTCAAGCCATTTAGACACTTATTCACAAATAGCCCTAGAGAAAGCTCTAAAAGACTATAATGGTGCAATCCTAATGATTTCACATGATTTTTATTCTATAGTAAACTCAATGGATTATGCATTGATAATCGAGGATAAGTCTATTAGAAAAATGAATATGCGAAAGTTTAGGAAAATGATCTATAAAAATTATTTTGATAGAGACTACTTAGAGCTTGAGCAGAAGAAAAAATTAGTAGAAACAAAAATAGAATCAGCTTTACAAGATAATGATTTTACCCTTGCAAAAGTTTTATGTGAAGAGTTAGAATCCCTGATTAACTAATTTATCTCCTTTAATTCCCCTGAAATCATATATATAGTTCTTTCACAAATATTTGTAGAATGGTCAGCAATTCTCTCAAGATGTTGACCTATGAACATGAGCTTAGTACCTTGTATTATTAATTCCTTATCTTCAGCTATGATGCTAAGAAGGTCACTTATTATAACTTCATAGAGCCTGTCGACCTCTTCGTCCATCTTAGCTGTTTTCTCTGCAAGATCCACATCCTCATTTAAAAAAGCATCAAGACTCAATCTTATCATTTTTTGAGTAATGTCTGCCATCTTTGGGATGTCCACAAGAGGCTTAATAATAGGTGCCTTACCAATCTCAAGTATAATCTTTGCAATGTTGACTGCATAGTCCCCCATTCTTTCAAGATCTGCAATAATTTTCAGAGCCGATGCAATTGTCCTTAAATCCTTTGCAAGAGGTTGTTGAAGAGCGAGAATCATCATACATTCCTTTTCAATTTCGATTTCTAACTGATTTATTACACTATCATTTTCACAAACTTCTTTAGCAATGTTAAGATTCTGTGTCATTAAGGCTGTAACTGTAGTTTCAATTGTTTCTTCAACTAATACACCCATTTTTAATACCTTTTGTTTAACATCAGACATTTCTTTTGTAAAACTTTCTCTAATCAAAGCGCTCATCTCCTTTTGAAATTTTTAAAGAATATATTGAATTTTAACCATATCTTCCAGTAAGGTAATCGTTGGTTCGTTTATCTTTGGGTACAGAGAAAACTTCGTGGGTAATGCCTTGTTCTATTAGGTCTCCCATTAGCATGAATGCAACTCGATCAGATATACGCCCAGCTTGATGAATGTTATGTGGTGCAATAATAATTGTAAATTGCTCCTTAAGCTCTACTAAAGAATCCTCAATTTTAGCTGTTGATATGGGGTCAAGAGCCGAACAAGGTCTGTCTAGTAATATAACCTCAGGTTCTAGGGCTAGAACCCTAGCAATACACAAGCGCTGCTGTTGGCCACCGGACAATCTAGATGCTGGAGTGTTGAGCCTGTCTTTTACTTCGTCCCATAGGGCAGCCATCCGTAGAGTTGTTTCTACTTTCTCCATCAAATCATTCTTGTTTTTCTTCCCATCAAAATTGGGACCCAGGACCACATTTTCATAAATAGACATTGGCAAGGTAGTTGGTACATCAAAAACCATACCTACCCTACGACGTAACTCTGTAACACTAACTTCTGGTGCAAAGATGCTTTTTCCGTCCATAATTATATCACCCTCAGGGCGAGCACCTGGCGTTAATTCATACATACGATTCATCGTACGAAGCAAGGTTGTTATACCACTGTTGGACGGACCTATTACAGCCATAATTTCATTCTTAGCTATCTCTAAATTAAGTCCTTTAATAGCCTGTTTTTCATTATAGTAGAAATCTAAATCTTTTATTATAATTTTAGATTGATTTGTCATAATTCACCTCTTAACGGCCTTTAGATACATATCTATTGACCAACATATTGAAACCAACATTTATCAGAAGAATAAGAATAATTAGGAGTGCTGCTGTACCAAAGGCATTGTCCATAGATATTCCTTCTCTAGCAAGTATATAAAAATGCACTGCCATGGTTCTAGTAGGGGAAAAGATTGATGTAGGCATACGTAAAGTTGAGCCTGCTGTTAACATTATAGCAGCTGTTTCCGCTACACACCTTCCTATACTAAGTATTACTCCATTAACTATACCTGGAAGTGCTGTTGGAAGGACAGTTTTAGTCACTGCCTGCCACTTTGTTGCTCCCAAAGAAAATCCTACCTCCCGGTACAGTTGGGGTACAGTAAGTATGGCCTCTTCTGTTGTACGTATGATGGTAGGAAGAATCATTATTGCCAAGGTTAGTCCACCAGATAAGATTGACCATCCCATTTTAAGATATATTACAAAGAATATAAAGCCAAAAAGTCCATATACAATGGAGGGTATCCCTGCAAGAGACTCTGCACTAAAACGAATAATCCGCGTTATCTTGCTCTCCCGTGTGTACTCAGTAAGATATATAGCTGTTCCAATTCCAAATGGTGCCGCAATAACAACAGCTACTACAGTCACAAGTAAAGTACCTACAATGGAAGAGGCTATACCTCCTGAACGACCCATGTTACTTGGAATCTCCGTTAAAAACTTCCAGCTAATCACAGGTATGCCTTTAACTAATACATATATAATTATTGAAAATAGAACTGCCATGACAAAAAGTGCAGCTGTCCAAATCACAAACTTAGCAATTTTTTGAGAAGTCTTTGCATTAATTTTCATAGTCGCCTCATTTCTTTCTTGTTAAATATTGGGCCGTAGCATTCATAACCATAATGATAACAAACAATACGATACCTGTAGCGAAAAGTGCTTGTTGATGTTCCCCTGACGCATAGCCCATCTCAATACCTATATTTGTTGTCAATGTCCTAACAGGATCAAGGACTGATTCAGGAAGTGCTACAGCATTACCTACAACCATAATAACTGCCATAGTCTCACCAACTGCCCTACCTAAACCTAAGATTATTGCAGCAACAATTCCCGACTTGGCAGCAGGTAAAAGCAAGTGACGTATGGTTTGCCAATGTGTTAACCCTAAAGCAAGAGCTCCATCTTTATAATGCCGTGGTAATGCAAGGATTGATACTTCGGTGATACTAATAATGGTTGGCAAAATCATAATAGCCAAAATAATAGAGCCTGCTAATATACTTAAACCTGGCCCTCCTAGGTGATTACGTATCATTGGTACAATGAAAATAACACCCCAGAATCCATATACTACTGAAGGTATACCAGCAAGCAACTGGATAGCAGGTCTGAAAATATTTCTAAGTGCTGAAGGAGCAAACTCCGCAAGAAAAATACTACAACACATGGCAATAGGAACTCCTATTATAGCCGCTCCTAAGGTAACAGATACGGTTCCAACTATCATAGGGAAGATACCATAATACCCCTGGCTTGGAGCCCATTTCATTCCAAAAACAAAGTTTATTAGGCCAACCTTAGCTATAAGTGGTACACCCTTTATAAATATAAAAACTGTAATAAGCGCTAGAACCGATAAAGCCGAAAGGGCTAATAATAAAAATACACGTTCAGAAAATTTCTCTTTAAATTTATTCATTTGTTCGTCCCCCCACTATTGGTATAAGTCCCTCATCACTTAATAATGTTTGTCCTTCTGAAGAAAGGACAAAATCAATGAAACTCTTAGTTAATCCAAGGGGTTCATTCTTGGCAACAAACAAAAACGGCCTTGCTAATGCATAAGTGTTATTCATTATATTTTCTCCACTAGCTGCAACTCCATCTAAAGCTAGAGCTTTCACTTTGTCATTAACTAAACCCAAAGATATAAAGCCTATAGCATTGGGGTCCCCTGTAACTAATTGCATCACAGACCCATTGGAATCTTGTACTATAGCTTTTGGGGTTATCTCTACCTCACCCATCACCAGTTCTGTAAAGGCACTTCTAGTTCCAGAACCCTCTTCCCGCGCTATTAAATTAATCTTTGAATTTGAACCATCCAATTGACTCCAATGAGTAATTGTACCTGCATAGATATCACGAATCTGTTCTAGACTGAGTTCTCCTATGGAGTTTTCAGGATTCACTATTAATACTAATCCGTCCATAGCAATTTCCATTTGCCACAGTTCTAGCTCGTCGTCATGTAAGGAACGAGATGACATTCCTATAGCAGCACTTTCTGTCTGGGCCGCTGTAATACCTGCTGAGGACCCTCCACCTTGTATGTCTATTGGAGAATCCGGATTAATTATCATATATTCCTCAGCTAAAACCTCTGCATAAGGCTGTACTGAAGTAGAACCCGCAATAATCAAACCTGTACCATCTGTCTTGCCACATGCAGTCAGTAAGCTTATGGTAAGAATTAATATCACAACACTAATAAAGGTTCTTGTTTTTTTAAACAACTTATTTCTAATGTTTTTTTGTTCCATATTCATGCGAAAAATCAAACATATGATCCTCGTTTTAAATAAGATCTAAAGTCTGATTACCTCCTTTTTATTATTATTTTTTATCCAAATCTGCCTGTAACATAGTCTTCGGTACGTCTATCTTTAGGATTACTAAATATCTCCTCTGTTGAAGCATATTCCACCAGTGTCCCCACACTATCATCATTAATCATAAGAAAAGCAGTCATATCAGATACCCTTGCTGCTTGTTCCATACTATGAGTTACAATAATAATAGTATATTCTTTCGCCAGGTCCCTCATTAAATCTTCTATTTGCATAGTAGATTCTGGATCAAGAGCACTGGTTGATTCATCCATTAATATAATCTCTGGTTCTACAGCTAAGGCACGGGCTATACATAGACGCTGCTGCTCTCCAGGAGCAAGATTAAAGGCTGAATCATTAAGCTTGTCCTTAACTTCGTCCCATAAAGCTACTTGCCGCAAATATTTCTCCACAATTTCATCTAGAGCACTTTTCCCTTTTGTTCCATGATGTTTAGGACCAAAAATAACATTATCATAAACGGACATCGGAAAAACATTGGGTTTTTGAAAGACCATTCCAACATTTTTCCTCAGTTCAACAACATCCATTTGTTTATCATAAATCGAAGTACCATCAATTAATATTTTTCCTTCTACCTTAACCCCTGGTATCAAATCATTCATACGATTAAAAAGACGTAGAAGAGAAGATTTTCCACATCCCGATGGCCCAATTAAAGCAGTAATAGCACGTTCCTCAATGTCCATGGTGACATCCCCTAATGCTTGAAAGTCTCCATAAAAAAGGTTTACTGCTTCTGTTTTTATCTTGCTTCTACTTCTAGACATTGATATTTTATTATTCATTCTTTACCCTCACTAATCGACTTCTAATTATAATCTTAATAACAATTTAATTATAGGTTAAGTTTTAGAAAATGTAAATGATATGTGCACATTTATAAAGAAACATATTGTAATCTTCTAAGTAAAATCGGTGTTAAAAATACTAGAAACCCAATTCATTTATTGCTAGCACTAGGTTTCTTCCATATACCTCTGAGCCAAGGGCATTGGGATGAAGATTGTCCAGAAAATATTCTGATGCATGGGGAACAAGTTTAAAACCCTCAACTACACTTATATTAGCATACTGTGAACAAATTTCCTTAACATTTTGGCAGAACCTTGCAAGGGTCTTAAATCCATTAGGTGAATCCCCCCTCCAGATTGGTGTAATACACAGTACTGGCCTATCTCCATAAACTTCTGATAATCTTTGGTAATACTCCTCAATATCTTTCATACTCTCTGTTCCATATTGATTGGTTCCCATGGAGATAATTATCTTATCTGGGCTATAACCTTCCATCTTAACAAGTACATTCTTATCATATACATATCCCCCAATTCCCTGGTTGATAATATCGTAGTTAAGTAGTCGATTTGCAACACTTACATAGGTATGTGCCGAACGCAAAGGACCAAAACCCTGTGTTATAGAGTCGCCCATCCATAAAACCTTTTCACCCTTTTCCACAGGAGATAGGTCTTCATTAATTTCAAATTCACCTATTAATACAGTAGCATCAGAAGGCAAATAAACCATGACTTCCTTATCACCTGCAGGCATTTGAAAGGATATCCTTCCTTCTTTCTGCAAATCCTTTATATAATATATCTTTGTAATCAATCCATCAATAACAAGCTCAATAGTATCATCTGACCCCACCCATATAATTTTATAGTCAAAAGAAAATTCAGTTGCCCTTGTTTTAAACTCAAGTGTCTTTGCGCTGGAGGCCAAGCACCTTTCATACCAAAACTCAGAAACCTCCTTAAAGTAGTCCATCTGTTCCTGTGTATGTTGAAAAGCTTGTAAATACCCATCCTCAGTTTGCTTAATGCTAAATGCCCCATAATAAATATTCTTTAATTCTTCATTAGTTAATTTCATATAATGTCCACCTTTACTTTGTTTTGTAATATTCAATAAGTATAATTGAATTTTGTCAAGTTTTATTATATCCTCTTCTCTCATTTTAGCCAACTCTCGAGATAGGGAAGTTCTTATCTCTTACTTGGAATAACTTCCAACCAATAACCATCAGGATCATTGATAAAGTAAATTCCCATTTCAGAGTTTTCAAAGCATACGCAATCCATTTCTTTATGCTTCTTTAAAGCTTCTTGAAAGTCATCTACAATAAATGCTAGGTGAAATTCGTTATCTCCTAAATTATAAGGCCTATCCCAATCCCTCAACCAAGTTAATTCTAGTTTGTGCTGAGTAAGACCATCTCCTAAATATACAATAATAAAACTGCCATCTTCTGCAGCCATTCTAGATGTTTCTTTTAAGCCTAATGCTCTTTCATAAAACTTAAGTGATTGGTCTAGATTTAAAACATTAATATTATTATGTGCAAAAGTAAACTTCATAATATCTCTTTCCCTTCTTTATTTTCTAATAATAATTATAATGATAACATAAAAGTGATAAGTGTTAAATAAATTAGCTAAAATTAAGTCGAAATATTAATTGTCAAGCATTATTTCTATTGACTAGATTGATGAGAGCTAGTAGAATTCAATGTAAGGTTCTATAAATATATTTTTTGTCTTACTCTATTCGTAGTTCTTTGTTTAGTATGGTATTATATAGGTGTGTACTTTCACTTTAAATAATGGAGGTCAATTATGAAAAAATATATTATTACAACAGAAAGCGGTTCTGATTTATCGAAAGAAATTATCGATCGCTATAATATTCAAGTCATTCCAATGCATGTAACTATGGATGATCAAACATATCCAGATGGAAGTTTTGATGTTCAAA
>CAZPWO010000064.1:1197-11763 GCA_964590525.1 uncultured Herbinix sp. | reverse complement strand
TATATATTTTGTCATCTATTCCTAATTCCTTTAATATATTTTTGATTTTATTTTCTTTTTCCTTTTTAGCTAATTTATCTTTTGAATATAAAAGAGGTATTTCTACATTTTCAAATACTGTATAATAATCGATTAATCCATAATCCTGAACAATAAATCCAAATACCTCATTTCTTATCTTGGCTTTTTCTTTGTCATTTAATTGACTAGTGTCTTTATCTAGCAGGGAATATTTACCATCTGTCGAGCTATCTATAAGTCCTAAGATGTTTAATAATGTTGTCTTACCTGCACCTGACTCTCCCATAATTGCAATAAAATCACCTTTATAGACCTTTAAATTAAAATTTCTTAAAGCCTCTACTGTGTTACTTTTGCTAAAATAGGATTTACTTATATTTTCTAAGGAAATAATCTCTTTGCTTTTATCTGAAAACTTTTCATTATTCATTATTGTACCTCTTTCATATCTAAACTTTTTCTTTATTGACTATTTCTGTAATGTTTAGCCTTGTTAACTTATAATATGGATAGATTAATATTATTAGGCCTAATATAAAATCTATAATAAGCATAAATAAAGTATTATATAGACTTTGACCACTTATACTGACAATAACAATTGATAGTAATAATATTGAATATATCAATATTGCAAACCTAGCAATTAATTTAGTAGCCGTCCCACCACACAGCATATGTATACCATATTCAGAAAGTTGTTTTTTAATTAATCTATTAAATCCTAAGACTGTACTTATAATTACAAGTACTAATACAATAAGTATGATTATTCCTATAAGTATAAGTTGATCTCTACCTACCCGTAGGATTTCTTCTACCAAGTCATTTGCATCTTTTAAAGTGATGTTAAATAGATCCATATCATTCATTGCTATAACAAGACTTTCTAAGCCCTCCTCTCCAAATATAACCATCCTACCTATTCCCATGTCAAAGTCTGAAATAGACATATTGTTTTTATTAAAGGAATGGGCTCCTAAGGGTATAATATATGAGCTATCTAATGACATTGGAACATTTATATTACTAAGTTGATAAAAAATAGAGTTTTTAGCTAGGACACCAATAATTTCACCTTGAAATTCTTCCCCATTTCCTCCATTTTCAAATGTATAAGTCTCATAAATCTCAAATTCCGACCTTAAGTCATATCCTATAATAATAGGTACAATTTCTGTATCCTTATTATAATCTTCTTCTGTAAATAGTCTCCCTTCTATAGCTTTTATATTAAACAATTCAAAAAAATTATCTGTAATAGAAGTTTGTTTGACAATACTTCCTTGACTTGACACATACATATCATATCCAAACTGAGTAGAAAATGTTATGTCTTTATTATTGTATATTTTCTTAAAATATTCTTCCATTTTATCTAAGGCAGAGTCGTCAGAAAATATCTTTTGTATCTCTAAATCAGATGTAGAATCTTCCACAATATATGCATTTTTATTTGAAAAAAACTCTAGATTTTCTAAACTTTTGGATATATCCTTAATTAAATTCAATGAGTTTGATATTAAAAACATACCGATTATATTTATCAAAATTAACAAAGTAAAGATTAGTTTATTATTTTTTATATCCTTGAATAAATATTTTATTTGATTCATTTTCCTCTCCATAAGTATATTATTTTTTTAAATTAATTATCTTCATATTTTTTATCTTGAATATTATTATGTTGCAATTAATTAAACCGACTAACAATAAAATAATAAAAGATACTATCAGTACTTTAATTTTAACAGATAAGAAAATCGGAATAATAGAAGCAGTTAAAAATGATATAAAGATGAATTTAAAATATTTAGTTAATATCCAATAAATTATGTCCTTAAAACTTGCCCCACATAATCTTCTTATATACGTTTCTTTTTTTAGACTGATTAGCCATAAACTCGTAATATATATGATAAATAGAATTATGAACATTAAACCCAAAAATATAATAGCTAAAGGTATTACCACTGCATCTTTTGTTAAGACATATCTTTCTTTAAAAGATTTATCAAAAATATTATCATTTTCTATTATGCTACACCACTCATTAATTTGTCCCATAATATCTTTTTTCTTATTATATTTATCTAAATAATATCTGCCTTCTATTTGATTTCCTAAACTTATATAATTTTCTGAGATAATATTTAAAAAGGCTTCAGAATTCTTATATATGCTGTTTTCTTTTAATTTGTATACTCCTATTACCTGATAAGTGCTATTATCCAAATCAATCCATTCTATATTATTATAATAATAAGTATCTTGACTTAATTTTTCTGATACCATAGCAACATTTTTATAGATTTTAAAATCATTTTCAACAAATTCCCGGCCCCTTAATAGTTCAAAATCAAATGAATAATCAGAAATAAAAACCCAAGAATAGCCACGGTCTGTTAGCTTTTGCAAACGAAAACCATCTGTTTTTGCTAATATAAATTCCAGCATATCTGTAAAATCATAATTATGTTCGTCTATAATAGCTCTATTATATCCAACAGAAAAATCTTGATAGTTTATTGATAAATTATCAAAAGACGAATTTGTATCATCCCATTTATAAATAAAAACAGTTGACAATATAATTATTAATACAGATAGACCAAAATAGCTTAATATTAGTTGATTGTTCTTATTGATATCATTCGTTCCTTTCAAAAAGGCAGATATATGTATTATCTGTCTTTTTATAATACTGTTTATGATTAGAAATAAATCCAACCATACCAAAATTGGGTCTGATTTGTGAAAATATTTAATGAGTCTTTTGCAGTTGCCTTTACAGAATAAATAGCATTCGTAGTTTTACTTGTGGCTACTCTTGTATATTTTCTTCCACCAATAATAGATGTGTCCTCACCATTCTTTTTTCTAGTATAATTTACATAAGCTTGTTTAACTTGCTTCCCTGGAGTTAAATAATAACCAGGATTTTTTGGCATCAATGCCGATGGAACAAATTGAGCGGTACCATCATAATGCCACCAATACGCAAAATATTCTACACTCCATGCTTTGTTCGTGGTATTAGCAGACGCCTTATTAGACGTGAAACTTAGTATTATACTAAAGCACAAACATATAAGTATCAAATTTCTGATTTTTTTATTCATAAAAGCCTCCCTATATAATTTCAATAATATATCCATCCATAATTCAACTTCTGAACACATGTACTGCATTTTTTTACAGATGCTTTTGCTGTTGATATAATAGTATCTGGTTTGCTATTAGATGCTACTTTTGAATATAATCTTCCCGAGTCATATGAACCACAAATTCTAATAATAGCTTTTAAACCATCTGATTGTGCTCTAACATATGCTTGTTTAACATTCTTTCCAACACTTAAACTCCATTTCTCACCTGATACAATCTTATGTGATGGATTAAAATAACTTTGCACTGTATATTCTTTGTTTTTTTCATTATAAAGCATGTATACTTTATTATCGCTCTCAACGGTTGCAGCACTTACATATACTGACAATGAAGTCATAAGATAAGTCATAATTAAAACTGTAATAATTATTTTTTTAAATCTAGAAATCATTTAAGTTCCCTCCTCTATTCAATACATTTATTGGTTTATTATTACATGTTTTATTGTATATCACCTCCCTATTAAATGTCAAGCATTTTGTTTTTTTTACAACCACTTATGTTCTACACACGCATCCTCTTCTCAACAATATCCCAATTTATATTATTCATAAAAGCATCTATGTACTTATCCTTATCAGTCCCATACTGCATAAAATATGCGTGCTCATAGACATCCAATACTAATACTGCTGCTGAGTAGGCTATATTACCCAAGTCATGGGAATCTAGACTTATATTCCGATATCGATAGCTTCTTTGGTCATAGCAAAGCACAGCCCAGCCCCGACTCGCCTTGGCTGTTGCAATAAAATCCTTCTTCCAAAATTCATAACTACCAAAACATACCTCAATCTGCTTTCTTGCAGTAGGTATTATATCATTTACCCTTCCTCCCATATTCTCAAAATACAATTCATGAAGTATTACTCCATCTAGGGCATAGGTCTCTCCCCTTTTACATCCTCTGTAAAAACTAAAGGTTGCATTTGCCTCTTCCCTTTTTGCTTCCCCTTTAAGAATTTCATCAATTTCATTGATTTTTTTAACATACCCCTTATATAACTTAATATGTTCTTCATATTGCTTCCTATTAACACTTGTTATATTATCAGAATATTGAAAGTTGATTGCTTTAATCATAAAAAAGCCTCCTTAGCTATTAGTAAAGAAAAATTATCTAAAAATCTTTCTTTACTAATATATATGGAGGCTTATCCCAATATATTCATATATGATTCACTTTAAAATAGACCAATTATATTCCCATCTTCATCTACATCTACCCTCTCTGCTGCTGGGACTTTTGGAAGACCTGGCATGGTCATAACTGTTCCTGTTATGGCAACTATAAATCCTGCTCCTGCAGATACATAAACTTCCCTTACATTAACCTTAAAATCAGTTGGCCTTCCTAGTTTACTGGCATCGTCTGATAGGGAATATTGATTCTTGGCCATACATATAGGTAGATTACCATAGCCTAACTTCTCTAGTTTTTCAATCTCTTTTGTGGCTGCTTGATCATATGTTACATCATCAGCACCATAGATTTCTTTGGCAATGATTCCTATCTTTTCTTTAATTGGCAAGTTGTTTTCATATAAATATTTAAAGTTACTTTCCTTCTTGTCTAAGTTTTCAAGAACTTTATTAGCTAGTTCTATTCCACCTTCTCCACCTTTTTCCCATACATCACAAAGGGCAAAGTCACAATTTAAATTTTCGCAAAATTCCTTAACATACTTTATCTCATCTTCTGTATCTGTAACAAATCTATTTAAGGTAACTATAACTGGTAGGCCAAATTTTTCTAAATTCTCTATATGCTTGTCAAGATTAACAATTCCTTTTTCAAGTGCTTGCAAGTTTTCATATTGCAACTCTTCTTTTGCCTGTCCGCCATTGTATTTTAATGCTCTTACTGTAGCAACCAATACTACTAGATCTGGGCTAATATTCCCGCTTCTGCATTTAATATTGAAAAACTTTTCAGCTCCAAGGTCTGCTCCAAATCCAGCTTCAGTTACCACCACATCAGCAAGCTTAAGGGCTGTTTTAGTCGCAATAAGACTATTGCATCCATGGGCTATATTTGCAAATGGTCCTCCGTGAACAATTGCTGGGGTGTTCTCCAATGTTTGAACAATATTAGGTTTAAGGGCATCCTTAAGTAGGGCCGCCATGGCACCTACAGCGTTTAGTTGCTTTGCCGTTACAGGACCTTCATCCATATTATAAGCTACAATAATCTTACCTAAACGTATCTTTAAATCAGCCATGTCTTCTGCAAGACATAGTATGGCCATGATTTCTGAAGCAACTGATATTACAAAATGATCTTCCCTTACAATACCATCTGCTTTACGGCCAAGTCCAACCACTACATTTCGTAAGACCCTATCATTCATATCTAGGCACCTTTTCCAAACAACTTGCCTGCTATCTATATTTAATTCATTCCCCTGATGAATATGGTTATCCACCATGGCTGCCAGAAGATTATTTGCAGATGTTATTGCATGAAAATCCCCTGTAAAATGTAGATTCAATTCATCCATTGGCACCACCTGAGCATTTCCTCCTCCTGCAGCACCACCTTTTATACCAAAACAAGGACCTAGAGAAGGTTCCCTAAGAGCAACAAGTGATTTTACATCCAGTCTTCCTAGAGCCTGACCTAGACCTATAGTGGTAGTGGTCTTTCCTTCACCAGCAGGTGTTGGATTAATTGCAGTAACTAAAACCAGTTTACCATTAGGCTTATCCTTATTCTTATTCCATAGTTGATCAGAAAGCTTTGCTTTGTATTTACCATAAAGCTCAAGATCATCCTCTTCAATGTCTAGTTTTTCTACCACCTTATTGATTTGAATCAAATCTGCCTCCTGGGCAATTTGTATATCAGATTTCATTACAGCCCAACCTTTCCAAAAATTACATTTCCTTCAATAACATTATATATGATTAGATCCTTAACTTTCAATGAAATTATCCTAATATGTAAGATAAGTTAGCCTGATATATGGTATTCTAAAATCATCTGTTACTTACTATTAGATTTTTTTTTATATGCTCCATATATAGGGAAGCAATGTTTATATCCGAACATTGGTATAACATCCTAGAGCCTACTACATCTTCAATTTCATTAAAAATCAATTCCCCCTGGTCTGAGATTATAAAATCTATTCCTACTAGACCAAAATCAAACTCTTCTATTATAAGTTTAATATGGGCCTTTTCCTTATGGGATAATTGGTATAGTTCTACCTGTCCACCTAATGAATAATTAGACCTAAATCCACTTTTCCCTGTTCTTAAAACTGCAGCTATTATCTCTTTTCCAATTACATATACCCTTAAATCCTGATTCCTGCTGCCCACAAGGGGCTGAATTACTACATCTGACTTGCCAATCCCCTTCAATACATCAGGGATATTATTCTCATCATTAAGTAAATAGACTTGACTTCCCCCATGGCCTTCCACCGTCTTAACCACTACAGGCCACTTTAGATTATTAATCTTATCTTCAATTAATTCATTGATACAAAAGTCAGAATCAACCATTGCAATGCCCAGTCTTGCAATGTATTGATAAGTTTTGGCTTTATCATTACATATACTGGCAATTTTAGCATTGTTAAAGACTTTTATACCCATGTCCTCAAGATGCTTACTAAGTAAGGGATAAATAGCCCTGCATATTGTAAAGTCAGGCTTGGTCTTATTAGAGCCTTTATGTCTTATATATAGCTTACCTTGATTTACACCAAAGTCCAAATCCTCAACAAGAATAAGCTTGACTTTAATGCCAAGCTTATCACCTTCTTCTATATAAAAATTAATATAACTTTCATTTTTTATAGCAGCTTTTTTAAAGTATATAATCCATCCTAGCACTTAATCACCACTTTCATATTGTTGAACTTATATAGGAGATTATCTTATTAGCCACGTTAACTCCAGTGCAATCATATATGTTTTTAAAATGTGCATTAGAGTTTACTTCGCATACTAAAAACTTGCCTCCTTCAGCAAATAAAAGATCAACCCCCCCAAAGTCTAGCCCTAAGATCTTGCAAGACCGGATTGCTAGTTCACATTCCTCTTTTGAAGGACTGTAAGCCTTCATATTACCACCAATTGTTAAGTTTGCTCTAAAGTCTTTGCTGGTCGAAATCCTCATCATAGCAGCTACAACCTTATCTCCTACCACCTGTAGCCTTATGTCTCTGCCATGGCTATACTGTATATATTCCTGACATATAAAAGGCTTCCCTCCTAAAAAAGAAATCTTATCCTTCAAGTGGTCCATATCCTGAATTAGGTATACTTGCTGGCCAAATGAACCGAAAGCTTCTTTTACTACAAGGGGAAAGTTAAGTTGACTTGCAATCTTATTAAGAAAATCCATATTAGTAAAAGCTATATTATCATAGGTCATAGGAGCAATTATAGTCTTGGGCATAGGAATTCCCCTGTGCATTAGTTTTAGATGGGTCAATGACTTGTCATCACAAATGGCAATAGCCTTAGCAGAATTAAAAACTTTATATCCTCTTTCTTCTAAGTGATAAGCAAGCCTTATATCCTTATCCCAGAATAAAACAAAATCAACCATGGGACTACTAGCTTCCTTTTGATTTGCACTTTCTAAAACAATCAATAATTCCGCATTAGTTTTTAAGTCTAATAAGATGTTTTGCCTCTTGGCAGCTTCTACTAGCCATTGATGTATCTCATTAAACTTATTATTATTAAGAAATTCATTTACAACAAGCCAACCATTCATTTTTTCTCCTAATTAAACTAAGTTCGTTTTTATTTGTTACTTTCCTCAATAAATTGTTCGTACTCTTCCATGGTCATTAGTACATCCCTAGGTTTAGTACCTTGCTCTGGACCTACTACTCCTGCATCTGATAATTGATCCATCATTCTTGCTGCACGATTAAATCCTATACGGTAAACCCTTTGAAGCATTCCAATAGAAGCTTTTTCTTTCTCGATTATAAATCTACCTGCCTCTACAAAATATTCATCCAGTTCCTGCTGCTTACTACTAATCTCGTTGGCTTTACCATTGTCAATCTCTTCCTTAATCTCTTGGCTGTACTGTGGGGCAGTGTTCTTCTTTAAGAATTCCACTACATTATGAACCTCTTCTTCAGTTACAAAGGCACCTTGAACTCGGATTGGTTTTGGATAGCCTGATGGGAAGAATAACATATCTCCCTTACCTAGAAGTTTCTCAGCACCAGAGCCATCAAGAATAGTTCTTGAGTCTATTGCAGATGACACTTCAAAAGCAATTCTTGAAGGAATATTAGCCTTAATTAAACCTGTTATAACATTTACCGAAGGTCTTTGGGTTGCAATAATCAGATGTATACCACAAGCCCTAGCTAATTGTGCCAACCTACAAATTGCATCTTCAACTTCGTTAGATGCAACCATCATAAGATCTGCTAGCTCATCTATTATAATTACAATCTGGGGTAATTTCTCATGTGTATTCTCATTATCTTCTTCATTTATCTCTTCATTATCCTGATTTTTTATATGGTCTCCATTAGCAATTTTCTCATTATAGCTTTTAATATCCCTAGCCCCTAATTCAGCAAACTTCTTATACCTTTCTGTCATCTCACTAACAGCCCAGTTTAAAGCTGAGGCTGCCTTTTTAGGGTCCGTTACCACTGGAATTAAGAGATGGGGAATTCCATTATATACATTTAATTCAACAACCTTAGGGTCAATAAGGATCAGACGTACATCTGAAGGTTTAGAGTTATATAAAAGACTCATAATAATTGTATTGATACAAACTGATTTACCCGATCCTGTGGCACCAGCTATTAGCATATGAGGCATCTTGGCTATATCAGCTATAACTACATTACCACCTATATCCCTTCCTACAGTAAAGGCAATATTCGAGGAGCTGGATTTAAACTCCTTACTTTCAACCAATTCTCTCAAAGAGACTATGGAGTTTTCTTCATTGGGAACTTCTATTCCTACTGCTGCTTTACCTGGAATTGGAGCCTCTATCCTAATCTCAGAAGCCGCCAGGTTAAGCTTAATATCATCAGCAAGACTTGTAATTTTGCTTACCTTAACCCCTTGTTCTGGTTGAAGCTCGTATCTGGTAACAGTTGGTCCACAACTAACATTAGTTATAGTTACATTTACACCAAAGCTCTCTAAAGTACTTTGCAGTTTTCTTGCTGTGTTTTTAAGATTCTTATCTGTCATAGAACTTTTTGCCTTAGCTTTAGCCTTCTTTAATATACTAATAGGAGGAAAAACATACTTCTTTTCCTCTGCTAGGGATTGAATATCCATTTTCACATCATCTAACGGGTTAGCTTTATTTGCCGTCTTACTAGGGCTAGGATCGTTTGATGTATTCGAACTAGCTTTATTATTGTTTGTTTTTGCCGAATCAATCTCTTGACTTATAGGCGGACTTACATCTTGCCTTATGTCTTCTTCCCCATCACCAAATTTACTTCTTAATTCATCTTCATAATTAGGGACTGAATTGCTTTGATTAGTTTCTCCTGTTTTTGCATATGTAATAGTAAAGTCTTGGTCTTCTTTATCTAAATCCTCAAAAGCATTGTCTAGGTCTAATTTAGGCAAATTATCTATAGTTTCTTCACTGTCTTTATTCTTTTTACCCTTCTTGCCCCTAATATTATCTAAGATACTAGGATGCTTCTTCTTAGCCTTAAGTTCAGCATCTTCTATAATATCCTCTTCATCATTATCAATAAGAAATGTCTTCGGCGGCCTTCTTTCCTGAACTTCTTCAGCTAGAAGTGTGGCTGTCTCTTCTCTTTTTATCTTTTGCTGTTCAATTTTATCATCTAAGGAGGACTTGCTCTTTTTAGCTATGAATGTAATTAGTGCTTTTCCTGACATTACTATAATAGCTATTATCATAATGGCTATTAATATAACATAAGTTGCGGGTACATCAAATAAACCACAAAGAAACATTACTAGCATGCCTCCAATAATACCGCCCCCCTTATGTGACTGTGAGGATTCTTTATAATAGTCAAATATGGTCATAGAGCCCTTTACGTAAGGAGTTGTAATTAATTGAATTAGTCCTCCTAAGGCAATTAAAAACACAATAATACTTATAATCTTCCTAATAGCTGCTTTGTTCCCTAGATTGGATATAACAAAGGCAACAGCAAAAAATAATAGAAAGGGCAATAGATAGGCCTGCAATCCTATTAACCCAAATAAAAAACCACTTACAAACCTTCCCACAGGTCCACTTAAATCAAAAAAGCTTAATAAAAGCAATACCGACACAAGCAGTGTAACTATTAATATAATGTCATCTCTTACTGCATTATAATTTTCAGCTGCTGCTTGAGCGGTTTGCTTTTTTGTATTTTTACTTTT
>CAZPWO010000064.1:0-1097 GCA_964590525.1 uncultured Herbinix sp. | reverse complement strand
TATTTTTACTTTTATTTTGTTTTGTTGTTTTATTAGTTACTTTACTTTTACTAGCCAATATAATCCCTCTTTTCAGAGATAATTATACCTTTTATAAAAGGCTTATGCAAGTGTTGAGATTAAAAGACATTTCCTATAATTAACGGATTTAATAAAACATAATCAAATATCGTTATGCCCATTAATGACAACAATAAGGGCAAAACTAGCAGTCCTGTACTTGCTAACAATGTAGACATATAACTTTTTAGCCATTTTGAAAGAATAAAAATAATTATCACTGCCAAAAACATTCCCATATATCTCATTAGAGATATAATGGTCAGGTATGATAATATTGATATTCCACCAGGAATCTTTGATAAGTGTTCCATACTATTAGCTGGAGCTAATATTCCACCCTTCCCATAAGTACTTAGGACATTGTATAAATAAGGAAGGTAACTTGTTACATATATAATACTAATAATTATCATAGCGATCATAAGCTTACATGCAAATGTACTCTTCCTCCCTTTATAACTAGTTTGCTGAAGTACATATCCACCAGACTGATATTCAACAGAATATATATATGCTATACAAGCTATTGTAATAATAAATGCTACAAGAGCAAGATGTATATCCTTATTCATTGCTGAAGCATCTCCTGTTAGTAACTTATATCCACTATCATATAAATATTCTCCATTGTCTGTACTTTTCAAGTATTCTGTATGGTATTTAACTTTTTCAAAGGCAACTTGTGAAGCTAGTTCTTCCTGATAAGACAAAATTATATATGGATTCAGCTGTTCCCCTGGAATGGATGAAATTTCTTCATAAACCTTGGTAAACCTTGCATCTTCTTCTATAAATTTTATTTTATCCTCATTTAACTCCCCTTCTAGTTGCAACATGTAGTCCTTATAATGAAAGGCATCCATATCATAAATATCTTCTGATAAGGGCTGGTAGCTATATAGTTTAATGGCTAAAAATACTATTAGTATTAAAAGAACCCTACCTCCAATAAAAACCTTATAAGATTCATGCCTAAAAATACTTGTTGTCTTATATGTGAATATAGGAATCTTATTAAAATTAATAGACAATTT
>CAZPWO010000063.1:0-12244 GCA_964590525.1 uncultured Herbinix sp. | reverse complement strand
CTATTCACATGGTCTACTTCACTAACAATCCGGGTTGAGACCTTGCCAAGGACATCCCATGGAATCTGTGCAAATTCTGCACTCATGAAGTCTGTGGTTTTTACTGCTCGTAGGGCAATTGTATAGTCGTATGTTCTTTTTCCATCGGTTACACCAACGCTCTTGATATTGGTAAGAACAGCAAAGCATTGTCCGATTTCCTTATCTAATCCTCCTAGGGACAATTCTTCTCTAAAGATATGGTCGGCGTCTTGGAGTATTGCAATTTTATCAGCTGTAATATCTCCAATAATTCGTATAGCAAGGCCAGGCCCTGGGAAGGGTTGGCGGTTTACCAGATGGGCAGGAATCCCTAGTTCTAGTCCGGCCTTTCTTACTTCATCCTTAAAAAGACTACTTAGAGGTTCTATTATCTCTTTAAAGTCAACATGGTCTGGAAGGCCTCCCACATTATGGTGGCTTTTAACCATACCAGATCCACCAACACCACTTTCTATTAAGTCAGGATAGATTGTTCCTTGAACAAGAAAGTCTACTTTTCCAATCTTTTTAGCTTCTTCTTCAAATACACGAATAAATTCTTCCCCAATGATCTTACGTTTTTCTTCTGGATCAGTAATACCTGCTAATTTCTTATAAAATCGTTCCTGTGCGTTGACACGAACAAAATTCAATTCATATTGTTTTGAGAAGATTTCTTCCACTTCATCTCCTTCATTCTTGCGAAGGAGTCCGTGATCAACAAAGATACAAGTAAGTTGCCTTCCTACAGCCTTGCTAATCATAACAGCAGCAACAGATGAGTCTACCCCACCACTTAAGGCGCAAAGGACTTTTTTATCTCCAATTTTTTCTTTCAAGGCCTCTATTGTTTCCTCAGTAAATGTTTTCATGGTCCAATCTTTAGAGCAAGAACAAGTATTATATAAAAAGTCTTGAATTATATTAATATCAGGACTGGATTCTAATTCATGTCTAAGATCAAGTACAGGTATATCTAAATTAAAGATACTTTCTTCGTAGGAAGAAAGGTCTGAATCACTTATATTAGACAATTTACCTGTAAAGATAAAACCCTTAGGGTTTTTATCCTTAATTTTTTGGAGGCTTGTGCTATATGGTATAACCTTACAATATACATGACTTTCTCTAACTTTTCTTGCTGTTAGATGATTATTTTGACCTCCAAAATCTAGGACGATAATCATTTCTTTTTCCATTTTGTAACCTCCTTATAAGGTGTAGAATAATTATAGATAATATATCATATTGTTTTAAATTACAAGTTAGATTTATTATGGTGTATCTGTATCATCATCTTCGTCTATATCTAGATTTGCATTTTGGCCTTTAGCGGCACGCCTACGGTTACGTACTTTTCTAGCATTTAATTCTTTGCCATCATATATAAAAGTATTTGCTTTTGGCTCTACAGCTGTTGAATAACAAACTAAATCATCTTTGACCAGGCTAATTCCTCTGACACCTCTGGTATTTCTTTTTTGTTCTGATACTTCTTCTAGAGGAAAACCTAGGGATAAGCCTTGTTCAGTCAGTATTATTACTTTGAAGTCCCCTGCAAGTATATCCTTAGCAGATAGGAGAGTAACGCCTACAAGTTGGTCGTCATCAATTAATTTTGTTCCAATTAATTGGGTACGGTTGGTCTCAAATTCTATTCCTGAAACTAGTTTGACATATCCTTTTTTAGTGACAAAAAGTAGTTGGGATTCGAATATTTCTTCAAATGATGAATAAAAGATAATGCTTTCCTTGTCCATATCACACAGTGTTTGGAGTAATATACCTTTATCTCTCACCCTTACCTTGGGTATATCTTCAGCTTTTATCTGAAAGAGGTTACCTTGGGCAGTGAAGAAGCAAAGTTTATCCGTATTCTTCATCTCTACTATTTGTACATATTCTTCTAGACTTTCTTTGGTTGTTCTGGAATAACTGGCCTCATCTATGGATTTTGTATATCCAAACTTATCAATCAATACATAGATATCTTCTTCTATTATTTCTTTCACATAATCTTTTGTATCTATGCTAGTAAGTTTGGTCATACGAGGTCTATTGAATTGCTTTTTAAATCCTCTTAAACGTCCTTTTATTACTTTATATAATTCCTTGGAATCTCCAAGAACCTTGTTATATTCTTTTATACTATCTTCAAGGGATGTACCTTCATCCCTAAGCTTTAATATTTCAAGACCAATTAACTTTGAAAGTTGCATGGAAAGGATTGCATCGGCTTGTCTCTCTGTAAAATTCAAGCTAGCAGCTTCTTTCTCTGAATTCTTTGTTTTAAATTTAATATCCTTAGTATCTCCTTGTATTAAACAATTTTTTGCTTGCTTAACGGAAGAGCTTCCTCGTAAGATTTCTATAATTAGGTCAATAAGATCAGTTGCCTTTATAAGCCCGTCTACAATTTCAAGTCTGTTTTCAGCCTTATTAAGAAGATGCTGATATTCTTTAGTATAAAGTTCTGTTTGGAATGTGACAAATTCTCCAATCATAGTTTTTAAATTAAATAATACTGGCTCTTTATCTTTAATTGCAAGGAGGTTTACAGAATAGGTATCTTCTAAAGAAGTTTTTCTGTAAAGGCCATTTAACAGGTTGTCAATATCACGATCTTTCTTTACTTCGATAACAATACGGATACCTTCTTTGGAAGATTCGTCTCTAACATCATGTATCTCCTCAAATACTTTCTCACTTAGTAAATTAGCCAGGTCCTCTACCAGTCTAGTCTTATTGCCAGCAACGGTATATGGAATTTCAGTAATTATAATGTTTGTCCGACCATTAGTACCTTTTTCCGTCTCAACTTTTGCCCTAATACGAATTCTACCTTCTCCTGTTTCGTAAATGCTAGAAATCTCCTCTTGGTTAATAATGCTACCACCTGTTGGGAAGTCTGGGGCAGGTATGTGTTTCATTAACTTTTCAGTTGTTATATTGGGATTGTCTATATATGCAATTGCACCATCTATGACTTCATTCGGGTTGTGGGGAGGAATATTTGTAGACATACCAACTGCTATACCTGTTGTACCATTTATTAGTAGGTTTGGTATCATGGCAGGTAATACTGTTGGCTCCTTCTCACTATTATCAAAGTTTGGATTAAATTCTACTAAGCCTTTATCGAGATTGCTTAAAAGAGAAATCGCACTGGGGGATAATCTGGCCTCGGTATAACGCATGGCTGCAGCCCTATCACCATCTATGGAACCGAAGTTACCATGTCCATCTACTAAAGGAAGCATTTGGTTGAAATCCTCAGACATATGTACCAGTGCGTCATAAATAGAACTATCACCGTGGGGATGGTATTTACCCATGGTATCACCAACAATACGGGCACATTTTCTATGGGGTTTTTCAGGGTCAAGGCCAAGTTCTAACATAGAGAAAAGTATTCTTCTTTGAACAGGTTTTAAACCATCTCTAACATCAGGCAAAGCTCTTGATACAATTACACTCATAGCATAATCTCTAAAACTATTTTTCATTTCTTCGGAAAAATCCATTTGTATTATATTATCTATATTGTTTTTACTCATTTTACCCTCCATTAATTATAAAAATTATATATCTAATTCAGCATATTTGGCTTCTTCTAATATAAAAGCCCGTCTAGGTGGAACGTTGTTGCTCATTAAGAGTGTGGTTACTTCATCAGCTTCAACCATATCACTTATAGATATTTGTGCTAATATTCTAGTCTCTGGACTAATTGTTGTATCCCATAATTGGTTAGCATCCATTTCACCGAGACCTTTGTATCTCTGGAGGCCAAGTATCTTATGTTTGCTTTTGCGGAATTTTTCTAAGGCAAAATCATCATAGAGGTACTTGGATTTTTTAACGTTTTTATTTTTAACCTTTGCTTGGTAATCCACTTTATATAAGGGAGGCAAACCTCTATAAACCTTGCCAGCAAGTATAAGTTCTGGCATGAACCGGTAGAAGAATGTTAGAAGCAAGGTACTAATATGTGCTCCATCCACATCTGCGTCTGTTAAAATAATTATTTTATCGTAACGAAGTTTGCTTATATCGAATTCTTCCCCAATGCCACAACCAAATGTAGCAATCATAGATTTAATCTCATTGTTAGTAAGTATTCTTTCAAGAGTGGCTTTCTCTACATTAAGAATCTTACCTCGTAAAGGGAGAACCGCTTGTGTTCTGCGGTTACGAGCTGTTTTTACAGTTCCTCCAGCAGAATCACCTTCCACTATAAAAAGTTCGCATTCCTCAGGTTTCCTAGAAGAACATGATGCTAGTTTGCTTCTGGTATCCACATCGTTAAGTTGTTTAAGAACAGTGACTCTAGCCTTATCACTGGCCTTTCTGGCATTTTGAGATTTTTGGGCATTTTCAAGAATGATTTTTAGTACTTCAACATTTTTGTCAAACCATCTTTGAGCTTCAGTAGTAAATACCTCATCAACAGCATTTCTAGCGTCTGTATTGCCTAGTTTAGTTTTAGTTTGTCCTTCAAATTGAGGATCTGGATGCTTTATAGATACAATGGAAACAAGACCAGTACGAATGTCGTTTCCATCAAAGTTATCATCTTTCTCTTTTAATATGTTTAGTTCCCTTGCATACTGGTTCATAACACGGGTTAAAGCAGTTTTAAAACCAGTTACTAAAGTACCACCATCAACCACATTAATTCGATTACAATAGGAATTAATCTGTTCGGAAAAGTTATCTGTATATTCAAATGCAATCTCTACTTCAATATCCCCACTTGTTCCTTCAATGTAAATTGGTTCGTTATGAATAGGGTTCATATCTCTGGTTAAATAAGAAACGTAACTTTTTATTCCTTCATTTTCTTGAAAAGTCATATTAATATCGTTAATTTGGTCTGTAAAGTTAAGGATTAGGCCCTTGTTAAGAAATGCAATCTCCTTGAGTTTCTTTTGTATTGTTTCGCTTTTGAATTTAACTGTTTCGAATATAGTGCTATCAGGATAGAAAGTAACTTTTGTTCCTGTTTCGGATTTTTTAGATTTGCCTATAACGGGGAGCTGTCCTTTGTCTAGAATAGTTATGGGCTTGCCACCATCTTTATATTCATCTTTAAAGATCTTACCTTCTCTTTTAATTTCTACAATTAGTTTTTCACTAAGGGCGTTAACCACTGCTGCCCCAACGCCGTGTAGGCCTCCGGACACTTTGTATACGGAACCGTCAAATTTACCCCCAGCATGAAGCTTGGTGTAAATAACCCTTACGGTGGGTATCTTTTCAGTGGGGTGAGTGTCTATAGGTATCCCACGGCCATTATCAATTATTTCAACTCCCCCATCTTTTAATAGGGTTACACTTATTTCACTACAAAAGCCTGCTAGATGTTCATCAATTCCGTTATCAATAACTTCCCAAATTAAATGGTGCAGGCCTCTGGGGCCAGTGCTTCCAATGTACATTCCTGGTCGTTTTCTTACAGCTTGAAGTCCTTCTAAGACAACTATTTGCTCTCCACTATATTGTTCCATAATCTATTTCCCCTTCTTTTATAAGTCATCTGTCTATATTTGTATTAAGTAAATTGTTAATTTATTGTTGATCTTGGCTAGTATTAGTAGGGCAGATTAGAAGCCCAGCTACTGTGTACCTTTGCTGACGTTGCAGTGTTTAGCTTGACTAATCTGCCTATGGTGAACATTATAGCATATGATATATGAGTTTTCTAGAAAATTCAACAGTGAATTGGGTACTGGTGTTCGCACAAGATGTTGTGGAGGGGGTCGAAAGTTTTCATTCTATTGCTAGTAGCTTTGTTTTTATGGTAGAATAGTCTAGTGAATTTGTAGAAGAATATTAAGCATTGATTAGGAGAGTGTTATGACAGTTTCAGTGATTACATTTAACCAGATATTAATAATGATTATTATAATTGCCCTTGGGGTTGTTTGCTATAAGGTGAAATTGATTGATGATGATACTAATAAGAAGTTATCGAATATTTTATTAATGTTAGTTAACCCCATGGTTATCTTTGTTGCATATCAGAGGGATTATAATGTTGAGCTTTTAGAAGGATTATTAGTTGCTTTACTTTTATCAATTGTAACTCATCTTGTTGCTATTGCTGTGTCTTATCTTCTTTTAAAAAAGACTGTAGATAATAAAGATGTTGAAGTTGAGAGGATGTGCAGTGTATATTCCAACGTTGGCTTTATGGGAATACCCTTAATGAATGGTATATACGGCTTAGAGGGGGTTTTTTATGCAACTGCTTCTGTTACTGTGTTAAACATATTTATATGGACCCATGGGGTTCTTATGATGAGTGGAGATACAGAATTCAACCTTAAAAGTATGTTGAAAAGACTTATTTCTCCTAGCATTTTTGCAATTATATTTGGTTTGATTTTCTTTTTATTTCAGATAAGGATACCGGGAATTCTTCATGAAGCTTTTCAGCATGTTGCGAATATGAATACTCCTTTAGCTATGATAATAGCTGGGGTGACAATTGGGAAGACTGATTTTAAGAAGCTTATTACAAAACGTAGGATTTATCTTATTGCATTTATAAAACTTATACTTGTTCCCTTACTTTTGTTAACAGTTTACAAAATGTTTCCAATTAAAGAGGTGGTACTTAACACAGCAGTTATACTTGCAGCTGCGCCAACAGCAACGACGACTTTAATGTTTACAATAAAGTATAAGAAGAATTCAATTTATGCTGCAGAGATATTTACTGTAACAACCCTTTTGTCAGCAATTACAATTCCTTTGATTGTTTTGCTGGCAGGATAAATTATGTAATTATGTATTATGGAGGTTATTATTATGAAGATAGTTATATTAGAACCATTAGCAGTTAGTGAAGATGTTATTGATAAGTTATCTAAAAGGTTAAAAGAAGACAAGCATGAGTTGCTTATATATGATACTGTAACCCAGGATGTTGAAGAGATGAAAGAAAGAGCAAAAGGGGCAGACGCTTTAATTATTGCTAGTAATCCTTTACCAGGTGAGGTTATAAGGTCTATAGATGAATTAAAGTTTATCTCAGTTGCATTTACAGGTGTAGATCATGTGGATTTAGAGGCATGTAAAGAAAAAGGTGTCCAGGTATCTAATGCAGCTGGTTACAGTAACCAGTCAGTGGCAGAGCTGGTAATTGGAATGATTATATCTAAGTTAAGAAATATTGTGGAGTGTAATCAGGTAATTAGGCAAGGGAAAACTAAAGAATCTTTAGTTGGTTTTGAATTAGCTGGTAAGACAGTTGGTATTGTTGGAACAGGTGCCATTGGCTTAAGGGTTGCAGAGTTATTAAAGGCTTTTGGATGTAAGCTAATAGCTAACAACAGGAGTCATTGTCAAAAGGGAGTGGATTTAGGCATTGAATATGTAGGCTTAGATCAATTATTAAAAGAAAGTGATATATTAACACTCCATACTCCACTGACAGAAGAAACAAGGCATTTAATTAATAGCGAAAACATAAAACTGATGAAGCCTACAGCATTATTGGTTAATTGTGCAAGGGGTCCTGTGGTTGATATAGAAGCATTGGCTAAGGCTCTAAAAGAAGAAAAAATTGCTGGAGCTGCAATTGATGTGTTCGAAGTAGAGCCACCATTGGCAAAAGACCATGTCTTATTTGATGTTGATAATGCGCTACTAACCCCCCATGTGGCATTTGCGACAGCGGAATCAATGATAGCAAGGGCGGGGATTACATTTGATAATATTTACGCATGGATGGATGGGATGCAAATTAATACAGTATTATAATAGCTAGTAACCCCTGTGTTTCAATATTTGATATTTTCATAAAAATGTGTATAATGGTAAAAGATAATTGGAATGGAAATGTGATTGTATATAGAAAGGCTTTGGTGTATTATGTCAATGTATCTTTATGAAACTCATTTACATACCATGGAGGCTAGTGCTTGTGCTAGCATTAGCGGAAAACAACAGGCGAGAAATTATAAGGAAGCTGGTTATTCAGGTATTATTGTAACGGATCATTTTTTTAATGGGAATACTGCAGTTCCATATAATTTACCTTGGGAGGAAAGGGTAGAACTCTTCTACAAAGGATATGAAAATGCTAAGGAAGAGGGAGATAGGATAGGTCTTTCTGTCTTTTTTGCTTGGGAGTCAAATTACCAAGGGGCAGAGTTTATTATATTGGGATTAGATAAGGAATTTCTATTAAATAACCCGGATTATTTGTCCTGGTCTGTTAAGGAGCAATATTACAATGTTAAAAAAGCAGGTGGATATGTTATCCATGCCCATCCTTTTAGGATTCGTTCTTATATCAAAGAGGTTAGGTTGTTTCCAGAAGATATAGATGCAGTGGAAGTAATTAACATTGGTAATGATGAAAAGATATTTGATGATCAAGCATGGGAATATGCTAAGAAGCATAACTTTCCTGCAATAGCTGGTACAGATTCCCATGGCTATGATGAAAAACGAACAGGTATTGCATTTAATTACAAGATAGAGGATAATAATGATTTAATAAAAGGTATAAAGTCTGGAGATTTTAAGATAATACCATATTGAATATAAGGAGGCACAAATTGAAAAAGCCATTTGTTAGTTTAGAACAGTTAGAAGAGATAACAAAAACTTATCCAACTCCATTTCATATATATGATGAAAAGGGAATTCGTGAAAATGCTCGGAGCTTGCAGGAAGCATTTGCTTGGAATAAAGGATTTAAAGAGTATTTTGCAATAAAAGCTACACCAAATCCTTATATAATTAAGATTCTTAAGGAAGAAGGATGTGGAGTGGATTGTTCGTCCCTTACTGAACTTATGATGTCGGAGGCCCTTGGATATGAGGGTGATGAGATTATGTTCTCTTCAAATGCAACTCCTGCTGAAGAATTTGTTAAGGCAAGAGAGTTAGACGCTATTATTAATTTGGATGATTATACCCACATAGATTTTCTTGAAAAAACAGCTGGTATACCAGATACAATTTGTTGTAGATATAATCCAGGGGGAATATTTAAAACATCTAATAAGATAATGGATAATCCGGGAGAATCCAAATACGGTATGACAAAGGAACAGTTAATAGATGGTTTTACTAGGTTAAAGAAAAAGGGAGTGAAACACTTTGGAATTCACTCGTTTCTTGCAAGTAATACTATATCCAATGAATATTATCCTAAGCTTGCTAGTATACTATTTGAACTAGCAGTAGAGCTTCGTGATAAAACTGGAGCTGATATTAAGTTTATCAATCTGTCCGGTGGAATAGGAGTTCCATATCATCCTGATGAGAAGCCTAATGATATTTATGCTATTGGTGAGGGTGTACGTAAGGCCTATGAAGAGATTCTTACTCCAGCAGGAATGACAGATGTGGCAATATATACAGAACTAGGAAGGTATATGTTAGCTCCTTACGGTCACCTGGTGGCCAAGGCTGTTCATGAGAAGAATATCTATAAGGAATATATTGGACTGGATGCTTCAGCTGTAAACTTAATAAGGCCAGCTATGTATGGGTCATATCATCATATAACCGTTATGGGTAAGGAAGATCAACCACTTGACCATAAGTATGATATAACTGGTTCCCTGTGTGAAAACAATGACAAGTTTGCAATTGATAGGATGCTTCCTAAAATTGATATTGGTGATTTTCTAGTTTTACATGATACTGGTGCACATGGCTTTTCCATGGGCTATAACTATAATGGTAAATTAAGATCTGCGGAACTTTTGTTGAAAGAGGATCAGTCTGTTGAATTAATTCGTAGAGCTGAGACTCCCAAAGACTATTTTGCAACATTTGATTTTACAAATATATTTGATGGTGTTCTTGAGTAAGTTATGGATAAAAATAAAAGTAAAATTATTATTATGTTTTATAATTAATATTTAAGTACTATTTTTGATATAATCGAATATTTTATTATGGTTGATGATAATATATAATGTGACTTTCACAGAAGCAGCTGTTCAAATTGACAAGGGGCCATTCATAAGCTATAATATTGTGACTGTGTTATGTGGTATAAAATATCGTTGTTTATAAGATTAATTAAGAAGAATAAGCAATACGGAGGAAGGGTGTTTTATATGGTTGAGAAGAAGAACATATTGACTTATCAGGGATTGCAGAAGCTTGAAAAAGAGCTACATGACTTAAAGGTTTATACGAGAAGAGAGATTGCGCAAAAGATTAAAGTAGCAAGGGAGCAGGGGGATCTTTCTGAGAACGCGGAATATGATGCAGCCAAAGACGAACAGCGGGATATTGAGGCTAGGATTGATGAAATTGATAAGCTTCTCAGAAATGTTGAAGTGGTTGTAGAAGATGATGTTGATGTTAATGTTATCAATATTGGCTGTAAAGTAAAGATATATGATATGGAGTATGAGGAAGAGTTGGAATATAAGATTGTTGGCTCAACTGAGGCCAATAGCCTAAGAGGCATGATATCTAACGAGTCTCCCCTAGGCATGTCCCTACTTGGTAGAAAAGTAGATGACATTGTTGATGTTGATACTCATGCAGGAACTATGCAATACAAGGTATTGGACATACAAAAAGCCGTATAAATTTGCTGAAGATGAAGACAGAGAAACTATTATGGAGTAAGAAAAACATATATACAAAATTTGATAAGAGGTGAAAGTTAGCATGACTGAAGAAAACAACCAGATGCAATCGGAAGAAGAGATTAGTGAACTACTTCAGGTTAGAAGGGATAAGCTTGATGAACTTAAGGAAAATGGCAAGGACCCTTATGTAACTATGAAGTATGATGTAACTAACTATTCCAATGAAATTATTGAGTCGTATGATGAATTAGAAGGAAAGGAAGTTTCTATCGCTGGACGTATTATGACTAAGCGTGTCATGGGTAAGGCTTCTTTCTGTAATTTAAGAGATTTAGGCGGAGACATTCAGTCATATGTAAGAGGGGATGGAATCGGTGAGGAAGCTTATGCTGACTTTAAGAAGTATGATATAGGTGATATTGTTGGAATAAAAGGTCAGGTTTTTAAGACTCGTTCTGGCGAGATTTCAGTTAAAGCTACGGAAATAACCTTACTTACTAAGAGTCTTCAGATTTTACCTGAGAAGTTTCATGGTTTGAAGGACACAGATATAAGGTATAGGCAAAGATATGTGGATCTAATTGTTAATCCAGAGGTTAGGGATACATTTATTAAGAGATCTCATATAATTAGAGAGATACGTAATTACTTGGACTCTGATGGTTTTATAGAAGTAGAGACTCCTGTCTTAGTTTCCAATGCAGGTGGTGCTTCAGCAAGGCCATTTGATACTCATCATAATGCTTTACATCAAGACTTGCATCTGAGAATATCATTGGAATTGTATCTAAAGCGTTTAATTGTTGGTGGTTTAGATAGGGTCTATGAGATTGGAAGAGTATTTAGAAATGAAGGTCTTTCCACAAGACATAATCCGGAATTTACATTACTAGAATTATACCAGGCATACACTGATTATGAAGGTATGATGGACCTTGTTGAAGGTCTATTTAGAGCAGTTTCAGAGAAGGTTCTTGGTACAAGTAAGATAACATATGATGGTGTGGAGATTGATTTAGGCAAACCATTTGAGAGATTAACCATGGTGGATTCAATTAAGAAGTATGCAAATGTTGATTTCGGTCAGATTCCAGATGAAGAGTCTGCAAAGACTATGGCTAAGGAACATAATATAGAATTTAAGGACCACCATAAAAGAGGAGATATTATCGAATTATTCTTTGATAAATATGTAGAAGATAATCTAGTACAAGCAACCTTTATAACAGATTATCCGGTGGATATATCCCCTCTAGCAAGTAGGAAGCCAGATGATCCTGAATACACAGAGAGATTTGAGTTATTTATCACACAACGTGAGATGGCCAATGCTTTCTCTGAACTTAATGACCCAATAGATCAAAGAGGAAGATTTGAGGCACAGGAAGCATTAAGGGCAGCAGGAGATGAAGAGGCGAATCAGATGGATGAGGACTTTATAAGGGCCTTAGAGTATGGTATGCCACCAACTGGTGGAATTGGGATTGGTATAGACCGTTTTGTAATGTTACTTACGGATTCAGCGTCTATAAGAGATGTGCTACTGTTTCCTACCATGAAGCCGTTGGAGAACTAAAGTTAGTAAAATCAGGGGTTTGAGAAAATAGAGGCCAAGATTTACGACCAACTTACGACCGAATAATAAA
>CAZPWO010000062.1:5935-12306 GCA_964590525.1 uncultured Herbinix sp. | reverse complement strand
GCTTTTTTCAAATGCTTGCTATTAATGAAAAAATACATTAAAATGAATGTAAGATGAAATAGGAAGGTGAAAGGTATGGCAACGATACAAGAGCTTTCTAAATTATGTGGAGTGTCTATTTCAACAGTTAGCAAGGCTCTTAATGGATACACTGATATTAGTGACAAAACAAGAGACATGGTAATAGAGAAGGCTAATGAATTGGGGTATTTCCCAAATGCTAATGCAAGATCTCTTAAGTTGAAAAAGACATTTAATATTGGAGTTTTATTTGTGACCGCCTCATCAATGGGTCTAAGAAATGACTACTTTGCTCACATCTTAACAGCATTTAGGAGAGAGTGCGCACTTCGGGGATATGACATAACATTTATTGAACACTATGTTGGAAGAAGGAAAATGACTTATCTAGAGCATTGTCAATATCGGAATTTCGATGGTGTATGTATTGTTTGTGCTGATTATACTGACAAAGAAGTGGTGAAATTAGCTCGAAGTAAGTTGCCTGTTGTATCAATTGACTTTTCCTTTCAAGAAGCTTATTCCATTATCTCAGATAACTATAATGGGATGAAAAAGCTTACAGAATACATAATAGAGAATGGACATAAGAAGATAGCTTATATTCACGGTATAAAAACCCTAGTAACAGAGAATCGAATTGATGGTTTCTGTGATGCACTTGAGGAAAACAATATAACAATACCAAATGAATATATTGTGGCATCCAACTATAGGAATCCCAATGAAGCAGAGGCTCATGCAGAGCAATTGCTTGAACTTCCTGATGCCCCTACTTGCATAATTGCTCCAGATGATTATTCTGCCTTAGGGGTGGTTAGTGCAATTCGAAGGAAAGGACTTAAAGTTGTAAAAGATGTTTCAGTCGCTGGATATGATGGATCAAAATCTTCCCAGTTTATAGGTGTGAAACTAGCAACTGTTAGCCAAGACAAAGATAAGATAGGACATATTGCTGCAAGAAGATTAATTGCAATGATAGAAAAGGATGGGAATGAGTCTAATGACACTGTTTTTATAAAACAGACTCTTATAAAAGGAAATTCCATCAGAAAATCAAATAAAATCTGATGGAATCTAAAGGTTAGCTCTTAGGCAAATTGTGGGACCTAGTCTTAATATATTCACTTGGGGTAATGCCCATCTTCTTCTTGAAAATGCGACTAAAGTAATTAGGATCTTTATAACCAACCTTATAGCAAACCTCCTTAACTGTGAGGTTTGTATCTGTTAACAATTCTTTTGCTTTTTTAACTCTTAACATGGAGAGCCATTCTGTAAAGTTAAATCCAGTAGTTTTTTTAATTAATTTACTAAAATATTGAGAGCTGATATTTACCTGTGCCGCAACATCATCCAAGGTAATATCTTCAGCATAATGAGCCTCTAAAAATTCCTGAGTTATTTTTACTAAATCATTGGAATAGTCGATGGTTTTTTTGGGTTTCACATACCCTGTAATAGCAATAAAGTTTTTGAAAGCCCATTCAATTAGCATATCTTCGCTTAGTTGGGACATTTCTTTACTAAAACCTATGTAGTCCCGGTTTTTGCCGTCTTTATCACCAGTAGCTTGAACTGATAGAGATGCTACAACAAGAATCTCTAATATTTTATTACGTCTGTTATTGTCGTTTAGTGGTTTAATCTTTTCCATTAATATAGAAAAATAATCATAACTAGCTGTTTTTCTATGAACAATGGCATCCTTCATATGCCTCATAGCATCATCGTAATCAATCTGTACATCCACTTCTTTTTTGTTAATATCATTAATGTGCACTATATGATTAACTTGGCAGTGTGTTAAGGATGACAGACATTCAACAAAAGAAGCAAAGATCGAATTCAAACTATACAAGTTGCCAATTCCTATAATTGAATCAACATCGAATTCCATTCTTAATTTATTACTTAATTTTCTGCTAATAGATAAACTGTCTTCTTTAACTATATCGAAATCTGATTTATGATCTTCTGTAACCAATATACTTATTCTATTTGAAATTAAATGACCTACAGTAAAATGACTTTTATCAGATAATATATTCTTTATAAATCGGTAATAATCAAGTGAATTTTCATCAGATTGATTTGTATCATCTCTAGGAAGAAGTTCAACTAAAATTAGATACCCATAGTCTTTCAGTAGAAAAAACTCCTTAAAGTGAATTAGTTCCAACTGGGAAAATCCGCGAAAGAACAATGAAAACATAGCATTTTGTTCTACGTAAGCAAAAAGATCATCATAAAAATATGAACTATGCTCTGCGGAAATAATGCCGGATTGTAAAGTATTCCAAAAACTTTCATTATTATTGTCTTCATTATTATTGTCTGTGTGATTATTAGTTGTGCTCATAAAAAAACTCCTCTTATTTAAATTATAAGGTCTAGTGGTTTCATATTTTAATTATATCACAAAAGATTTACAAATGCACGTACTAAAGAGATGATTATATACAATAGAAGTCATAATATGGTGCAACACTATGAAAATTATTAAACAAATATGAACCCTACATAAGGCTATTTAATAAACAATTAATAGAAGTTCATATAAAGAAATAATTTTGCCTTATGAATGTCAAGAAGGTATACTAGGATTATATTGTAGAAGTAATTCATTGGTTTAGTAAGACTAGCAAGGGGAAAACAACATGAAGAAATCAAACCATAATCTTAATAAAAAACTACATAATAAAGATAAGTTGGTTCCCAAGTTTTTGATTTTGGGGATGTGTGCTTTACTTGCTATTTTTACAATGGGATTAGTGTGGAGTGATATTGAATATAAAAGTGTGTTCCAGGATTATCAGGAAGCTAATGGTGAAATTATAGTTATGATTAAGGACGATGCAAGGGGAGAGGATCTAATAGATTTCTTGCTAGAGATGCCTTTATCTATAACAATTGAAAGGCATATTGATAATTATCTTCTACTGTCTACAGAAGATGTTTCAACTTTTGCTAGTGTTTCTTCACAGCTAAAAGAGCATTCCTTAGTAGAACTTGTGCAAGCAAATGCGGAGATTAAATCCATGGGAATTCCCAATGATCCTTATCTAGACACTCAATGGGCAATTAACAATCCAGGATATTATTATTACTATGCAGGAAATGGTGGGATTGACAGGCCATCAAAGAATGATATTGATATGGATATTGTTGAAGCGTGGAAATATATGAAGGTTGAAAACCCTCAGCGCCGTGAAGTGGTGGTGGCCATAATTGATACAGGGGTTGATTATACACATCCAGATCTTGCAGACAATATGTGGGTTAATCCTATGGAAGTGTCTGGAGATGGACTGGATAATGACAATAATGGATATATAGATGATATCCATGGATGGGATTTTTATAATAACGATAATACAGTAGCACATTATGAGTATGATGAAGAGAAAGATAGATATGTGGCCAACAGCCAGGATAATGATGATCATGGAACCCATATTGCAGGGGTTGTGGGAGCTGTTTCTAATAACAAGATTGGTGTAGCGGGTTTGGCTTCTAATATAGATATAAAGATTATGTCCCTGAAAATAAATGGTGGGTCTGGTGGAACCGGATATATATCAAATGCTGTAGAAGCGATTAAGTATGCCACCATGATGGGAGCGGATATATGTAATATAAGCTGGGGAACTAGTAAGTATAATGAAGCACTTGAAAAAGTTATGAGGGATTCTGATATGCTTTTTGTTACTGCAGCAGGAAATGATGGAACAAATAACAATTCCAGTCCAGTTTACCCGGCAAATTATAAGATGGATAACTTGATTTCTGTATCATTTGTTGATTCACAGGGCCTTTTATCAAAGTATTCTAATTATGGAGCTACAACAGTTGATATAGTTGCTCCAGGTTATAATATATATAGTACAGTAGTTGGGGATTACGCTTATATGAGTGGTTCTTCTATGGCTGTACCTCACATAACAGCCTTAGCTGCACTTTTGTATTCATATGATGATGGTTTATATCCAGCTAATGTTAAGGAAATTATTTTAAATAATATAAAGCCCATTGAAGGATTGGAAGGTTATATCTTGCATGCTGGTATTCCTAGTGCACTTCTAGCTGTACAGGCATCAGAAAGCCTTGTAAAGGATCAAGCGCCGCCAAGATTAAAACTAAGAACAATATATGATAAAGGAAAGTTTACACTTCCTATCATTTCATATGATGTCGGTGGTTCTGAGATAAGAACAATTAGATACATGAGAGGTATAAGGGAAATAGAAGATTTCAAGCGAGGTATGGAAGGTATAAGAGTTGATGATAATCAAATTACAGTAATAAGAGCAGGAGATTATACATTCTATGCTAGTGATTATGCAGGAAATGAAATGGTAATTGTATATAAAGTGGAAGAAGATAAAGAGCCTCCAACCATTATTACCAACTATAGTATCTCGGATAATTATGACACAAGGAAAGTAACCGTCTTAGCCCAAGATGAGCAAAGTGACATTCGTAGAGTGAAGTATATGAAAGGTAAAAAGGGAGTAGAGGATTTCCTACCTGCCTCTGCTGGAAATAATATAAACATTAAAAATGGCAGGGGAACATTTGAGGTAAAAGATGATGGTATATATAGTGTCTACGCTATAGACAATCGAGGAAATGCATCAATAGAGCAAGTTGATGTACGAACTATAAGGTCTACGGATATTAAACTAGCAAGAATTAGTAAAGGGCTTGATCCAGGGGATTCATATATAGTTAGACCCTTTATAAAACCCTTCAACAGTACCGATAAACTCCAATATTATGTCAATGACCAAACAGTAGCAAAGGTTTCCCCCACAGGTCAAGTCCAAGCCCTCAAAAAAGGAACAACCCACATCACAGTAAGAACCAATAGCGGACTACAAGTAATCTGCGAAATAATCGTCAGCTAATAAACCATCCAGTACCCCAGCACCCCAGCACCCCAGGGAATCTTTTTTGCAACCCAAGATACCTTCAAGGCTGGTGGGGTGTAATGTGTGTTTTTTGCAACTATTTGAAGCCGTCGGTACTTAGATTGCGTCCTATGCAATCTTAGCACCGCTACGAGCTTCAACTAAGCGAGAGCGGTTGCAAAAAACACACATTACACCCCACCGGCCACCACAGTAAAACTCCTGTTGCAAAAAAGATTCCCCACGTTCCGCAAATCAAGCAAAATTGTTAAAAAAAAGCTTGACAGCAAATAAATATATATGTTATAGTTGTGAGGCAAAGAAGTAGGGCTTTTTTTTATGCCTAAAAAAACATAGAATAAAAGTCGATAATATATTGTTAAAATAAAATCGGAGGTGGAAGTCATGAGGGTAAGAATTACTTTGGAATGTACTGAATGTAAGCAACGTAATTACGACATGACAAAAGAGAAAAGTTTACATCCAGACAGAATGGAAACAAAAAAATATTGTAAGTTCTGTAGAGCACACACATTACACAAGGAAACAAAATAATCATTAGATATTGTTTAATAATTTGTTGTATCTTAATAAAGGAGTGAAGGCATGGGAGGAAAAATCGCAACTGAAAAAACGCCAAAGAAAACTAGTTGGTTTAAAGGGGTCAAATCCGAATTCGGTAAAATTGTTTGGCCAGGTAAAGAAGATATTGCTAAGCAATCATTTGCAGTTGTAGTTATTACTATTGTATTAAGTGTAGTAATATTCTTTTTGGATTATCTAATTGACCTAGGTCTTAAAATCTTTTTAGGATAAGGTGGGTATATGTCAGAAGCAAGGTGGTATGTTGTTCATACCTATTCAGGGTACGAGAATAAAGTAAAAGTGAATATTGAAAAGATGGTTGAAAATAGAGGGCTTGAGGATCAAATTATCGAAGTATCTGTGCCAATGCAAGAGGTAGTTGAGATGAAGAATGGTGTTCGCAAGCGCGTCGAAAAGAAGATGTATCCAGGTTACGTATTACTCCATATGGTCATGAATGATGAAGTATGGTTTATAGTACGTAATACCCGAGGAGTGACAGGATTTGTTGGGCCTGATTCAAAGCAACCAGTTCCCTTGACTGAGCGAGATATGTATAATATGGGCATCAGAGACAAGGAAGAGGAATTGGTGGTTGATTTTGAAGTTGGGGATTCAATAACAGTTATCTCTGGTGTATGGGAAGGTACTACTGGTATCATAAAATCGATTAATACTCATAAGCAAATTGTTACTATTAATGTTGAACTATTTGGTCGCGAAACTCCGGTTGAGATAGGTTTTGACGATGTACATTAATGAATGTCAGATATAATTATTGACATCCATATATGAAATAAAAAATGTAACTATGGTTAGTTACGTGGGAGGGAAGTTCCCGCAAACACCACA
>CAZPWO010000062.1:0-5925 GCA_964590525.1 uncultured Herbinix sp. | reverse complement strand
CCGGTGGTGCCGGCGTAGCCTTTCCAGCTGGAAAGGCTACGCCGGCACCACCGGTAGGACCTGCTTTAGGACAGCATGGTGTGAATATTGTTCAATTCACAAAAGAATTTAATGCAAGAACTGCAGATCAAGATGGAATGCTTATACCAGTTGTAATCACTGTATATGCAGACAGAAGTTTTAGTTTTGTTACTAAGACACCACCAGCATCAGTTTTAATTAAGAAAGCCCTTAATATAGAATTGGGCTCTGGTGTTCCTAACAAGGAAAAAGTTGCTTCTATAACTAAGGAAGAACTTAAAAAGATTGCAGAGTACAAGCAAAAAGACTTAAATGCAGCATCTGTTGAAGCAGCAATGAAGATGATAGCTGGAACTGCTAGAAGTATGGGCGTTACAGTAAGTGATTAGTGAAAACGACAGACATATGTAACATATAAATAAATATATAATTAAACGTAATTGATGTGGGAGGATAATTTCTTCCGATAATACCACTAGGAGGTTTATATAATGAAAAGAGGTAAAAAGTATATTGAGGCTGCTAAGTTAGTCGATAGAACAGTTCAATATGATACAGAAGTAGCTGTTGACCTTGTTAAACAAACAGCAGTAGCGAAATTTGATGAAACTGTGGAAGTGCATATTAGACTAGGTGTTGATGGTCGTCATGCTGATCAACAGGTTCGTGGTGCAGTAGTACTACCTCATGGTACTGGTAAAACAGTTCGTGTTTTAGTATTTGCAAAAGACGACAAAATTGCTGAAGCTGAAGCAGCGGGTGCAGATTATGTTGGTAGTGATGAATATGTAGCTAAGATTCAGAATGAAGGCTGGTTTGAATTTGACGTTATAGTAGCAACACCAGATATGATGGGCGTTGTTGGTCGTCTTGGCCGTGTTCTTGGTCCTAAAGGTCTAATGCCAAATCCTAAAGCTGGTACAGTAACAATGGATGTAGCTAAAGCAATTGAAGACATTAAAGCTGGTAAGATAGAATATAGACTTGATAAAGCTAATATTATTCATGTGCCAGTAGGTAAAGCGTCCTTTACTAAGGAACAATTAATTGAGAACTTTGACACGCTGATGACGGAAGTTGTTAAGGCAAGACCTGCAGCAGCAAAGGGTCAATATCTTAGAAATGTGACAATGACATCTACTATGGGACCTGGTATTAGAATCAACTCAGGACAATATGAAAAACAAAATTAAATAAAAAATATATATTGACAATATAGAGAGAATCATGCTATACTTCTGTCAGTTATTGAAAACTACCGAAGACAGTAGGTGCCGAAAGGTTTAAGGGATTAATATCCACCTGCCGAGGATAAGTTGATTATATAATCGTTTATAATAGATGATAATATAAACCTCTTTCTGCTTCGGTGGTAAGAGGTTTTTTAATATTATTTAAGGAGGTGTAATGATGGCAAAAGTTGAAATGAAACAACCGATAATAGATGAGATTAAATCTTATGTAGCAGATGCACAATCTATTGTTCTTGTGGATTATCGTGGACTTACTGTTGCTGAAGATACAGAACTTCGTGCAAAGTTAAGAGAAGAAGGTGTTGTTTATAAGGTTTATAAAAACACTATGTTGAACTTGGCTTTTAAAGGAACGGTATATGAGGAATTAACGCAAGATTTAGCAGGTCCTACTGCTGTTGCTTTTGGAATAGAAGATGTGACTGCACCAGCTAGATTAATTAATAATTTATCCAAAACTATGAAAGCATTAGAATTCAAGTCAGGGGTAGTAGATGGAGCTTACTACGACTCAGAAGGAATCAAGGTAATAGCATCTATTCCTTCAAGAGATGAGCTTTTATCCAAACTACTTGGAAGCCTACAGTCACCAATTTCCAATATGGCTCGAGTGCTTAAACAGATCGCTGAACAAAAAGAAGAAGTAGCTTAGTAATAAAAAAACGAAAATTATATATTATGGAGGTAGAAAGAATGACAACTCAAGAATTTATTGATGCAATTAAAGAACTTACTGTTTTAGAATTAAATGAACTGGTAGAAGCGTGTGAAGAAGAATTTGGTGTTTCAGCAGCAGCAGGTGTTGTAGTAGCAGCAGCTGATGGAGCAGGTGCAGCAGAAGAAAAGACAGAATTTGATGTTGAACTTACAGAGGTTGGTCCTAACAAAGTTAAAGTTATTAAAGCAGTACGTGAAATTACTGGTTTAGGATTAAAAGAAGCAAAAGGACTTGTTGACGAAGCTCCAAAGGCAATAAAGGAAGCTGTTACCAAGGAAGAAGCAGAAGATATTAAGGCTAAAGTTGAAGCAGAAGGTGCTGTAGTTACATTAAAATAATACGACACAATATAAAGAAAACACAAGAAAAAACACAAGATAAAAAAATCGCTGGCTGATTAGCTAGCGATTTTTATCTTATATAAAAAACTAAGATAAATGGTCTGAATTATGTGCAAAACTGCAACAAATAAAAAGCAAAAAAAAGAAGTTGACAGCTTTAAGTAATTATGGTAACATGAAAGTTGCACTATTATGAGAATCTATAGGTATATCTAATATTATATCATATATTTTCAAAAAAGAAAAGAACTTTTTAATCAATATTAACTTAATCAATATTAACTTAATAAATTCAAGGGGTGAAACGTCAATGGATAGAAGCAAGATGCATCCAATTAAGCTTGGAAATAACACCAGAATGAGTTTCTCCAGACAAAAAGAAGTTTTGGAGATGCCCAGTCTCATTGAAGTTCAGAAAGATTCCTATCAATGGTTTTTAGATGTAGGTTTAAAAGAAGTGTTTGATGACATTTCTCCTATAGTAGATTATGCTGGAAACCTTAACTTGGAATTTATTGACTTCGAAGTATGTGAGGATGAAATTAAGTACACCATTGAAGAATGTAAGGAACGTGACACAACTTATGCTGCACCTTTAAAAGTAAAGGTGAGACTTTTCAATAAGGAAAACAGTGAAATTAATGAGCATGACATCTTCATGGGAGATTTACCATTAATGACAGACACAGGAACATTTGTCATAAATGGAGCAGAGAGAGTTATTGTTAGTCAGCTAGTACGTTCCCCTGGTATATATTATTCAACGGATCATGATAAAATCGGGAAAAAATTATATTCTTCCACTGTCATACCTAACAGAGGTGCATGGTTGGAATACTCAACAGATTCCAAGGATGTCTTTTATGTTAGGGTAGATAGAAATCGTAAAATTCCAATTACAGCACTTATAAGAGCGTTGGGCTATGGAACTAATGAAGAAATCAAGGAATTGTTTGGTGAAGATGAACCAAAGATACTTGCAAGTCTTGCAAAAGATCCAAGTACAGCAAACGACCCGTCTGGTAGTTATGAGGCAGGTCTACTTGAATTGTATAAAAAATTACGTCCAGGAGAGCCGTTAGCTGTAGAGAATGCGCAATCCTTACTTGATAATATGTTTTTCGATGCAAGAAGATACGATTTGGCTAAAGTTGGTAGATATAAATTTAATAAGAAGCTTCATTATAAAAACCGTATAGTTGGTTTTGTTCTAGCAGAAGATGTTGTAGACCCTTCTACTGGTGAGGTTTTTGAAGCAGGAACTGAAGTTACGGAAGAGTTAGCAATTCAGATACAGAATACAGGAGTGCATTCTGTAACAGTACAGACAGAAGAACGTAATGTAAAGGTTCTCTCCAATATGATGGTTGATATATCATATCATTTGCCAGAGATAGATAAAAAGGAACTTGGTATAACAGAAGATGTTTACTATCCTGAGTTAATGCAGATTTTGGAAGAGAATACTGAACAAGATGATATAAAAGAAGCTATTATAAAGAATATTAATGAATTGATTCCTAAACATGTAACAAGAGAGGATATCTTGGCTTCAATCAATTATAATATCCATCTTGAATACAATATAGGTAATATAGATGATATAGATCATTTAGGAAACAGAAGAATAAGGGCAGTAGGAGAATTGCTGCAAAACCAGTATCGTATTGGATTATCAAGAATGGAGCGTGTTGTAAGAGAAAGAATGACCACGCAAGATTTAGATGCGGTTACTCCACAGTCCTTAATTAACATAAAACCTGTTACAGCATCTGTGAAAGAGTTCTTTGGAAGCTCACAGCTATCCCAGTTTATGGATCAACATAATCCTCTGGGAGAATTAACACATAAGAGACGTCTTAATGCATTAGGGCCAGGGGGCTTATCCCGTGACCGTGCAGGATTTGAGGTTCGTGACGTTCATTATTCCCATTATGGAAGAATGTGTCCTGTAGAAACTCCAGAAGGACCTAACATTGGTCTTATTAACTCCCTTGCCACTTATGCAAGGATAAATGAGTATGGTTTTATTGAATCACCTTATCGTAAATTGGATAAAACAAACCCAGAAAACCCTGTGGTAACAGAGGAAGTTGTTTATTTAACAGCTGATGAAGAGGACAAATTTGTTGTTGCTCAAGCTAATGAGGAGCTAGACGAGAAGGGTCATTTTGTATCAAGTGCAGTATCTGGACGATTTAAGGAGGAAACCACTCGATATGAGAGGTCAAGAATAGATTTAATGGACGTTTCCCCTAAAATGGTTTTCTCAGTAGCTACATCTTTAATTCCTTTCTTAGAGAATGATGATGCTAATAGGGCGCTTATGGGTGCTAACATGCAGCGTCAAGCAGTACCTTTATTACAAACAGAATCACCTATTGTTGGTACAGGAATGGAAGCAAAGGGAGCAATTGACTCAGGTGTATGTGTTATTGCTGAAAAAGCAGGAATTGTTGAAAGAGTAACAGCAAGAGAAATTAATGTAAAGAATGAAGATAATACAAAGTCTTCATATAGATTGGCTAAATTTGCAAGAAGTAACCAAGGAACATGTATTAATAAAAAACCTCTTGTTTCTAAGGGGGACCGGGTTGAGGAAGGTCAAGTAATAGCAGATGGTCCTTCTACATCCAAGGGTGAATTGGCTCTTGGTAAGAATCCTTTAATAGGTTTTATGAACTGGGAAGGTTACAACTTTGAAGATGCGGTACTAATAAGTGAAAGACTAGTGAAAGATGATGTGTACACATCTATTCATATTGAAGAGTATGAATCAGAGTCTAGAGATACAAAGCTAGGGCCTGAGGAAATTACTAGGGATATACCAGGTGTAGGGGATGAGGCTCTTAAAGATCTAGATGATAGGGGTATCATTCGCATCGGTGCTGAAGTTCGTGCAGGTGACATCTTAGTTGGTAAGGTTACTCCTAAGGGAGAAACAGAGCTAACAGCAGAAGAAAGACTTCTACGTGCTATATTTGGTGAAAAGGCACGAGAAGTAAGGGATACATCTTTAAAAGTACCTCACGGTGAAAGTGGAATTGTTGTAGATGCAAAAGTGTTTACTAGGGAGAGTGGCGATGAGCTATCTCCAGGGGTAAATGAAACAGTCAGGGTATATATAGCGCAGAAGAGAAAAATTCAGGTCGGAGATAAGATGGCCGGAAGACACGGTAACAAGGGTGTAGTATCAAGAGTACTCCCTGAAGAGGATATGCCGTTCCGTGAGGATGGAACTCCGCTTCAGATCATGCTTAACCCATTGGGAGTACCTTCCCGAATGAATGTAGGACAGGTACTTGAAGTTCACCTCGGACTTGCGGCAAGCACAAAGGGTTGGTATATCGCAACACCTGTATTCGACGGTGCAAATGAGAAGGATATAAGAGAGCTTCTTGTTGAATGCGGATATCCTGAGAGCGGAAAGCTAAGATTAAGAGACGGCAGAACCGGAAAAGCATTTCAACTTAATGGAAATCCATTAACAAGTGCCAATGACTACGTGTTTACAAACGTGGTTCCCGCTTCAGGAAATCCTATGCAAGGTAAAAGCAAAATCATCTTCTATGTAAAGGGGACTTCTGCTAAA
>CAZPWO010000061.1:0-12411 GCA_964590525.1 uncultured Herbinix sp. | reverse complement strand
AGAATTATGAGTTTACAAGAGCCAACTAAGAAGATGTCTAAATCTGATGAGAATCTTAATGCAAGTATCTATCTAACAGATGATAGGGATACTATTATTCGCAAGTTTAAAAGAGCTGTTACTGATTCTGATAATGAGATACGTTATGCAGAAGAAAAGCCTGGAATAAGTAACCTAATAGATATCTACGGTGCAGTTACTGGTAAATCCAATGAAGAAACTGAAAAAGAATTTGCAGGTTTAGGATATGGAGATTTTAAAGTTGCAGTAGGGGAATCAGTTGCTGATATGCTAGGGCCAGTACTAAATCGTTATGATGAGCTTATAAAGGACAAGGCTTATATCGATGGCATAATCAAAGCCAATGGAGAAAAAGCCAATTATTTTGCAAACAAAACCCTGCGTAAGGTTCAAAAGAAAGTAGGGCTCCCAGAAAGAATAAGATAAAGATAAAAACAAATAAGAAAGTTATAAAAAGATGCCTTATATTATCTAAGGCATCTTTTTTATAGGCTTTATATTATCAACCGATAATTACTGGCTTTTAACTTCGTTGAATTTTTGAATATACGCAGCTTCTACCTTTTCACCTAGATATTTAAATGCAGTGCAGCGGTCTAGAACTTCTTTAGGTGGGAAGGCAGCTGGATTATTCTTAACTTCTTCATCCTCAATTAATTCCCATGCTGCGGAGTTAGGAGTGGAGTAGGTAATGTATTCAAAGTTCATTAAAGCAATGTCAGGTCTACACATGAAGTTAATAAATGCTTCTGCATTTTCTTTGTTTCTATGATTCTTAGGTATTACCCAAGTGTCAATCCATACATTTGAACCTTCTTTTGGAACTACATATTCTAAATCAGGATTAACCCTACTTGTATAGATGGCTTCACCGGAGAATATTACTCCAAGAGCTGCTTCTTCTCCAATCATCTTGTCTCTTACTTGATCAATCACATAAGCTTGTACTAGAGGATACTGACTTGATAGTAATTCTTTAGCTTCCTCTAATTCTGCTTCATCAGTAGAGTTTAAGTCATAACCAAGGTAAGATAAGGCTATGGCAAATGCATCACGGACACTGTCAATCATTAAGATTTCACCAGAATATTTTTCATCAAACAGAATCTCCCAGCTATCAACCTCTTCGTCTACCATGGTTTTATTATATAATATCCCCAAGGTGCCCCAAGTGTAGGGAATGCTATATTCATTAGTAGGATCAAATTCCTTAGAGTTTTCTAAGTGTATGGGGTCAATATATTGGATATTAGGGATGTTATCAAAGTTGGGTTTAACAATAAGGTCATTTTCAATCATTTTCTGTACCATATAATCTGAAGGGCATATTACGTCATATTGAACTGCGTTAGTTTCGATTATAGGATACATATCTTCATTAGTATTGAATTCAGCATATACAACTTTAATGCCCGTTTCTTCCTCGAACATATCAATAACATCCAGGTCAATATAATCTCCCCAATTATAGACATAGACTTTTTCACCATCATCACTGCAAGCAGTTAAAAGTCCCATTGCCAAAAATAAAACTAATAATAAACTAATTTTTTTCATTTTCTTCCTCCATTCATTATGATTATCTTATAGCCTTTTTTGATGAGCCACTTTTTACATTTACAAATATCAACAATGCTAGAACGCTTACAAACATTAAGGTTGAAAGAGCGTATATCTCAGGTTTTATTCCTTTTCGAACCTCTGTATATATTATAGTTGACAGTGTGTTGATTTCAGGACCCTTTGTAAAATGGGTTATAACAAAGTCATCTAAAGACATAGTGAATGACAAAAAGAATCCTGTTAGCACTCCTGGTAATATCTCAGGAAAAACAACTTTGAAAAATGCGTAAAGGGGTGTGGCTCCTAGATCTAAAGCGGCTTCATAGGTGCTAGGCTTTAGCTGTTTGAGTTTTGGCATAACACTTAATATTACATAAGGAATATTAAAAGTTATATGTGCCACTAGGACGCTGGTAAAACCTAAGGTATATCTTAAAGCTACAAATAGCAGCATCAATGATATTCCTGTTACAATATCAGCATTTAACATGGGGATATTGGTTATAGCCATATAGGCGGTACGGGTAGATCTTTTCATTCGGTGTATTGCAATTGCTGCGGCTGTACCAATAATTGTGGCAATGAGGGCTGACAATACTGCAATAATTATTGTTGTATATAAGGCACTCATAATTGTACTGTTTCTAAATAACTCTTGATACCAATGGAGAGTAAAGCCACCCCATTTTGACCTTGTCTTAGATTCATTAAAAGAAAGTATTATTAATATAAGAATTGGGGCATATAAAAATAACAGTATAATTCCTATATAAAATCGCTCTATAAATTTTCTTACCATAAGTTATTCCCCCCACTTTCTTTATCTTTATCATATCTTGATAATATAGCCATGCTTAGTAGAATAAAGATCATTAATACTAAGGATAGACCAGAGCCGCCATGCCAGTTTCCAATACGAAATTGTTGTTCAATAACATTTCCGATAAGGATAACCTTGCTTCCTCCTAAGAGGGCAGGTATTACAAAGGTAGTAAGGGAAGGTACAAATACCATTATAATGCCACTTACTACTCCAGGAAGGCTTAAGGGAAATATAATCTTAAAGAAAGTCTGCCGGTTATTAGCTCCAAGGTCCTTAGCTGCGTTAATTACATCAACATCTATTTTTAATAAGACGTTATAAATTGGTAATATCATAAAGGGCAAGAAGTTATAAACCATGCCTAATATAATAGCAGTAGGGGTGTTTATAATATCTAGTGATGGTAAATTTAAAAAGCTAAGTATTGTATTGATTAATCCGTTTCTCTCTAATAAGTTCTGCCAAGCAATTGTTCTAAGAAGAGCATTCATCCACATTGGAAGAATTAAAATCATAACTATGAAGCTGTTTTTTTGTACCTTAAACTTACTAAGTATAATTGCTACAGGATAGGCCATTAATAAACAAACAATTGTACTTATTAATGATAACCTTAAGGCAAGGACCATGGCTTTTAGATTAACAGGGTCCATAACCAGCATTATGTTATCTAAGGTAAGTGACTTGCCATCACTTGATGTAAGTCCATAATATAGAATCATAATTAAGGGGATTATGATAAATCCTGTCATCCATATGGAATAGGGTAGGGATAACCATTTTACATTTAATCTGACCTTATTATTATTATTATTTTTAAAAGATTTAATATTTTTTGCAGACATATGATTAGCTCCTAACTAACTTAATTCTTCGGTTTCTATGGCTTCTTCATCTTCAGATTCCGGTTTACTCATAATTTGAATATTGTAAGGATCAATCCATATACCAACTTCACTTCCTACAGCTTGAAGATCTGTGGAATGGACCAGCCACTCATGACCCATAGCCATTACATCCATCTCATAGTGAACACCTTTGAATAGAAGAGAAGTAACAGTTCCAGTAACAATACCATCTTCTGGCTTTACAAGTTCAATATCTTCTGGGCGGATTACTGCATCCACTGGCTGATTTTTACCAAAACCTTTGTCTACACATTTGATTTTTGTTCCAAAGATATTAACTAATTCATCTTCAACCATGGTGGCAGATACTATATTACTATTACCTATAAAATCTGCTACAAAGGCATTTTGTGGTTCATTATAAATATCCATAGGTGAGCCAATTTGCTGGATGTAGCCTTGATTCATTACCACAATGGTGTCTGACATAGTAAGGGCTTCTTCTTGATCGTGGGTAACATAGACAAATGTTATACCAAGCTCATTCTTTAGACGAATAAGTTCGTATTGCATCTCTTGTCTAAGTTTTAAATCAAGGGCACCTAAAGGCTCATCTAATAATAAGACTTTAGGCTCGTTTACTATAGCCCTAGCTATGGCAATTCGTTGTTGCTGACCCCCACTAAGTGAATCAGGATTACGATTTTCAAAACCATCTAAGTTAACTAATTTTAATGCGTACTTAATTTTGTCATTTATATAAGCTTTGCTTTTCTTCTTGATTTTCAATCCAAAGGCTATGTTTTCTGCTATTGTCATATGATTAAAAAGGGCGTATTTTTGGAATACTGTATTAAGATGCCTTTCGTTTGGGGGTAATTTGCTAATATCTTTTCCTTCAAACATTACATGGCCTTGGTCTGGAGCTTCAAAACCACCTATAATTCGTAAGGTGGTAGTTTTACCACAACCTGAAGGGCCCAGTAGGGTTAAAAACTCGTTTTCTCTAATGTATAAACTTAGTTGGTCCAATACCATGGTGTCCCCAAAGGATTTCGATATATTAATAAGATCTATTAATTTGTTATTTGTCATATTGAATCCTCCTTAAAATGTTTTTTCATTTAAAATTGTAGTGTTTATTAAAAGCTTGGGGGGGTTGAAACCCATATAAGGCTGGCCCCGTTTTTTGATGTTGCTTCTATATAGTGCTGTTTGTTAGCGAGAAAATAAAAGGATTCCCCTTTTTTCGCCTTATAAATATTGTTTCCTATATGAAGTAGAATGCTTCCTTTTAAGATGTAGCCAAATTCTTCTCCTTCGTGGGGATTGTCAGGATATGTAGAGCCTCCTGATTCAAGATTTAATAAGATGGGTTCCATCATATTTTTTTGTGCATTAGGAATAATCCATTTAATATCATTTTTAAGTTCTTGGTCATACTTTTCAAAATAATCTGTTTTACTGAATACTACTTGTTCTGAGCTGCTTTCGCTGAAGAATTCTTCAAGGTTAGAACCTAAGCATTGAAGGATATCTACAAGTGTAGCAATAGAAGGAGAAGTTAGGTTTCTTTCTAATTGCGAAATATAGCCTTTTGACAATTCGGCTCGATTTGCTAGCTCTTCCTGGGTAAGACTTTTTTGAACCCGTAACTCTTTGAGTTTATTACCTATATTCATTAGGAAGCCTCCTTTCTTGTTCTTACTAATACTAAACTTAATGTTTAGTATTAGTAAACAACTAATATATATTATACTTTAAAAAAAATTCTTGTCAACATGTTTTTTGAATATGTTGACAAGAATTTTTTATTAAGATTTAAGTTATAACAGTTGGAAAAATTTTATTAAAAGTTATACTATATTTATGATTTATAAAAAGCTTTTATTTTATCCATTCTTGATGACATTCCCATAAAGAGATAATCAACTAATGTAATGGCTACCATGGATTCAACAACAACTACAGCTCTAGGTACAATAATTGGATCATGTCGGCCTTGGATTTGAATTTCAATATTATCCATGTTTTTATTGACAGTAGCTTGGCTTTGTCCAATGGAGGATGTAGGCTTTACGGCTGCTCTTAAGATGATTTCAGACCCATCGCTTATACCACCTAGAATACCTCCAGCGTGGTTGCTGGATTTTCTTAATTTTTTATTCTCATCATAGAAAAAGCTATCATTATTTTCTGCTCCATTACTAAGGGTAACATTAAAACCATCACCAATTTCTATACCTTTTACAGCTCCAACAGACATTACTGCTTTTGCAAGAGCTGCATCAAGTTTATCAAATACTGGTTCTCCTATACCTGCAGGTAATCCTGTGACTATACATTCGATTACTCCACCAACGGAATTTTCATCTTCCTTGTGCTGGAGAATATAATCTTGAGCCTTTGCTGAGGCCTCTAGATCTGGCATAACAAGAGGGCTAATTTTAGCTTGGTCTTTTTTGCATTTTTCATAATCTATGGAAATGTGTCCAATAGATTTCGTATAGGCATATACTTCAACCCCTAGTTCCTTTAAGATAGAGGCGGCTATAGCTCCTGCAGCTACCCTAGCTGTTGTTTCTCGTCCTGATGATCTGCCACCGCCTCTATAATCTCTAAAACCATACTTTTGGTCAAAAGTATAGTCAGCATGACCTGGGCGATAATAACTGGCAATATCTGAATAATCTTTTGAACGTTGGTCCATGTTGTATACGGTTAATGCAATAGGAGTCCCAGTTGTATAACCTTGAAAGGTCCCAGAAAGAATATGTATTGTATCATCTTCTTTCCTGGGAGTAGAATACTGGTTTTGGCCAGGTTTTCTCCTATCTAAATATATTTGTATGTCCTCTTCTTTTAAAGGTAATCCTGCGGGACACCCGTCTATAACAACACCAATCCCTGCTCCATGGGATTCCCCCCAAGTAGAAATTTTAAATGAGTTTCCATATATTGATCCTGACATAGTTGCCCTCCATTCGTTTTTTCATGTAAAATAGTATTAGGATTAGTATAAAGGAAAAGATTATGACTTTCAATCATTAAAGCTTTATAATTTAAGCCCAATTATAGATTTTTGTCATATACTGTTATAACAATATAATTATGAGGCAGAATATGAATAATAAATATTATTCTTCAAATAGATTCGATGGTTTTTTATATGGCAAAGCAAACAATACAGGCTATAACTCAAAAGATGTTTCTAAGAAAGGTGAATATAAAGGTAAAAATGATGAGGATCTTATTATAGAAGATAATACAGTGTATGAGATAGACCGAAAGTGTTATAGAGAATTAATGAGAAAGAAAAATAGAAAGAAAAGATAAAAAAAGCTGCGTTATCGCAGCTTTTTTTATTTCTTGCCGTAAGCAAGGGGCTCCTATGTTATAAATTAGAAGAAGCCGCCTCCGCCACAACAACAGGTAAGAATGAGAATGAAAATTAATATCATACCGCAGTTATCGTCTCCACCGCGACCACAGTCTCTTCCTCCGCCTCCAAATAAATCAGTTCCGCCACAGCAAGAGAGTAGAAGAATAAGCATTAATATTCCTCCGCAATTATCGTCTCCGCCGCCAAGAAGTCCTCTGCCACAATTTGTAGCTGCTAAATCGCTCATTTTTGTTCCTCCAAATGTTAATTACATTGTATCATATGAGAGAGTGCTTGACTGATTTCCTCTTTTTATGAAGTAAATTAAAATAATAATTATATTAGAGAAGTTTTTGGAATAGGATATAACAAATAAACAAAGGTTTTTTGAAGGGTAGGATATTTTGATATATGAAAAAAGTTAAGTATCTTCAAGTTATTGTCCATTGCAATGATTTTGAAAAAAAAATAAAGTATATTGAAAACACTGGGCTTGGTCGTATAAAGTATAAACTTCCTATGATAAATGCTTGTGTTGTTGAAATAAAAGAAGACAAACTACAAAACATTAAAGATATAGATGGGATTATAAGTGTTGAATTAGATACTCATATTACTGCCCAGATGAACAGGGTTAGCAACAAAATTGAAAGCCAATGGGCACACAAGCGTAATATTACAGGCAAAGGAATAGGAGTCGCTGTTGTAGACACAGGCATAAGCCTTCATAAAGATTTTATTGAAGGAGGCAATAGGGTAGTTGCTTTTAAAGATTTTATTCATGGTGGAATGAAAGCATATGATGACAATGGTCATGGGACTCATGTTGCAGGAATTATAGGAGGCAATGGATATTCATCACAAAAAAAATATATAGGGCTTGCCCCTGAATGTAATCTTATCATATTGAAAGTGCTGGATCATAAAGGAGATGGAAATATATCTGATGTTCTAGCTGGCCTTCAATGGATTATTAATAATAAAAAAAAGTATAATATTAGGGTGCTTAATATTAGTGTAGGTACTGGGGATAAGAAAAACTTAGATGAGGATTCATTGCTAGTTCAGGGGGTTAATGCAGTCTGGGATAGTGGAATCATAGTTGTTGTTGCAGCAGGTAATAATGGTCCTGGTCCTATGTCGATTTCTACTCCTGGTATTAGTCGAAAGATTATTACAGTTGGTTCCTCTGATGACAATATGGCAGTAGAAATATTAAACACTGCCAGGACTAAGGATTATTCAGGGCGAGGACCAACACCATATTGTATAAAAAAGCCAGATATTGTTGCACCTGGGTCCAGTATCATTTCCTGTAATGCCAACCGTTCTTCTGTGGAATCGAAAAATGGAAGATACCAACATGCAATAGGGGACAGTCCAATGATGTATACAATAAAAAGTGGAACTTCAATGGCAACACCTGTAGTAGCAGGAGCACTTGCTTTACTAGTTAGCGCCTATCCAAATATGACAAATAAAGATGTGAAGTTAAGGTTAAGAGATCGGGCTGTGGACTTAGGGCAACACTGGGGAAAACAAGGTTGGGGGCTACTTAATGTTAGAAGGTTATTGGAAGAATAAAAAGATTAGTTTATTAAAGTTACAAATAGATATTGTATTTTTTCATAAAAGCATTTATAATAGATTTAGGAATATAGTTCCTAATCTTCTAATAATATAAAATCATAGAAAATAATTAATCTTATTAAAAACTTTCTATGATATAAATAGTATAGAAGATTAAAAAATGCTAAGTATAATTATAGCTTACTGTTATTTATTCACTAGCCATTCCATGTTAATGGAAAGAACAAGATGATATCCAGAAGGATACACTTGCAAAAGTATAAAGGAGGAATTTTTAATGGCTTATTTTAAACCGGGTAAAGTAAATTATGAAGGACCTGAAAGTAAAAACCCATTAGCTTTTAAGTACTACAACCCACAAGAGGTTATTAATGGTAAAACAATGGAAGAGCATCTAAGATTTGCGATGTCATACTGGCATACCCTAACATATATGGGTACTGACCAATTTGGTGGTGACACCATGAACCGTGATTGGGATAATACAGACAATGCAATGAAGCAAGCTAAGGAAAGAGTTTATGCAGGATTTGAATTAATGGAGAAACTGCAGATGCCTTTCTTCTGTTTCCACGATGTAGATATTGCACCTAGGGGAGCAACTTTAGCTGAGTCCAACAAGAATTTGGATGAGATTGTAGCAGTTATTAAAGAAGAAATGGCTCGTACTGGAATCAAATGTCTATGGGGTACAACTAACGCTTTTAGTGATGACAAATTTGTTCATGGTGCAGGAACTTCCAGTAACGCTAGTGTATTTGCATATGCAGCTGCACAGATTAAGAAAGCTATGGAAATCACTATGGAACTAGGCGGAGAAAACTATGTATTCTGGGGCGGCCGTGAAGGTTATGAGACTCTATTGAATACTGATACTGAATTAGAACTTGACAACTATGCAAGGCTATTACAGATGGCAGTTGACTATGCTAAAGAAATTGGTTTTACAGGGCAATTCTTAATTGAGCCTAAGCCAAAGGAGCCTACAAAGCATCAGTACGACTTTGATACAGCTACAGTTTTAGCATTCCTTAGAAATTACAACCTACAAGATCACTTTAAGATTAATGTTGAAGCTAACCATGCTACATTGGCTCAGCATACATTCCAGCATGAATTAAATCAATGCCGTATCAACGGTGTTCTTGGAAGTGTTGATGCTAACATTGGTGATCCAATGCTAGGATGGGATACTGACCAGTTCCCTACTAATCTTTATGATTCAACTCTTGCTATGTATGAAATCATACTAGATGGTGGTTTCACTAAGGGTGGATTGAACTTTGATGCTAAGGTTCGTCGTGCTTCATTTGAAGATGATGATTTATTCTATTCATATATTGTTGGAATGGACACATTTGCTAAAGGCTTTAAAGTTGCAAACAATCTGATTGAAGATAGAGTATTTGAAGACTTCAAAGAAGAGCGTTATGCTAGCTATAAAGAAGGTATCGGTAAAGACATCGTAGAAGGCAAAGTAGGTTTTAAAGAATTAGAAGCTTATTCATTAGAAAATGGTACTACAGCTAACAAGTCTGGAAGACAAGAAATGTTAGAAGGTATCTTAAATCAGTACATTTTAGAATCAAAATAAATAAAACTGATAAAATTAAAAGGCACTGGTATTTCTCTATAGGAGAATACCAGTGCCTTTTTAATTGATTATACCTTTTATGTGTCTTATTCTACAGTGATAACGTCTACTGGACAGCTTTCAGCTGCTTCTTGAGCTGATTCTACCACATCTTCTGGAACAGGATTAGTGTATGCTTCTGCCAAGCCATCATCATTCATACGAAAGACCTCAGGGCAAATGTCTGGACATAGGCCACATCCGATGCAACCATCTTGATCAACTGATGCATTCATAGATAATTCCTCCTTAATAATAAAATAAGTTTTGTCAAATATATCTTAATAACCTAAAATTTAGTATAACATAATATTTAATTCATGCAATAGAATATTTGAAAAAATATTCTTGTTATTATCTTCTTTATGTGGTATATATATTTATGTAAGATTTGTAACATTAAAAAAACTGGAGGTAATGTTATGAAAGAGTATGAGTGTATGGTATGTGGCTATATCTATGAAGAAGAGCTGGGGGATCCGGATAATGGAGTTGAACCTGGAACTGTGTGGGATGACTTACCAGAGGACTGGCTTTGCCCAATGTGTGGAGTAGGAAAAGATGAGTTTGAAGAACTAGAGTAATAACGGATATTTGCCTGTCCTATCTATTTTCACATAAGATAGGACAGCTTTTTAATTAGAAGGAGTAATAATGGAAGAAAATCAATTTGAAAGAACTGAATTATTGCTTGGTGGAGATGCCCTAAGCCTTTTAAATAGTGCTAGGGTGGCTGTGTTTGGAATTGGGGGTGTTGGTGGTTTTACTGCTGAAGCATTAGCCCGCAGTGGTGTAGGCACAATAGATTTAATAGATAGTGATAAGGTGGCTTTAACTAATATTAATAGGCAGATTATTGCAAACCATAAAACAGTAGGGTCCTATAAGGTAGATGTAATGAAAGAAAGAATTCATGAAATCAATCCCAAGGCCACAGTTAATGTTTACAAATGTTTTTATAATGCAGACCTTGCAAGTGAATTTGACTTTTCTGAATATGATTATATTGTAGATGCTATTGATACAGTGTCTTCAAAGTTAGAGATGATATGCCGTGCCAAGGATAAGAATGTGCAGATTATAAGTTGTATGGGAGCTGGAAATAAAGTGGATCCCACAAAGTTTGAAGTGGCAGACATTTACCATACTTCTGTTTGTCCTTTAGCCAAAGTAATGAGAAGGGAATTAAGGGCTAGGGGAGTTACAGATTTAAAAGTGGTTTATTCGAAAGAAGCAATAATTAAACCTGATTTATCAGGAAAACCCATTGAAATGAATGGAAAAAGGCAAGTAGTAGGAAGTGTATCTTTTGTGCCCTCCGTAGCAGGCTTAGTTATTGCAGGACAAGTGATTAAAGATATTATTGGATATAAAACAAACTAACTGATGAATATTTCATTTGGTTTGATTTATATGCAAAAATGATGTATGTTTATAGATAGGATAAAAGAAGCAAGGTTTATTAAGAAACGAATTAGGATAGAGGGGGATAGACTGCCAGAGGATATATGATTCTGTCGGAAAGCGCATGGTGGGATTAGGTACTTTAGCTAATATTGCGGCTATATTAATTGGCGCAACAATAGGAACTGTTTTAAAGGGTAGTCTTAAAAAGAATTATCAAGACACAATAATGAGTGCTTTGGGTCTAGGGGTAATGTTTATTGGAATTAGTGGTGGACTTCAAGGTATATTTAGGGTAGAAGGATCTACTTTATCAACAGAAAATATTATGTTGATGATAATTTCCCTTGCCCTAGGTGGATTTATAGGTGAATTAATAGATATTGAAGCAAGGCTAGAAAAAGTAGGGCAAAAGATAAAAAAGAAAATAAAAATTAAAGGGAGTAAAGGTAATGACTTTGTAGAAGGCTTTGTTAACAGCACACTTTTATTTTCCATAGGAGCAATGGCTATTATTGGAGCTCTACAAGATGGATTAACAGGAGATTCATCAATGTTACTTGCCAAAGGAGTAATTGATGGTGTAGTTGCAATATTTTTTGCTTCAACCCTAGGAATAGGAGTTTTCTTCTCCGTAATCCCCTTAGGCATATATCAAGGGCTAATTACCTTACTAGCATCTGTTATAGAACCATATTTAAATGAAAATCTAATACTTAATATATCCTTTATTGGTTCTATACTTATATTAGGAATAGGCATAAACATGATCTTCGGGAAAAAAATCAAAGTAGGCAACCTACTACCCGCAGTTCTAATACCTATACTATACGAAGTTATAAAAAACATCGGTTTATAGTGGAGAGTATCTGCTTTTAGTCAATAAAGATAGAAAACAGTGGGCAAGCTTTTTGCAAGGGGAGATTGTTTTATTGGTCGGTAACATCTAAAACATTTTTTTTGCAACCCGCTCTCGCTTAGTTGATGCTCGTAGCAGTACATAAGGCTGCAAAGAACACAGCCTAAGGACTGACGGCATCAAATAGTTGCAAAAAACATGTTTTAGCTGTTACCTGTTTTTTCACTTCTAGTCTTGCAAAAAGCTTGCCCACTGTTTTCCGGCCCCTTATTGTAGTTTTGACATTTT
>CAZPWO010000060.1:0-12411 GCA_964590525.1 uncultured Herbinix sp. | reverse complement strand
AAACAAACTTGAACACATGTTCTGAATGTGTTACAATAAGTAATAGATTTATTAAGCCATATCTTGTATAATGTATATAGATATATTTGTTAATAATATAAGCATAAGGAGATAGACAATGCACCGATTTTATGTAAGTTCAGAGCAAATACAAGGTGAAAGCATTAAGATTGTAGGCCGAGATGTAAATCACATAAAAAGAGTACTACGTATGATGCCTGGGGATGAGCTGGTTGTTTGCAACGGACAAAATCAGGATTTTCATTGTAAAATCATAGATATTCTAGAGGATTGTATATTAGTCCATATATTGAATGTTTCCCAAAGCAATGTAGAGCTTAAAGGAAGGATTAGCTTATATCAAGCTATGCCTAAATCAGATAAGATGGAATTAATTATACAAAAGGCTGTTGAATTAGGAGTATATGAAGTAGTTCCGGTTATGACCAAGAGAACCATAGTAAAGTTAAAGGATAAGAATAAGGAAGCGAAAAAACTTCAACGTTGGAATACGATTGCTGAAAGTGCTGCAAAACAGTCTGGTAGAGGGGTTATTCCAAAAGTTGAAGCAGTGATGTCATTTGAAGATGCTATAAAAAAGGGAAATGCTATGGATTTGGGGATTATCCCTTATGAAAAAACTATGGGTATTGATACAACAAGAAAAATAATGAAGGATCTTAATAAACACGAAACAATAGGGATTTATATTGGTCCAGAAGGAGGTTTTGAAGAGAAGGAAATTGAATTAGCCAAAGCTAATAATATTTTTCCTATATCACTAGGTAAAAGAATCTTACGAACAGAAACAGCAGCTTTTGCTCTTTTGTCTATGATGATGTTAGCATTGGAAGATTAGTTAGAACTATTTATGGGAGGTAAGTATTAAATGGAGATTAAATTATGGAGGGAGACTCTTCACCCTTATAGCCTTGCAGTGGATGAACTAATAGTTAAGTTTAATCATATTGTTGATGAATACCATAATCTTGGGGTTTATTCACCTATTGAACAAGTTACAGGTAGGGTTAAAACAATTTCTAGTATATTAGAAAAGGCTCAAAAGAAGAAGATAGATATACATTGTTTTGAAGATCAGATAGATGATATAGCGGGTATTCGAATTATCTGCCAATTTGTTGAAGATATTTATAAAGTTGTAGAAATTATTAAAAGACGTTCAGACATGAAAATTAAAAATGAAACCAACTATATAAATAACATGAAAAAAAGTGGTTATCGTTCATATCACATTGTTGTTTTATATAATGTAGAAACCTTACAAGGGACTAAGGAGCTTGAAGTTGAAGTTCAAATTAGAACCCTAGCAATGAATTTTTGGGCAACAATTGAACATTCCTTACAATATAAGTACAAGCAGAATATCCCATCACATATTAGAGAAAGACTATCCTCAGCAGCAGATGCCATTTTAATACTAGATAATGAAATGAGCAAGGTTAGGGATGAGATTATGGATGCGCAAAACTTATTTAATATAAAGGCAAATGTAGTTGCTGATATTTTAACTAATATACAGAATTTATACAAAGTAGCTAACAAATCAGAGGTTATAAAGCTGCAAGATGAATTCTTCCATATTTATGAGAATGGTAACTTAGTAGAGCTAGAGGAATTTGCCAATGAATTAGATATGATTTCGGCCCGTTACCATGCACAAAGTCTGAATTAATATATTGGAGGAAGTATATAAATGAAATTACCTATTGAATTTGCCAGTAAAATGAAAACGCTTCTTGGTGAAGAGTTTGACGATTATATCAAATCTTTTAATAAGCCAGCTTATAATGGAATAAGAGTCAACACTTTAAAGGTAAGTCCGGAAGAATTTCAGGGCATCAGTCCTTTCCCTATAGAAAGGATACCTTGGATTAGGAATGGCTATTATTATAAAGGGGATATTCAACCAGGAAAACATCCCTATTATTATGCAGGACTATATTATATTCAAGAACCAAGTGCTATGGTTCCAGCTAGTTTATTGGCTATAGAAGCAGGGGATAAGGTCTTAGACCTTTGTGCTGCCCCTGGTGGGAAAAGCACAGAGTTAGGAGCTAAACTTCAAGGGGAAGGATTACTAGTTTCTAATGATATTAGTAATTCCAGAGCCAAAGCCTTACTTAAAAACATTGAACTTCATGGAATAACAAATGCTCTTGTTCTCAGTGAAGCACCAGAGAAGCTGGAAGCCTATTTCCCAGAATATTTTGATAAGATATTAGTTGATGCCCCTTGTTCTGGTGAAGGAATGTTTCGAAAAAACCCAGCAATGATGAAAGACTGGGAGGATAAAGGGGTTGACTACTATCAAAAGATACAAAAAGAAATAGTCTTTTATGCAGCGAAGATGTTAAAGGCAGGTGGATATATGCTTTATTCCACATGTACATTTTCACCTGAAGAAAATGAAGCTGTTATATCTTATTTGCTTGATGAATTCCCTGAATTATCCTTAGTTGATCCTATTCCTGATGAAGAAGTCTGTAATAAAGATCATGTTTCCTATGAAGGGTTTGATCGTGGAAGACCTGAATGGGTAGATGGAAGGGAAGAGTTAAAAAGATGCATTAGGTTATGGCCCCATAAAATTAATGGAGAAGGGCACTTTATCGCCTTATTAAGAAAAGAGAATAAGGGCAGTAAAGATGGTAATAAACCTTTAGTAAAAACCAGTGGAAAGCCTTCTTATAATTCTTTAACCAAAGAAGCAGAAGAATTTTTATCAGATATTAAAATTGATGGCCACAGTATTCTTAAATATAAAGAAAAGATTATTAACCATAAAGACTTACTACTGCATGTACCGGATGGACTTCCAGACTTAAGAGGTCTTAGAATACTTCGTCAGGGTTTATTATTAGGTGAGAACAAAAAGAAGCGTTTTGAGCCTTCACAACCATTAGCTAATGGGTTAAAAGTGGATGATTATAATCAGATAATTAACTTAGATAGCTTAGATATGGACATTGTCAGATATTTAAAGTGTGAATCAGTTCAATTAGGCAAGTCTTATTCAGACGGCTGGTATCTTATATCTGTTGATGGATATCCTTTGGGTTGGGGTAAGATGACAAGGGGAAATTTTAAAAACAAATACTTTCCTGGTTGGAGATGGAGATAAATATGAGGTTAGACAAATATCTTTCGGATATGGGTATGGGAACAAGAAAAGAAGTAAAAAGCTTTATCCGCAAAGGCCGTGTTAAGCTAAATGATAATATAGTCAAACAGTCTAATATTAAGGTGGACCTTAAGAAAGATAAAGTATCTTTTAATAATGAAATAATTCAATACCAAGAATTCTTCTATTATATGCTTAATAAACCATCAGGAGTGGTTTCAGCTACAAAAGATTCTATTCATAAAACCGTAATTGATTTAATAGATGAAAGGGAAAGTAAGAATTTGTTTCCGGTTGGAAGATTAGATATAGATACAGAAGGCCTATTATTATTAACAAACGATGGTCAATTAGCCCACAAACTTCTTAGTCCGAAAAACAAGGTGGATAAAACATATTATGCAAAAATTGATGGATTTGTAAGCCAAGAAGACAAGTTGGCATTTCAACAAGGACTTGATATAGGAGCTGGATATATTACCATGCCTGCTAGACTACTTATATTGGTCTCAGATAGTGTATCTGAGATTGAATTAACAATTTGTGAAGGCAAGTATCATCAAGTCAAAAGAATGTTTAAGGCTATGGACAAAGAAGTTATATATTTAAAGCGGATATCTATGGCTAGCCTAAAACTAGATTCAAAACTAGAATTAGGTCAATACCGTAGGCTTACAGAAGATGAAATTGCAGAATTGAGGCAATTTTAAATACAGTTAATTAATACTACAAAGGAGATTAGATGTTAAAAAATATTGAAGCAGTGATTTTTGACTTAGATGGTACATTAATGGACTCCATGTGGATGTGGAAAGAGATAGATATAGAATATCTTGACAGGTATAATATTGAATTTCCTTCAGATTTACAAAAGGGTCTTGAAGGACTAAGTTTTACAGAAACAGCTGAGTATTTTAAGAAAAGATTCAATTTATTAGATTCTATTGAGCTAATAAAAAGAGACTGGAGTAACATGGCAAGGGATATATATGCAAATGATGTACCTATTAAAGAGGGAGTTATGGAATTTCTCGATTATCTAAAATCTAAGAAGATCCCTATGGGAATAGCTAGTAGTAATTCTAAGGAGTTAATTGACATTGTGCTAGAAAAGCATAATATTGTGGATTATTTTGCATCTGTTAAAAGTGCTTGCCAAGTAGGTAAAGGTAAACCATATCCAGATATTTATCTACAGGTTTCAGAAGAACTGCAAGTAGAAGCCGAAAACTGTTTGGTATTTGAAGATGTTCCCCAAGGAATTATGGCAGGGAAGAATGCAAATATGAAAGTTTGTGCAGTTTATGATCATGCATCTAAAGATGTAACGGACCAAAAGAAAAGATTAGCAGATTATTATATACATAGCATGACAGAGCTATCAAAATATTTTGACTAAGTTCAATAAGATTTTAAGGAGAATGATTAATGAAGCAGTTTATAGTTAAGGAAAATGAAGCTGGGCAGAGATTTGACAAACTACTTTTTAAGATACTTAATAAGGCACCAAAGAACTTCATTTATAAGATGCTTCGGAAAAAGAATATTGTTTTGAATGGTAAAAAGGCTATTGGTTCAGAAATGTTAGAGGTCAAAGATGAGATAAAGATATTTTTCTCCGACGAAACATTTGACAAATTCAGTCAATGGGTTGATGCTACAGATGTGGAATGGGATTTGGATATAATATATGAGGATAAAGATATTCTTATTATAAACAAACCCTTAGGTATCCTATCTCAAAAAGCCAGTAAAGAAGATATTTCTGTGGTTGAACATATTACATCTTACCTGATTGAGACAAATCAGTTAAGTAATAAACAGCTTCAAACCTTTAAACCTGGAATTTGTAACCGACTAGATCGTAATACTAGTGGAATTCTTATAGGAGGAAAATCTCTTGCTGCTTTACAAAAGATGTCCACCATCATAAGAGAAAGAACCCTTGACAGGTATTATCTTACCATTGTTAAAGGGAATGTCCAAGGTAGTCAAAGGATAGAAGGTTATCTTAATAAGGATATTAGCAAAAACAAAGTACAAATTATAGAATATAAGAAAGATGATTATGAATATATTTGCACCGAATATGAGCCCTTAGAACATTTTAAAGACTATACATTACTAAAAGTAAGACTTATTACAGGTAGGTCTCATCAGATAAGGGCTCACCTTGCCAGTATAGGCCATCCTATAATAGGTGATTTTAAATATGGAGATAATAATATTAATAGTTACTTTAAAAACAAATATAATCTAACCCATCAGCTTCTCCATTCTTATATTATTATTTTTCCTATAATGGAAGATGACTTTTCCTATTTATCAAAAAAAGAGTTTAAGGCTGATCCAGCAAAAGTTTTTACTACTATATACAAAGAATTAATTTAAGAAGATAAATCAAATCTTATTAGGAGGATAATATGGCTTTATGGAATACAAGGGGGCTTAGAGGATCACTACTAGAAGAGGTGATTAATATGACTAACTCTAAATACCGGGATAAAAAGCTAGCATTAATACAGAAGGTCCCCACACCAATTACACCAATAGAATTTGACAAAGAACATCGTCATATAACACTTGCGTATTTTGAAAAGAAAAGTACAGTAGATTATATGGGGGTTGTCCAAGGGATTCCAGTATGTTTTGAAACAAAAGAATGTGCAGTTGACACCTTTAATATAAACAATATACATGAGCATCAGATAGAATTTATGAAAGAGTTTGAAGAACAATCAGGTATAGCTTTTATCTTAATTTATTACAAGAAAAGGGAATTTTATTATTACCTTACCTTAGAAAAGTTGTTGGTATTTTGGGAAAGAGCCCAAAATGGAGGAAGAAAAAGTTTTAGATTTGATGAACTAGACATGGAATATGAGATACCTTTAATCAAAGGTGTCTGTGTTCATTATTTAGAGACTATACAAAAAGATCTTGAAACTAGGTGTTGACACAATAGCTTAAAAAGATTATAATAAATAAAACGTTAGCAAGGTAGCGAATTATCACGTTACCTTGCTAAAGTAATAAGTGAAAGGTATGTGTTATTATGAAAAAAAATTTGCTACATACGCCAGAAGGTGTAAGGGACATTTATAATTCCGAATGTGAAGTTAAACTTAACTTACAAAGAAGTTTAAATGATCTATTACTTAGCTACGGGTATCATAATATTCAGACCCCAAGTTTCGAGTTTTTCGATATATTTAATCATGAGAGAGGAACCATATCATCTAAGGATATGTATAAGTTTTTTGATCGTGATGGAAGCACCCTAGTACTAAGGCCAGATATAACACCGTCTATTGCTAGATGTGTTGCAAAGTATTATAAAGAAGAGACTATGCCCATAAGGCTTTCTTACCTTGGAAACACCTTTAGAAATAGCACAAGTTATCAAGGTAAATTAAAAGAGGTAACCCATCTAGGGGCTGAGTTATTTAACCATGGTGGGGCTGATGCTGATGGTGAAATGATCGCAATGACCATAGAGTGTTTACTAAAGTCAGGTCTTAAAGAATTTCAATTGGAGATTGGAGATGCAGATTTTTTACCTTCATTGGTAGAGGAAGCTGGATTTAAAGAAGAAGATGCGGCTGAATTAAAGACTTTAATTGAAAATAAGAACATGTTTGGCATAGAAGAGATGATTATGTCTAAAGAGCTTAATCCTGATCTTAAGAAAATGTTTTTAGAATTTCTAGAACTTTTTGGTTCCTTGGATATGCTTGAATATGCAAAAAGTATTACCAAGAATCCAAGGGCTTTGAAGATTATCGGCAGATTAGAAAGGCTTAATGATATCCTTAACGATTATGGCTTTTCTAAGTATGTATCTTTCGATCTTGGAATGGTTAGTGAATTAGATTATTATACAGGGGTCATATTTAAAGTTTACACATATGGAACAGGAGAGCCAATAGCCACAGGTGGAAGATATGATAATTTAGTAAGCCAGTTTGGCAAGGAAGCTCCAGCTATTGGTTTAAGTATAGTTATTGATCAACTTATGTTGGCACTATCAAGACAAAAACTCCTTGAAAAAGCAAACTCACAGGGAACTTTAATCCTATATAAAGAAAAATACCGTAAAAAAGCAATTGACCTTGCTAATAAATTTAGAAGAGATGGACTAGACATTACCTTACAGCTATATATTGATAAGTATAAGCTAGATGATTATATAAGTTATTCTAAAAGGATGGCTATTGGCGGTATCTTGTATCTAGACAATGATAAAACAATTAAAATAGTTGATGCATCTACAGGGGATGTAAAGGAAACTGATTATGGTCTAAGCTTATAATGAAAGGATTGAGTATATGAGATATCTAACAATAGCATTACCAAAAGGCAGACTAGCATTGCAAACCCTAGAATTACTGGAGCAAATAGGGATATCTTGCGATGAGATTAAAGACAAATCTTCAAGAAAGTTGATATTTCTTAATGAAGACTTGAAATTAAGATTTTTCTTGGCAAAAACCGCTGATGTTCCCACTTATGTAGAGTATGGGGCTGCTGATATTGGTGTTGTCGGTAAAGATACTATCTTAGAAGAAGGTAGAAAATTATACGAGGTACTCGACCTTGGTCTAGGCAAATGTAAGATGTCTGTTGCTGGTTATAAAGAGTCTGCAGACTTGTTGAAACATGGAGAGTTAATTCGTGTGGCAACAAAGTTTCCTAAGATTGCAAAGGATTATTTTTATAATAAAAAGCATCAAACCGTTGAGATTATTAAGTTAAATGGCTCCATAGAGCTGGCACCAATAGTAGGATTATCAGAAGTAATAGTTGATATCGTTGAAACTGGCTCAACACTTAGGGAAAATGGCCTTGTTGTACTGGAGGACATTTGCAGTATTTCCGCTAGAATGGTTGTTAATGAGGTTAGTATGAAGATGGAGCAAGAGCGGATTAATAGAATAATTAAGGATTTAAATGAAGTTATAAAAGCAAAAGAAAGGGAGGAAGCCTTGTGAAAATCTTAGAGTTAAATGAAGCAAATAAGAAAAGTATTATGGAAAACTTGCTTAAGAGAAGTCCAAATGCTTATGATACATATGAGGAAAAAGTAGCTGAAATATTATCAAAGGTAAAAGAAGAGGGAGACAAGGCTGTTTTTACCTTTACCAGGGAATTTGATAAGGCAGATATAAACAAAGACAATATACTAGTAACAGACGAAGAGATAGAGGAGGCTTATAAGCAGGTAGATTCTGCTTTCCTTTCTGTTATTAGAAAGTCTGCTGTAAATATTGAAAAGTATCATAAAAAGCAGGAGCAAAACAGCTGGTTTGATGCCAGTGAAGAAGGTGTTATTCTAGGACAAAAGATAACAGCGATTAACTCTGTTGGTGTATATGTTCCAGGTGGGAAAGCTGCATATCCTTCATCAGTTTTAATGAATGTTATCCCTGCTAGGGTTGCAGGGGTTCCTAATATTATTATGACTACCCCTCCTGATAAGGAGGGTAAGATTAATCCAGGAACTTTAGTTGCAGCAAAAGAAGCAGGAATCAATAAAATATATAAAGTTGGTGGTGCTCAGGCAATAGGAGCTCTTGCCTATGGTACTGACTCCATTTCAAAGGTAGATAAAATTGTTGGACCAGGGAATATATATGTTGCATTGGCTAAAAAAGCAGTTTTTGGTCATGTAAGTATTGATTCAATAGCAGGACCCAGTGAGATATTAGTACTGGCAGATGAAAGCGCTAATCCTAGATATATTGCTGCAGATTTATTATCTCAGGCAGAGCATGATGAACTGGCATCATCTATACTGGTTACAACTAGTAGGGACTTGGCGGAAAAAGTCTCTGTAGAAATAGATGATTTTCTAAATAAATTACCTAGAAGAGAGATTATGGAGAAATCTTTAGAGCAATATGGTTACCTATTAGTAGCTAAGGATATGGATGAAGCTATTGAGCTAACTAATGAGATAGCCACGGAACATTTGGAAATTATGACAAAGGATCCATTTATGGTGATGACTAAGATAAAGAATGCCGGTGCAATATTTATAGGAGAGTATTCCAGTGAACCTTTAGGGGATTATATGGCAGGACCCAATCATGTTCTACCTACCAATGGAACTGCTAAATTCTTTTCCCCCCTTTCTGTTGATGATTTTATAAAAAAATCTTCAATTATTTCTTACAGCAAGGAAGCTTTAGAACCAATTCATAAGGATATTATTACATTTGCTAATTCAGAAGGACTTTACGCCCATGCTAATTCCATAGCAGTAAGATTTGAAAAATCATAAAATTATTTGACATATTTTCAACACAATGTATAATTGTCTTATGGATATATTTAGTATTATTTTTTATTAGGAAAGGGGTTTATTGATGAAGAGAAGCGCCAAAATAAATCGTAAAACAAAAGAAACAGAGATTAATTTAGAATTGAATCTTGATGGTAGTGGAAAGTCTCAGATAGAGACTGGTATTGGTTTTTTCAACCATATGCTAGATAGTTTCTGCAAACATGGCTTTTTTGACATGGACTTACATGTGAAAGGGGATTTGTATGTGGATTCCCATCATACTATAGAGGATACAGGAATCGTATTAGGACAGGCAATTAAAAAGGCCTTAGGAGATAAGGAAGGGATCAAAAGATTTGGTACATTTATTCTTCCAATGGACGAAGCACTTGTTCTTTCTGTAATTGATTTATCTGGTCGTCCTTATCTATCCTATGAACTTGAACTAGAAAGAGGTAAAATAGGATATATGGATACAGAGATGGTAAAAGAATTCTTTCATGCTGTATCTTATTCGGCAGGTATAAATCTACATATAAAAATGCTGAATGGAAGTAATAATCACCATATAGTAGAGGCTACATTTAAGGCTTTTGCTAAGGCCCTTGATGAAGCATGTGGTTTTGATAATAGAATTGATGGAGTTTTATCAACAAAAGGTACAATATAGAATAAATCATACAAGAAAGGCTTGATAATTATGAGGTTATTTCCTGCAATTGATATAATGGGTGGAAAATGTGTAAGACTTAGACAGGGTAGGTTTCGCGAAAGAATAGTATATTCAGACAATCCATTAGATGTGGCCCTAGAATGGGAGAAAAGTGGTGCATCATATATTCATATAGTAGACTTAGATGGAGCCCAGGTTGGATATTCAATTAATAATGATGTAATTGAAAAAATTGCATCAGTTCTTAATATTCCCATTCAAGTAGGTGGGGGTATACGTACTATTAAGGACATTGAACATAAACTTTCACTAGGAGTTGAACGAATAATTTTAGGTACAAAGGCAGCAAATGATCCTGGCTTTGTTAAAGAAGCCCTTTCTATCTTTGGCCCAGATAAAATTGTTGTGGGCATAGATGCAAAAGATGGAATGGTAGCTACTGAGGGCTGGGAGAAGATGAGTAATTATAATGCACTGAATCTTGCTATAGAAATGAAAAAAATCGGTATAAAAACAATTGTTTATACTGACATAGCTAAAGATGGGATGTTACAGGGGCCTAATATTGATCATACCAAAGATCTAATACAGATTACGGAACTTGATGTTATTGCATCGGGTGGCATCTCATCAATGAAAGATTTAGAAATGGTTAATGAGATTAATGCTTATGGTTGTATAATAGGTAAAGCATTATATGAAAAACACGTTGACCTGAGAAAAGCTATTGAAATGTTTGAGTAATCAAAGCTAGGAGGAAAGCTATGTCATATAAGAAGATAATTCCCTATATTAATGCTGAAAATGAGGAAGAAGACAATGTTTTTCATTTGGCTAAGGAGTATTCATATGGTGGAGCAGATGAACTACTGATATATAATTTCACTAAAGATGATGAATATAGGGAACAGTTTTTAAGTCTGTGCAAAGTAATAGCTAAGGAAATTGATATTACTTTCATCATTGGCTTACATGTTGAAAGAGTGGAAGATATAAAAAAAGCTTTATACACAGGTGCTAGCTGTGTATTAATTGACTATAAATCTATTGATGAAAAAGATGTAATTAAAAATGCTTCTGTACGTTTTGGTACGGATAATATAATGCTTGCCCTTGATTTTGCAATGCTAACTGGTAAGAATAGAGATGAAGTAAAGGATTTTTCTTCCCTAGGGGTAGGAAAAGTAATGTTAAAAGACCTGGTCATATCATCAGAGGCTGTTAATGTTATTGATAGCTTTAAATTACCTGTATTAATAAAGGATAGTTTATCTAAAAACAACATAAAGGATTTATTACTTTTAGACTCTGTATTCGGGGTTGCTAGTAACTTTTATAAAGGTAAAGACTTGATGAAAGAAAAACATAGGTTGAAAGATGAGGGCCTCCCAGTCAATATATTTGAAAGTAAACTTTCTTTTTCAGAATTACAAACTAATGATCAGGGCTTAATTCCTGTTATAACTCAAGACTATAAAAGTGACCAGGTTTTGATGCTTGCTTATATGAATAAAGAGGCTTATAATGAGACTATTGTCAGTGGAAGGATGACTTATTATTCAAGAAGTAGAAAATCCTTATGGGTTAAGGGAGAAGTTTCAGGACATTATCAATATTTAAAGAAGCTATCTATTGATTGTGATAATGACACTCTTTTAGCTAAAGTTGTTCAAGTTGGAGCTGCCTGTCACACAGGAAATCAAAGCTGTTTTTATACTAATCTTATAGAAAAAGAATCTAAAAACACAGATTCCAGATCTGTATTCGAAGATATATATAATGTTATCAATAATAGGAAAAAGAATCCTAAAGAGGGTTCTTATACTAATTATCTTTTTGATAAAGGTATTGATAAGATTCTAAAGAAATGTGGAGAGGAATCTACAGAGATTATTATAGCAGCCAAAAATCCAGAAACAGAAGAGCTCAAATATGAGATAGCTGATTATCTATATCATCTGATGGTTTTAATGGTTGAACAGGGAATTGATTGGAATGATATAACAACTGAGCTGGAGCATCGAAAATAAGCAGATATAATTATATAGGAGGTTGACATGGAATATTATGGTGTTAACAAATTAAGAAAAATGTTTTTGGATTTTTTTGATAACAAGGAGCATATGGTAATTAATAGTTACCCTCTGCTTCCCCACAATGATAAAAGTTTACTGCTAGTTAATGCAGGAATGGCACCACTTAAACCCTATTTTACTGGTCAAGAGACACCGCCAAAGAACCGTATGGCATCTTGCCAAAAGTGTATTCGTACTGGGGATATTGAGAATGTAGGAATTACCTCTAGACATG
>CAZPWO010000059.1:0-12488 GCA_964590525.1 uncultured Herbinix sp. | reverse complement strand
TTATACCAAAGTATAGTATTATCAGTTATATAGGTTGGATGGACAGTTATGCAGCATTGATTGTTCCAGCTATGTTTAGTGGTTTTGGTATATTTATGATGAGGCAGTATATGATGGGAATCCCAGATGATTTATTAGAAGCAGCAAGAATAGATGGAGCAAATGAATTTTATATTTTATTCAAGATTATATTTCCCTTAAGTAAAAATGCAATATCAAGCATTGCCATTTTTCAGTTTTTATGGGTATGGGAAGACTTCCTGTGGCCATTCATTGTAATTAATGACGAGAAGAAACAGGTATTGGCTGTGGGACTAAAATTGTTTAGTGGACGTTTTACAACTGATTATGGTGGCTTATTTGCTGCTACAGCTATATCTATTGTTCCAGTAATTATTGTATATCTAATATTTCAAAATCAATTAGTAGAAGGGATTACTTCATCTGCCGTTAAAGGTTAATTAATAGAAAGGAATGATTATATGAATATTAAAAATTTTGATTATTTAGGACAAGAAATTGATGTAAGTGAACAATTTTATACTATTGGAAATACACATTTTAACGTACAAAAAATGACAGACTTTGATTTGGAGACTTTATCAGGCACAATACAATTTAATCGATATGAGCGAAAAGGAAGACAGAGTTTTAATCTTTATTCGGCTCCTTTTGAGGAATCCATCTCTTGGACTTTTCCTCCTGCTTATAGTGATACCCCATCCTATCCCATTAGAATATCTTTTGTAGCCTCTAATGCGGTAAGAATTTATACGTCATACTCCAATAAGCCACTAGGAGACAATGATTCTATAATGTTGGAAAAGGTAAAAAGTTACGAGGATGTAATAAAGGAAAAAACAGAAAAAGGTGTAATTCTTAAGACTCCTGACCTTACTGTAGATGTTAACTTCGAGCCTTTTCAGATAACCATTAAGGATAAGGCTGGCAAGATTCTAACAAAGACTTTAAATATGGAAGACGGAATGAGCCTTTTGAATTCTAACCCACTACCTTTCTCATATGTACACTCTGCAGAAGATATGAGCAAATACTCAGCAGCTTCATTTATGATTAGTCCAGATGAACATTTCTATGGATGTGGAGAAAGCTTTACTAAACTTGACAAGACAGGGCAGAAGATAGTTCTATGGACTAAGGATGCCCACAGTTCTGAGACCCAAGATATGTACAAGCCGGTTCCATTCTACATGAGTTCACGTGGATACGGAATATTTGCCCATACCAGTACTCCTGTTACTTTGGATTTTGGTCATGACTATGCTGAAGCTCAGACTATCTTTATTGGTGAAGCAGATGTGGACCTTTTTGTTATAGCAGGTAGCCCAAAGGAGATAATATCTGGCTATACAGATATTACAGGAAAAAGTGATGTGCCCCCATTGTGGTCTTTTGGTCTTTGGATGAGCCGTATTACTTATGATTCAGAAGTTCAGGCTAGGGAAGTAGCTGAAAAAATGAAAAAGCATGAAATACCATGTGATGTTATACATCTGGATACAGGTTGGTTTGAACATGACTGGTTATGTGATTATAAATTTTCTACTACAAGATTTGATGATCCAAAGAAGATGATTGCTGACTTGAGAGAAGATGGATACCATGTTAGTCTATGGCAACTTCCCTATTTCACACCTAATAATGCCTTATATCCTGAGATTATAGAAAAAGGCTATGCTATCCTTAATGCTGATGGTGAGTTACCAACAGATGATGCTATCCTAGATTTTTCTAATCCTGAAGCAGAAAAGTGGTATCAGGAAAAAATTAAAGGCTTGCTAGATCTTGGAATTGAGGCAATTAAGGTTGACTTTGGTGAGGGAGCACCTGTATCAGGGGCCTTCCATTCAGGTAGATCTGGAATGGCAGAGCATAATCTCTACCCCCTTCGTTACAATAAAGCAGCCTTTGATATTACCAAAGAGGTAACTGGAGAATCTATTATCTGGGCAAGAAGTGCTTGGGCAGGAAGTCAACGTTACCCACTACATTGGGGCGGGGATGCTGAAAATTCTAATATGGGTATGCTGGCATCCTTAAGAGGAGGGCTCTCATTTGGTATGAGTGGCTTCACATATTGGAGTCATGATGCTGGAGGTTTTGTACGTTCTAGTCCAGAAGAGCTCTATAAACGTTGGATGTTCATGGGGATATTTACTTCCCATCTTCGTTGTCATGGACAACCCCCTAAAGAGCCTTGGAATTATTCAGATGAATTTTTGGAATTATTCCGGAATCAACTTAACTTCCGTTATAGTTTAATTCCATATATTTATGCCCAGAGTATTAAGTCCTCTACAGCTGGTATTCCTATGGTTCGTTCCATGTTTATAGAATTCCCTGAGGATAGAAATTGTCTGGCCTTAGAAGACCAATACATGTTTGGTGATAATATTCTGGTAGCACCATTATTTGAAGATAATCAGACAGAGCGTCCAGTATATCTACCAAGTGGCAGATGGATTGACCTGCAAGATCCAAAGAACTCTTATGAAGGTGGTAAATGGATTGATATAAAGGCTGGACAACTAATGGGTATTGCTCTTGTTAAGGATGGAACTGTACTTCCTATGGTTGACCCAGCACTAACCACTAGTAAGATTGATTGGAGCAGTTTAAAATACCATTGGTTTACCACGGATGAATCAAAATGCATGGGAACAGGTTTAGATTTTGCCCAAAAGAAAGTATTTGAATTAAATACTGAACTTTTAGGGACACTAGAAGCAGTAAAACATTAAAACTCATAATTATATTAAAATATAAGGAACTTCCTCTTTTATTATGGTAAGATTAAGGTATATAATCAGAATACCATCTAACCTATAAAAGAGAAGTTCCTTATCTTTTATGCTTGGTGTCTGTAGATAAAATGTTTACCTTTAGTAATAGTTTGTTAGCTAGAAAGGAGTAAGTATGAAATCCAACTACAATTTTGATAAAACAATTAATAGAAAGAAGACCAATAGCGCTAAGTGGGATCTATTGGCTGCCCAGCATGGAAGGGATGATCTTATCCATTTAGGCGTGGCAGATATGGATTTTGAGTCTCCCCAACCTATTATAGAAGCATTTCAGAAAGTTCTAGACCATAAAATATTTGGCTATACTGGTATAGATGAAGGCTATTATACAAGTATTCAAAGATGGATAAAAAAACAAGTGGGCCTTGATATACCTAGGGAATGGATAGTTTATTGTCCTAGAATTAATATGGCCTCCTCTATAAGTGTAGATTCATTAGTTGATCCAAATGCAAAGGTTATAGTTAACTCACCTGCTTATTCTCCTTTAAAGGAGTCTGTTATAAAAAACAAAAGAATACTAATTGAAAATCCTTTAACTCTAGATATGAATGGGAAATTTGTTATGGATTTTGATTATCTTGAGTCAGTTGTTGACCAAGATACTCAGATGTTTATATTATGTAATCCTGATAACCCTAGTGGTAGAGCATGGTCTAAGGAGGAGTTAGAACAATTAGCTGATTTTTGCAATAGGCATGATTTGATTTTGTTTTCTGACGAAATTCATGCTGATATAATTGCAGAGGGGGTTAAAAACTATAGCAGCTTAAGTCTAGGTCCAGATCTACTAGATAGGTTAGTGTATGCTAATGCTCCAACAAAAACTTTTAATATACCTGGCATCATAATCTCTTATATGATAATTCCCAATCAAGAACTTCGTAGTAAAATCAAGAAGTCAATTGAGACAATTGGTATGAATGACCCTAATATATTTTCTGTACCTGCATTAATAGCAGCATACAATGATTGTGATGATTGGTTGGAAGATGTTAATAAATATATAGATGATAATGAAAGCTTTGTTAGGCAATACTTAGATGAGAACATGAAAGAGTTTAGCATTATGCCACGGGAGGGAACCTATCTACTTTGGATAGACTACTCAGCATTAGATATTGGCCAGGATGAACTTTTGAATTGGTTTATTAATGAAGCCAAGGTAGAAGTGTATATGGGTACTAATTTTGGCAAGGATGGCCTAGGTTACATTCGTGTGAATATAGCTACATCAAGAAAACTCTTAGAAGAAGCACTATCTAGGATGAAAAACGTTTATCATAAAATAAAGACATAAAACAAAAACATAAAAAACGAGGAGTGGTAAAGATGAGAAATAATGATATACACAGTAAACCATGGGATACAAATCAGATAACAAGAGACTATTTTGATTCATTATTACTTGAGATGAGGCATATTGATGCTGTTTTACCTTCAACAAAGTTTGAACTATATGGTGAAACATTTGATACACCTATAATGATGGCAGCCCTATCCCATTTGGATAATATACGTGAAAATGGAATGGTTGAGATGGCAAAAGGTGCTCAAGCAGCAAATGCTGTTAACTGGGCAGGTATGGGTGATGAAGCTGAATTAGAAGCCATAACATCTACTGCTGCCCCTACTATTAAAATTATTAAACCATATGTTGATAATGACTATATAATTCAGAGAATTAAACATGCAGAAGAATGCGGAGTTATGGCTTTGGGTATGGATTTAGATCATTCTTTTGGTTCAAATGGCAGATATGATATAGTTTTAGGCCAAGAGATGAGGCCTAAAACCCAAATGGAATTAAAAGAATTTGTAAATGCTACAAAGTTACCCTTTATTATAAAAGGTGTTCTTAGTGAACAAGATGCGTATAAAGCTTTAGAAGTTGGAGCTAAAGGTATAGTAGTTTCTCACCACCATGGAATTATGAACTATGCTATTCCACCTTTAATGGTCTTGCCTAAGATTGCCAAAGTGATTAATGGTCAGATACCAATCTTTGTAGACTGTGGTATTAGTAGTGGAATGGACGTATTTAAAGCCCTTGCCCTAGGAGCGGATGCTGTATCTGCAGGGAGAATAATTATGGACCCCTTAAAAAACAATGGCTCAGAGGGAGTAAAAGAACAGATAGAGAAGATGACTGAAGAATTAGCAGGGGTAATGGCAAGAACATCTTCTAAGAATTTAGACAATATTGACCCATCAGTAGTATGGAATAGAAAAGGTTACTTTTAATAGTTATCCCATAACAAAGGAGGCATATTATGATTAGAATAGAATTTTTTCATGATACAATTTGTAGTTTTTGTTTTCCCATGTCAGCAAGAATGCGCAAGATAGCTAAGAAATATAATAATATTGAGATTACACATCGCTCATTTGCTTTAGGATGGGAATCCCAAGAATTTATAGATTATTTTGGCTCACGAGAAGCTGTTAAGGCAGAAGTAATAAGTCATTGGGCAGAGGCAAATAAAAATGATGATGAAGGCCGTTTTAATATTGAAGGAATGAAAGAAACGGATTTTGAGTTTCCTATCTCAAAACCTGCACTGATAGCTGCCAAAGCAGCTGGTCTTGTTGCTGGTGAGGACATGTATTGGGATGTCTTTGATAGACTTCAATACAAGTTATTTGTAGAAAACAAAAACATTGAAGAACTTGGTATTATAGAAGAAGCAGTAAAGGAAACAGATATTTCATTCTCCCATTGGAAATCCCAGTATGAAAAGGATGAAACAGAAAAAGCTGTATTAGCTGATTTTCAACTTGTGAAAGCCTATGGTGTAAATGTTGTACCAACGCTTATAGTTAACGAAAAACATTCGATTTCAGGTGCCAGGTCACAAGAAGAAGTTGAAGAATTTCTAAAGGAAATCTCTAAGGACCAGGGGATTCCATTGAATAAATGAAAGAGAAAGGAAGAAATCAATGAACGAAACACTTGAAACCATAGGAAAGCGTTATTCATGCCGTGATTATGACAGTGCTTTACCTGAAAAGGAAAAGTTAGAGGATTTATGGACCGAGGGGGTAAACTCTTTTACAATGCACCAACTCGTATTTTTTTCTAAATTTCTGATACTTTGGAGTATTTCTTAAGTAGGATATTTTTATGCAAGCTATATTGGAACTAGAAATATAGTTAGGATAGTAACTAGAACATGAAGTTTACTCCTGGTATATCTCTTTAGAACCAGATATAGAAGCAGATATTGCACTTTCTACACAAGCTACAGCACCTTCTTTGTCATGGTTTTTCACTGCTGTTAATATTTTTTTAGCACTATTATATACATGATCATTGCCGTATTTTTCTATAAATCTTATCCAAAGGTGGCTAACAGGGACCCGAAAAGAACGATAGATTAAGGGGAGCAAGGTGTTTTGGCTGGTCATAGCCAATTCATGATAAAAGGTGAAGGTTGCCTCAGCAGCTTTTTCACTTTTATCACCTTGTTCCCTTATCTTAGCCAAATAGCCTTCCAAGGAGGCAATATCCTCATGGGTTTGCCTATCTACGGATAATTCTACTGCCAGTTTATCTACAACCATCTTAAGCTCTAAGATGGAACGAATCTCATCTTTTCTTAGTTGACCTCCATTATAATTCATTATAGAAAGAAGTGTCTCAACAGTACCATAACGACGATAATCTAATACATATACTCCGGAACGGGGTTTTACCTTTAGAAAACCTTTCCTGGCAAGTTCAGCAATTCCACCATTTATAACAGCGCGGCTGACCTGCATCTTTTCTGCAAGAATACGTTCAGAGGGAAGCTTTTCACCAATTTTTAATTGTCCAGATAAAATCATAGTTTCTAATTCCCTAACAAAAATCTCTCTTAATGTTGGGGCCTTTATTTTTTTAAAATTCATTTGTCTTCCTTTCTAAGTCCAAATCTTCAACCGATATAATTAGATATTTAAAGAACAAAGTAACATAACAAAATGCAAAAATCAATAGACAGCAAAAATATATACAAAAGTTTGATAAATACTTGACAATCTTATAAAAAGTTAATAGAATAAGTGTATCTGTACTACTGGTATGACCAGAATAAGATTTGAAAGGAATGAGATAAGAATGAAAGAATTTAGGGTTTTAGAAATTAAGCAAAGTATATATGAAGACAATAACAAGGACGCACAGCGTCTTAGGGAACAGTTAAAAAGTGAGAATACCTATCTGCTTAACTTAATGAGTTCTCCAGGAGCAGGGAAGACTTCCACCCTGGTAAAGACCATTGAACTTTTGAAAGACAAATTAAGTATTGCAGTTATGGAGGCAGACATCGATTCTGATGTGGATGCTAAGACTATTGCAGAAACGGGAGCAAAGGTAATTCAGCTACATACAGGTGGAATGTGTCATTTGGATGCTGACATGACCAGACAGGGACTTAAGGGATTGGATGCCAAAGGGACCGATTTAGTGGTACTGGAGAATGTGGGAAATCTAATATGTCCTGCCGAATTTGATACTGGTGCTACAAAAAATGCTGTGATTCTAAGTGTTCCTGAAGGGGATGATAAGCCATTAAAGTATCCATCAATATTCAAATCATCTGATCTTCTTATTATTAATAAGATAGATACTATGGAAGTCTTTGACTTTGATTTTGATCTTTGTGTAGAAAGAGTAAAGAAGTTAAATCCTAACATAGTAATCTTCCCTATTTCCGCTAAGACAGGGGAAGGGATGGAAGCGTTGACAGAGTGGTTATATAAAGAGGTTAAAGGAGAATAAAATATGGACAGGTCAATTACACAGATGTATTTTCCAGAAGGTTATGAATGTAAGTATAGTGAAAAGGCCATGGAATTTGCCAATATGCTTGGGCGAAAGAATCCAAAGAAGAACGGTTATAAGTGGGATGATCCAGAGTATGTAATACTGGAAGCTGGTGTTGATGATGAAATGGCTGAAATAGGTTTAGCCATGGGTTTTTTCACCAAGAGAACTGCTAAGGAAATGGCAGAGATTATGGGGAAATCCGAAGAGTATTGCCATGAGCAGATGATGAAGCTGGCATGGTATGGTACCACTTTTGTAAATGTTATTGATGGTGTGGATACTTTTTGGCATGCAGAAAGCTGGATTCCAGGTATTATGGAGATGGTGGTCAACAACCTGGAGGTTGTTGAGAAGTACCCTATTGTAACCTATGCTATGGAAGCCTATGGAAGGGTTAGAGGACCTATGAGTTCTGGTATGTTTCCACCGGGAGTAGGTCTTATGAGAGTTATTCCTATAGAATCCACAATAGATGGCAACAGTCAGAGGGCTAGTTATGAAGAAGTTTCAAAATACTTAAATGATAATACTATATTTTCCTGTTCTCCTTGCTCTTGCCGTACAGATAGAGAGGTAATGGGAGAGGGATGTGGCCATCTTAAAGAAGATATGTGTATTCAGATGGGCCATGCAGCAGAATACTATATTCGAACAGGACGTGGAAGGGCAATTACCAGGGAAGAGGCTTTTGAAATTATTGAAAGAGCTGAGGAAAACGGTCTTATGCACCAGATTCCCAATATAGATGGTTCTGGTAAAACCCATGCTATTTGTAATTGCTGTGGATGCGCTTGCCTATCACTTCGTTCTGGAACTATGTATAAGAACGTGGATATGGTACGTTCAAACTATGTATCAAAGATAGATAAGGATAAATGCGTAGCTTGCGGTGTCTGTGTTGAAAACTGTCCTATGAATGCCATGAAGTTAGGTCAGAAGCTTTGCTCTAGTGGACCGGTTACTGAAGATATAACAACAACCCATACTCCAAGAAATAATGAATGGACCCAGAAAGAGTGGAATGTTGACTACCTAATCAATCGTGAGGAAGTTGTAGATACAGGTACAGCTCCATGTAAAACTTCTTGTCCTGCCCACATTGCAGTACAAGGATATATAAAATTAGCAGCACAGGGGAAGTACACAGAAGCTCTTGAACTAATTAAAATGGAAAATCCATTTCCAGCAGTATGTGGATACATTTGTAATAAGCGTTGTGAAGATGCCTGTACTAGAGGGGATTTGGATGAACCTATTGCAATTGATGATATCAAACGTTTCATTGCAGAACTAGATTTGAATAAGGATACCAGGTTTATTCCTAAAAAACGTAACAACTACAGTGACAAAAAGATAGCCATAGTAGGTGCTGGACCAGCTGGTTTATCCTGTGCTTATTATCTTGCAATTGATGGATATGATGTGACTGTATTTGAAAAAGAAAAGGTATTAGGTGGAATGCTAACTCTTGGAATTCCTTCCTTTGTGCTTGAGAAGAAGATAATAGAAGCAGAAATTGATATTTTAAGAGAACTAGGTGTTAAATTCAAAAAGGGAGTAGAAGTTGGCAAAGATGTTACTTTGGATGAACTTAGAAGTAATGGATATGAGGCTTTCTATCTGGCCATTGGAGCCCAGAAAGGCCGAAACATTGGCATTGAGGGAGAAGATTATGAAGGAGTTATATCTGGAGTGGAATTCCTATCCCGTATCAATCAAGATGAAAAAGAAACTATCTCTGGTAATGTAGTAGTTATCGGTGGGGGTAATGTAGCCATTGATGTAGCCCGTGTAGCAGTTCGTGCAGGGGGAGAGAAAGTTAATATGTACTGTCTGGAGAATAGGGAAGGGATGCCAGCCTTAGATGAAGAAATCCAGGTAGCCGAAGATGAAGGTATCACAATTAATAATTCTTGGGGACCAAAGCGTATTCTAGAAGAGAATGGTAAGCTAAGAGGAATTGAAATGGTGCGTTGTACCAGTGTCTTTGATGAAAATGGTAATTTCAGTCCTAAGTATGACGAAAATAATACAATAATTGTAGAAGCTGATCATCTTATCTTATCAGTAGGTCAATCTATTGACTGGGGTAATATTTTAGAAGGCAGTAAGACAATTCTTAATTCCAATAATACTATCCAGGTAGACGAGCTTACCTACCAGACAAAAGAGCCAGATGTATTTGCTGGTGGAGATGCAGTTACAGGACCAAGTTTTGCAATTGATGCAATAGCAGCAGGAAAGCAAGCTGCAATTTCAATTCATCGTTTTGTCCATAAGGGCCAGGATTTGCTTATTGGACGTAGCCGCCGCCAGTTTAATCAGTTGGATACTAACAAGGTTATTTTAGATAGTTTTGATACAAGTCCTAGACAAAGACCTGCCCAGGTAGACCCTGTGGAAAGTAAGAATACCTTCCGTGACATTAGAGAATCCCTTACAGAAGAACAGATGCTGAAGGAAACAGAAAGATGTCTTGGCTGTGGTGCTACGGCAGTGGATGAATACATGTGCGTAGGTTGTGGAATGTGCGCTACAAAATGTAAGTTTGGAGCTATTAGCTTGGAACGTGTATATGATGGTGAGGGTGTGGAGTTCCTAGGTATGAAAAAGGCAATTACACCTCATGTTATTAAGCGTAAAGTAAAGATTACTGCAAAAAAAGTTCTTGGAAGGAATAAATAAATTATGCACGAGCTAGGAATAATGTATCATATTGTTGATAAGGTGCTTAAAGTGGTTGACACAAACCAACTATCAGATGTTGAGGCCATTGTCCTACAAGTAGGAGAGTTATCTTCTGTTGTTCCCAGGTATCTTCATGCCTGTTTCCCTGCAGCAGTAGATGGTACTATCCTTGAAGGCACTAAATTAGAAATTGATATACTGACAGCTAATGGCATATGTCAGGACTGTGGAAAGGTATATCCAATAATAGAAAAGGGTAAGATCTGCCCAGACTGTCAAGGGGAAGAGTTTGAGCTGATATCTGGAGAAGATTTTTTCCTAAAAGAAATCAGAGCTTGTTAAATTTTTTATAAAGAAATAAATAAGTAAATAAATAAAAAAGGTTTCGGTTGAATTTTAGCCGAAACCTTTTTTTGATTATTATTTTATTTTGTAATATTATTTTTTTAATATGCCCCTTAAATTATTACTTTGATCATTAATAGAGGCCATTTTATCAGTAACATTATCTACTAGTTCAGATTGTACCTCTGTAATTGCTAGGACTTCCTCGGTGGAAGCAGCATGTTCTTCAGATACTGCTGATATGTTTTCAAGTTGTTCCATAATATTATCAAATGATATTGAGACAGCTGATATCATTTCCCCTTCAAGAGTAATGCTTTCAATTATTTCTTCTACTGATTTTTCTAGGTTGGTAAAATCACTTTGAACATTGTTTATATATGTATTTCCTAAATCAACTGCTTCTTTACCTTGGGAAACTTTTTCTAAAGTTGAATTAGTTGCAAAATCAATACCCTTAATTACTTCAGATATTTCTTTTACAGTAGTGTTACTCATCTTAGCTAACTTGCCTATTTCAGATGCTACAATAGAAAAACCTTTACCTGCTTCACCTGCGCTGGCGGCCTCTATGGCGGCATTTAAGGACAATAGATTTGTTTGCTCTGCAATCTTACTTATACCAGCAAGAGAAGTGTTGATTTGATCCATGCTGTTCTTTAAGTCGGACATATTAGTTAGAGCTGTTCCTACTGCATTATCAATAGTATCCATCTGCTGAACCATTAGATTAATTCCTTGGGAATTCTCCTGAATAACATCTTTCATATTGTTAGTATGGGTGATTGTTTCCTTTGATAATTCCATTGTTTTGTTAATTGTCTCAGTTGCATCATTAGCAGTAGTAACTATTTTTTCAGTACTAGATGCACTTTCACTAACCCCTTTGGCTATCTCATCAATAGAGTTTTTAGTTTGTTGACTCATTTGGTCAATATCTTTTACATATAAAAATGATTCATCAATATTATCATTAAGTACAGAAGTGCTTGTGTTGATTTCACCCATAGTTTCTTCTAATTGAATCAAAAGTTCTTTGGATTGCCTTTCCTTATCTACGGCTGACATTATATACTCATTACCCCATTTGGTTAATATAAAAAAGATAATAAGAATAATGTCAAAAACAATTAGTGTTCTGATAAAAGCTACTGTAGTATAACCTGGTCCCATAACTCCTATAGGGCTTATATTGTAAAAGATTATAAGTGCAATATTGATTATAGCACCATGTATAACAAGCAGCATGGATCTAAAATATAAGGTTACCATGCCTACTGTACCAACATAGACTAAAAATATGGTAAGTGTATTGGCACCCTCTTGTAAATATCCCAAATACCCAGCCATCATAATAATGGATGCAGTTATAATTATAGGGGTGATATTATCTAATTTTCTGGATTTCATGTTAAAATAGCTTGCTATAGCTCCAATTATAGTAGTAGAATATGTAACAAATGCTACAGTTAAACCATATGATACCCCTGAGGAAATAAAAGCTTGTATAACAAGAAGGGTTGAGATAAAGGCATTCAAACCTACATTAAACTTGTTGACCTTGTCAACATCAAATCGGACTAACACATTATCATTCATATATAATTAACTCCTTTGATTTAATATATTTTAGAAAGAACTTAATTTATTATATACTTTATTGTTAATAAAAACAATCATTTTGAAAGAAGAGTCGACAATTTACCAAGTCAAGATGGACAAGCCTTTATAATGTAGTAACTTGAAATCTTGCTTGTTTTGACTTTTAATATAAGGCAAGATAACACAAGAACTAATCTAGAAAGGTAGAAGGATGTTAT
>CAZPWO010000058.1:0-12562 GCA_964590525.1 uncultured Herbinix sp. | reverse complement strand
AGGTGGTTTTCCGGGCGGAGGAGTTCCCGGAAATATGAATAATTTAATGAAACAGGCACAACGTATGCAGAAACAAATGGAGGAGAAAACCAAGGAATTAGAAGATAAAACATGGGAAGCCAGTGCCGGAGGTGGGGCTGTAGTTGTTACTGTTAATGGAAAGAAAGAAGTTGAGTCTATAAAGATTGCTCAAGAAGTTGTTGACCCTGATGATGTGGAAATGTTGGAGGATCTAATTGTTGCAGCTACCAATGAAGCATTACGAGCAATGGAAGATGAATCCTCAGAAGTAATGGGCCAGATTACAGGTGGCTTAAGTGGAATGGGAGGATTCCCCTTCTAATGGATTATTATAGCAGTCAGATAAGCAAGTTAATAGAAGAGCTATCAAGGCTTCCGGGTATTGGTACAAAGACAGCCCAGAGGCTTGCTTTTCATATTATAAATATGCCAGCAGATCAGGTAACTGGTTTATCAGATGCCATTGTAAATGCTAAAAAGAATGTCCGCTATTGTAAGGATTGTCTTACTCTTACCGATAAAGAATTATGCCCAATCTGTTCTTCTTCAAAAAGGAACAAGAAGCAGATAATGGTTATAGAAAACCCAAGAGACCTTGCTGCCTATGAAAAGACAGGAAAATACGAAGGTGTATACCATGTTCTTCATGGTGCAATCTCACCTATGCTTGGCATTGGTCCTGGAGACATTAAGTTAAAAGAACTTATGACACGCCTTCAACAACAGGATGTTGAGGAGGTTATTATTGCAACCAACTCTAGTCTTGAGGGAGAAGCAACTGCCATGTATATAAGTAAGCTGATTAAACCGGCAGGAATTAAGGTAAGCCGAATCGCTAGCGGTATTCCCGTGGGCGGCGATTTGGAATATATTGACGAAGTGACATTATTACGGGCTTTAGAGGGTAGAGTGGAGTTGTAAATACAGAACACCTGATGTATAAAGATAATATAGAATAAATGGTGATGGAGTTCACCTGAATCGCATAATGCTAATGACTCCTACAGGATATAATAATACTATTCCTGTAGGAGTTTTTTATAAATTGGAAAGGGGTTTTTTATGGCTGCAAGTTTAGCATTGATTTTATTATTGGGATTACCAGTAAAAAGATTATTTGAGAAATTAAGATTGCCTGGTTTATTAGGAATGTTAATATTAGGTGTTATTATAGGACCTCATGGTCTTAATTTACTTCAAGAGGATATGCTTCAAATATCATCAGATTTAAGAGGTATTGCATTAATAATTATTTTATTAAGAGCGGGACTTGGACTTAACAAAGATGATTTGAAGAGTGTTGGATTTCCTGCATTAAAGATGAGTTGCATACCTGGATTAATAGAGGGCTTATTTATTGCAGTGGCTTCTATATATTTTCTTGGCTTTACATTTGCCCAAGGAGGAATACTAGGTTTTATTATTGCTGCTGTTTCTCCTGCTGTTGTTGTGCCATCTATGCTTAAATTGATGGAAAATAATATTGGTACAAAAAAAGGAGTACCAACTTTAATATTAGCTGGTGCATCTATTGATGATGTTTTTGCTATTACTGTATTTAGTGCTTTTTTAGGCTTATATAGTGGTTCCGGTATGAATATAGGTATACAATTAATAAACATACCAATTTCGGTTTTATTGGGAATTTTGGCAGGAGTGATTTTAGGATTTGTGCTTATAGGAATTTTTAAAAGATATCACATCCGAGATACCAAAAAGGTCTTATTAATACTTGGTGTTTCTATATTACTAAATCAATTAGAAAGCATATTAAAGACTAGGTTAAACATAGCCTCCCTTTTAGGAGTGATGACTATCGGCTTTGTAATAATTGAAAGACTTCCTAATGTAGGCAAGAGACTATCTAATAAATTCAACAAGCTATGGGTATTTGCAGAAATACTACTGTTTGTATTAGTAGGAGCACAGGTAGATGTAAATGTAGCCTTAAAAGCAGGTGGAGTGGGGCTTATATTGATAGTAATAGGCTTAATAGGAAGAAGTATAGGAGTTGTTATCTCTTTATTAGGTACAGATTATAATTGGAAAGAAAGATTGTTTTGTATTATTGCATATATTCCAAAGGCAACAGTACAGGCTGCAATGGGAGCAGTACCATTGTCATTAGGAGTAGAATCGGGAGATATAATCTTAGCGATTTCAGTATTATCCATACTAATAACCGCACCGTTAGGAGCAATTGGGATTCATTATTCAGCAGACAAGTTATTAATAGAAAAAGAGTAATATACGTGCTAAAATTAATTAATACATCAGATTATTTTTCATAGAATCGAGGATTATGGTGAATCTTAAGCAGAGGGCAAAGCAATTAAAAAGGGATATACCTGCAATTTATTTTGCAATGAAGAAAAAGGAAACACCATGGTATGCTAAGCTAATGGCAATTATAACCATAAGCTATGCTTTATCTCCTATTGACCTAATCCCTGACTTTATTCCGATTCTTGGATATCTTGATGACATAATAATACTCCCTTTAATGATAGCGGTTACTATAAAATTAGTTCTAAAAGTGGTAATTGAACAATGCCGTATTGAATCCGAGCAGATTTCAAAAGATAACAAGCCTAAAAGGTGGTATTACGGGGTACCTATAGTATTGCTTTGGTTAATAATCTTTGTTCTAATAATTAAAGCATTTATATGATTTATTGGTAAATAACAAGACGGGTCTGTTTTATGTTATGAATTAAAAATAAACACATATGAGGATTGTTATATTTAGAACATAACAAAAAAATAATTGACATACAAAAAAATTTATGATATAAGTAAATTAAGTTATGAAAGTCTTTTTTTATTTGAACCAAACAGTTACAAAAGACACATAACAAAAAGAACCATGAAGTTGACACTTCATAGTCCTTATTATCTGTGAATCGATTATTAACCGTCCACGAATTCTAGAAAATTCATTATAGCATAATTGATCCATAGATTTCAATAAAACAAAGAAAGAAGATGACTATGGAAAAGGATGGCAAAAAGGATAATAGTAAAGAAGTTATAGAATACACTTTTACACCTTATATAACTATAAATGGTGTCAAGATATATGCATCACAATATGGCAAAAAGGCATTTAAAATACCAAAAAACAAGGAATAAATAGCATCAAGTGAAAACGGCTGGACAGTTACGTTTTCACTTAACATATAGAACAGGGGTGATATGATTGAAATTGGAAGAATTGGCAACAGTAAAGACGGGGTTAGTTCTTGCAAGGAAACAGGCGAAGCTACCATCAGATGTAATGGCAAGATATAGGCAGTTAAATCTCAAAGCAATAAATGAGAATGGCTATATTGAGGCTGATTGCTTGGAGGAATTTCATGCCAATGAAGGATTAAGGGCTGAATACTTAACTCAGCCTAAAGACATTATAGTTCGGTTAACAACACCATACACAGCTGTACTGATTGATGACGAATATGCAGGTATAGTTATTCCGTCACACTTTGTTGTTATCAGAACAATTGATAAAAGATTATTGCCAGAGTACTTATATTGGTTATTAAATTCTGAAAGAATTAAATCAATAATGCTACAAAATATTAGCAGTACTATGATAGGAACAGTAAAGCCATCTAATTATGCGAACCTATCAATTGATTTATTATCACTGAATGAGCAGCGTCAAATAGCTAAATTAAATAGATTAGCAAAAAGAGAGAGCTTTTTGCTAAAACAACTAAAAGAACAGAAAGAGTTGTACTATAACGAAGCTATTAATATAATACAAAAAGAAATGAGGAAAAAAACACATGAAAACAACTAAGAGTGATATTGAAAGCGTGTTATGGAAAGCTTGTGATAGTTTTAGGGGGAAGATTGATAGCTCTAGGTATAAGGATTATATATTAACAATGTTATTTGTAAAATATTTAAGTGATATGTATAATGAAAAAAAAGAAAAGTATATGGAACAGTACGCCGGTGATAAGCAGAGAATAAAAAGAGCTATGAGCAGAGAACCTTTTTCACTAAATGATGAATCTACATTTGATTATTTATATTCTAATAGAGCAGATAGTGAAATTGGGCAAAAAATAAATATTGTACTAAACAATATAGAAGAGAATAATAGTGGAAAATTAAGAAATGTATTTCGTGCAATTGATTTTAATTCTACAGTTGATTTTGGTGAGAAAAAAGAAAAGAATGCAACTTTGAAGAATTTGTTAGAAGATTTTCAACCACTTGATTTACGACCTTCTGTGCTCGAAAGTGATGATATTATTGGTGATGCTTATGAATATATGATTGCAAATTTTGCTTCAGACGCAGGAAAAAAGGGTGGGGAGTTTTTTACGCCAAGTCAGGTATCTAAGGTAGTTGCTATATTAGTAGCTCCGCAAGAGAATGATAGGATTTATGATCCAACCTGCGGAAGTGGTGGATTGTTATTGAAAGCTTATAAGGAAGCAAATACAAAAAAGGTTGCAATATACGGTCAAGAAAAAAACATGCAGACATGGTCTCTTTGTTGTATGAATATGTTTTTACATGGGATAGATGATGCTACAATCTGGCAAGGAGATACTCTTGCAAATCCTAAAAATATAGAAAATGATATGCTTATGAAATTTCAGGTTATTGTTGCAAATCCACCATTTAGTTTAGACAAATGGGATAGTGGTTTTTTACCAGATACAATTGATGATAAAAAGAAACCTAAGATGACAGCTGATTTAGATGTTTATCATAGATTTGACTGGGGTGTTCCACCATCTAGTAAGGGAGATTATGCCTTTGTACTTCATATGCTAAGCAGTCTTGATGCTGAAACTGGAAGAATGGGTGTTATATTACCTCATGGAGTATTATTTAGAGGAGCATCAGAGGGACGAATAAGAAAACAGATTATAGAATTCAATCTGTTAGACGCTGTTATCGGTTTACCAGCAAACTTGTTTTATGGTACTTCGATTCCTGCATGTATATTATTATTTAAAAAAAATCGTACACGTAAGGATGTTTTATTTATCGATGCAAGTGGTGACGGTAATTTTGAAAAAGGGAAGAATCAAAATATATTAAGGGATCAGGATATCGAAAAGATTGTTGCTACCTATAAGGATTATAAAACAGTGGATAAGTATTCATATGTTGCGACATTTGATGAAATTAAAGAAAATGGTTTTAACCTGAATATTCCTCGTTATGTAAATACTTTTGAAGAGGAAGAACCTATTGATATTGATGAAGTACGTAATAATATTACAAATATTGAAAATGAGTTAAAAGAGGTTCAAGCACAGATGAATGAATATTTAAAGGAGCTAGGCCTATGAATAATATAAAAGAATACAATGATAAAATCTTTGAGACTATAAAGCATATTAATGAATATGGTCAGGAATTTTGGTATGCGAGGGAGTTGCAAAAGACTTTAGAATATACTGAATGGCGCAATTTTTTTAAGATAATTCAAAAAGCCGAAAAAGCATGTGAAAACAGTAACAATAACGTTTCAGACCATTTTGTTGATATCAACAAAATGGTTGAGATTGGCTCAAGTGCAATTAGAAAGGTAGAGGATATTGAGTTATCCAGATATGCATGTTATCTAGTTGTTATGAATGGGGATTCATCAAAAGAAGTAATAGCACTTGGGCAGACGTATTTTGCAGTTAAGACAAGACAGCAGGAACTAATTGAAAACTATGAAAATCTCGATGAGGATCAGAAGAGACTTGCAATCAGAAATGAGATGAAGGTACATAATAAATCTCTGGCAGAAGCCGCAAAGAATGCAGGAGTCGTTGAGCCACTTGATTATGCTATATTTCAAAATAGAGGATACCAAGGTCTATATGGTGGACTTGGAGCAAAGAATATACATGCTAAGAAAGGATTAAAGAAAAGCGAGAAAATACTTGACCATATGGGAAGCACAGAACTTGCAGCCAATCTATTTCGTGCAACTCAAACAGATGAGAAATTAAGAAGAGAAAATATACAAGGGAAAAAAGAAGCAGGAGACACACATTATACAGTCGGCAAGAAGGTAAGGCAGACAATTGCTGAACTTGGTGGTACTATGCCAGAGGATTTACCGACTCCTGTGAAAAGTGTTAAACAGATTGAAAAGGAAGAAACCGTACGTATTGAAAAACTGCGAGGATATGATGAATCAAAGAATGGTGGAGAGTTGATTTGAGAGAAGATATTAAGGAACGTATTGATATGATAAAACGTGGGGAAGTGCCTGAGGGGTATAAGAGGACACAGATAGGGGTAATTCCCATTGTATGGAAGGTGGTAATGTTTTCTGAAGTAACAGAAATACAAAGAGGACTAGTTGATCCTAAAAATAAACTTTATTCAAGTATGTTCCATATAGGACCAGAAAACATCGAAAAAAATACAGGCAGAATAATCAATGTACGAACAGCGTTAGAACATGGACTTATCTCTGGAAAATATGAAATTGATGAGAATACAATTGTATACAGTAAGATTCGCCCAGAATTGAACAAAGTGTGTATTCCGGGTTTTACAGGAATTTGTAGTGCTGATTGCTATGCAATACATGTGAAGGCAGGTATCTATAAGGAATATTTGTATAATTATATGCTATCTGATTTTTTTACAAAGCAGGCAATTGCATATTCAATGAGAACAAAAATGCCCAAGATTAATAAGGAAGAGCTGTCAACAATAAAAGTTCTTCTTCCTAGTGAACTTGAACAGATAAAAATAGTAGAGTATCTAAAAAAATATAATAAGCTGATTGATCTTCAAGAAAAATTTATTGAAGAGAAAAGAAAATTAAAAAATTACCTTATGCACAATTTGCTTACGGGAAAGAAAAGATTAAAAGGTTTTGAAAAAGATTGGTCAAAAGTAAAATTATTTAAAATATTTGATGAACGTATTGAAACGAATACTAAAAATTGTGAATTACTCTCTATTACAGCGAACGGAATTCTACCAAGAAGTGAACTTGAGGGAAAAGACAATTCTAGTGAAGACAAAAGTAAATATAAGAAAATTTATGTTGGTGACATTGGCTATAATACAATGCGTATGTGGCAAGGTGTATCTGCATATTCGAATTATGAAGGAATAGTAAGTCCTGCTTATACTATTTTGAAATCAAAAGAAAATATAGATACAAAGTTTTTTTCATATTTGTTTAAATTACCATCAACTGTTTTTATGTTTTATAGATACTCACAAGGACTAGTAGATGATACGAGAAGTTTAAAATATGATAATTTTAAAAAAATAAAGTTAAAAATTCCAACTAATATCGACGAACAAAAAGCCATTTCAAAGATACTTTCTACTGCTGACAAAGAAATTGATCTTCTAGAGCATAAGCTAGAAGAGATTAAGTTAGAGAAGAAAGCTATGATGCAATTACTATTAACTGGTATTGTTAAAGTGAACTAATGATAGAATCAGTATATGAAAAAACTGCTCAAGCTGATTCTGATGGAAAAGAGTAGAATTTAGAGTGGAGGTGAAATGATGGACGGCAATTTATATTTGGAGGATAATGTGAGTAAATACCCAGCAATTGAATTATTGAAGAAACTAGGATATACCTATATATCTCCTGAAGATGCTATGTTGCAACGGGGAAGCAGATACCAGGTATTATTAAAGGGAATTTTACGTAGTCAACTTCGTAAGCTTAATCGCTTTGAATTTGGCGGGATTGAGCAGGAGTTTTCTTCAGAGAATATCGAGAGAGCGATAGATGATTTGGATGTGCCTTTGACTGACGGACTGATTAAAACCAGTGAAAAGATTTATGATGCACTTATGCTTGGAAAAAGCTATCCTGAGACAGTTGGTGGCGGTAAGATTCTTAGCTTTGATTTAAAATACATTGATTGGGATGATATCGGGAATAATGTATTTCATGTAACTGAAGAGTACTCTGTAGATAGCCAAGATAAGGAGTATAATGCAAGACCTGATATTGTGCTATTTGTAAATGGAATTCCATTTGCTGTGATAGAATGCAAAGCCCCACATATTAGTGTTATGCAGGGGGTGGAGCAAACTATTCGTAATCAGCAGGAGGATTATATACCTCAATTATATAAATTTACACAGATTCTTATGTCAACCAATAAGAATAATGTTAAATTTGCAACCACAGGCACAGCTAAGAAGTTTTGGAGTGTTTGGAAAGAGGAAGATCAAGAACATATAGAAGAAAAGGTTTCAGAGTATATTAAAGACAGACAAGCTACAGTTCAAGATGAAAATATCATTTCTCTACTTTCAATTGAACGGTTAATGGAGCTAACTAAGTATTTTATTGTATATGATGCAAATGTAAAGAAGATATGTAGATATCAACAATATTTTGCAGTGAAAGAGATTATTAAGACAATTAATATTAATGATTCTAAAGGAAATCGTAGGAGCGGCGTAATTTGGCATACTCAAGGCTCAGGTAAGTCGTTAACTATGGTAATGCTTGCAAAATACATTTTATTAGAAATGGCTAAGCTTAATCCAAAGGTTGTTATTGTAACGGACCGTAAGGAATTAGATAAGCAGATTTCTAAAACTTTTATACACACAAAGTGTAAACCGGCTAGGGCAACTAGTGGTAAGAATTTAATTGAGTTAATAGATAAAGGCAAAGCCGATATTATAACCACCATTATTAATAAATTTAATACCGTAGAAAACAGTGGATTAAGAGCATTTAGTAGGGATATCTTCGTTCTAGTGGATGAAAGCCACCGTTCTAATTATGGTGAATTAGCAACTAAGATGCGTGTGGTATTTCCAAATGCTTGTTATATTGGGTTTACAGGAACTCCATTAATGAAAAGTGAAAAGAATACTATGGCCAAGTTTGGTAAATTGATTCATAAGTACACGATTAAAGACGGGGTAGATGATCATGCAATTGTTCCTTTAATTTATGAAGGAAGATTTGTAGAACAGACTGTAGACGAAGAAAATATAGATTTATGGTTTGAACAGACAACTAAGAAGTTGAATGATAAGCAAAAGGTTGATTTAAAGAAAAAGTGGAGTAGTATGAAACACTTAGCTTCTACGGAAGCAAGGATAAAAAGAATAGCCCTTGATATTAACAATCATTTTAATGAAGGTTATAAAGACACTGGTTTTAAGGCTATGTTGGCAACAAATAGGAAAAGAGATGCAGTATCTTATTTAGAATGTTTTGAGCAATTTGGGGATCTGCATTGCGAGGTATGTATATCACCACCTGATATGAGAGAAGGGACGGTAGATATTGATGAATCTTCTGAAGATAGAGTTATAGCATACTGGAAGAAGATGATGAAGATATATAATAATCCAGATGATTATGAAGATTCTGTAAAAAACCGTTTTATTGATGGTGAAATTGATATATTAATTGTATGCAGTAAATTATTAACCGGATTTGATGCTCCTATATGCCAAATTTTATATATTGATAAAGAATTAAAGGAACATGGATTATTACAAGCAATAGCAAGAACAAATCGACTGGCATATGGAAAAGATTATGGACTAATTGTAGACTACAGAGGGCTAATTCAGAAGTTAGATGAGGCAATGAATATATACAGTGGTGCAGGATTAGAGAACTTTGAGGCGGGAGATCTGAAAGGTGTCATTGTAGATGTTATTAGTGCGGTAGGCAAATTGAGACAATCTTTTTCCAGGTTGGATGACTTATTTGTTTCTATTAAGAATAAGAAAGATACAGAAGAAGTAGAAGTGTTCTTAGCTGATGATAAAAAAAGAGAAGAGTTTTATAATTTACTATGTGAATTTGGAAAAGACTTATCTATTGTTTTAAATTCTGAAGTTACTTACAGGGATGTTCCAAAAGAAGAGATAATGCGATATAAAGATTCTTTTGCATTTTATTCAAAGGTTAGAAGATCCGTTAAGATTCGTTATTGTGATTCCATAGACAATAGTGAGTATGAGCCGTTAATGCAGAATTTGTTGGACAGTCATTTATCAGTTATAGGACTAAAACAAATTACGCCTCCAGTAGATATATTAAATCAATCAGATTTTGAAAAGGAATTGGATGAACTAGGCTCCCTGCGGTCAAAAGCTGATGCGATAAGATCAAGGATAACTAAAAGTATAAGCGAGAAGTATGATGAGAACCCGGCTTATTATGATAGCTTTTCAAAGAGAATTAAGGATGCTTTGAATCAATACAAGGAAAAAGTAATAACAGACTCAGAATATTTGGCTAAATTACGCTTGATAATGTCTGATTATGTTTCCGGTGTAGCTGATATAAAATATCCAGATAAGCTTAAGAATGATGTACATGCACAGGCTTTTTATGGCGTTGTAGGAGCAATACTGGATTATGAATTAGATAATCCTAGTAATGCTTGCATGGTAGCAAGTACATCACCCTATGAAGCTGGGCAAAAGGAAACAAAACAGGATATAATAGCAGATATAGCTATTAAAATAACAAAAATTATCGAGAAGCATAGCCGAGTGGATTGGACCAATAACACTACAATTCATGATAGGATAGCACAGGATATTGATGATTTGTTTTATGAGTATGAGTGTGCTAATAAGTTTAAATTACCATTTGACGTTATTGATAAGGTCATTGAAAATGTTAAAACAACGGCATTAAGGAGATTTAAAGTCTAATGAAATATAAATCAAAAACAATGCAAGTACAATGTGACCAAAGAGTATTGGAATACGAGCTTACAAGAAAGCCAGTAAAAAATATAAATCTTCGTATAAAGCCAGAGGGGAAAATATATGTATCTGCCAACAAACGAGTTCCTGTAGAATTTATTGACAATATTATAAAGGAAAAACAAGTATATATAATACGAGCATTAGACAAGTATAAGGAAAGACAACGAAATGCGTCAAACCAACCTAAAAATTATGTAAGCGGTGAAAGCTTTGATATCTTAGGAAAGAGTTTACGTTTAAAAGTTATAGAAGGAAAACAGGAGTCTATAATATCGGATGGCATATTTATATTCCTTACTGTGGAAAATAAAGACAATGTAAGACATAAAGAAATATTAATTAACAAGTGGTTAAAGGAACAAGAAACAGAAATATTTGATCAAATATGCAATGAAGTATACCAGATATTTATTAAGTATGATATAAAGTATCCTATTATAAAGACAAGACATATGACATCAAGATGGGGATCATGTCAACCAAAGAAAGGAATAATTACATTAAACACCAAATTAATAGAGGTACCAAGAAATTGTATAGAATATGTTGTACTTCACGAGTTTGCACACTTTATACATCCGAATCATTCCAAAAAATTTTATGATTTTATATCAGTACTAATGCCTGATTGGAAAGAGCGAAAGAAAGAGCTTGAGAAGTGGATGTAAATAATGCTTTCAAATAATACAAAAGGAGGAGGAAATCCTCCATAATATGTACTTTATATGATTATATTAATAGGAGGATTAACATGGCAAACAAATTACTATATCCTAGATTTAGTCCTACAAGAAGAATAATTAATATGGATGGTATGTGGAAGTTTAGTTTTGATTATGAAGATAAAGGTGGTGCCGAGAACTGGAAGGATGGCCTAAAGGATTATATTCTTATTCCGGTACCTGCCAGCTTTAATGATTTCTTTACAGATAAGGATTCGAGGGAATATATAGGTAATGTATGGTATGAAACCGAAGTGTTTATTCCAAAGGAACTGTCAGGTACTGATTTGGATATACGCTTTGGAAGTGCAACCCATGATGCATGGGTATATGTTAATGGCACAGAGATTACTTCCCACAAAGGAGGCTTTTTGCCCTTTAATGCAAATATTAATGATGTTGTAAAGTATGATAGTAATAATAAAGTTGTTGTAAAGATTAATAATGAGTTGAGCCTAGAGTCATTGCCCTGCGGACAGGTTATAACCTTAAGTAATGGTAGGAAGATGGCAAAACCATATTTTGATTTCTTTAATTACGCTGGAATTCATCGTCCAGTAAATCTAGTGTCAACTCCAAAGGAAAGTATTGTTGATTTTACAGTTAATCATATCCTGGATGGAAATGATGCCAAGGTAGAATATAGCGTCGAAACAACTGGTGAGAATGAAGTGTTTATCACAGTATATGATGAGGATGATCAGGTTGTGGCTGATAGCCAAGGTAAGGAAAATGCCATAGTTATTAAGAATGCAAAGCACTGGAATGTACTGGATGCATACCTATATAAGTTTAAAATTCAGATAAAAGATAGTGATCTGTTGGTGGATGAATACACAGAAGAAATCGGTATTCGTACCGTAGAAGTTAAGGGTACAAGACTATATATTAATAATAAACCTGTATATCTAAAGGGTTATGGTAAACATGAGGATAGCGAGGTGTTTGGCCGTGGATTTAACCCTGTTATGATGAAGCGAGATTTTGAACTAATGAAGTGGAACGGAGCAAATTCATTTAGAACTTCCCATTATCCATATGCTGAGGAAGTATATCAGATGGCAGATAGGGAAGGCTTTGTTGTTATAGATGAAACTCCTGCAGTTGGA
>CAZPWO010000057.1:6763-12654 GCA_964590525.1 uncultured Herbinix sp. | reverse complement strand
GGGTTTTATCAGAAAAGACTATATAGGGTGGTACTTTTTCTTCTTTAGCAATTTCCAGCCTAAGTTTGCGAAGTGATTCAAATAATTCTGGTTCAACTTCTGCATCTAGCCATTCTTTAGACAGATTGGATTTAGGACTTTTGGATTTATCTTTTTTAGTTTTCTTCTCCTGCTTTGCTAATTTCATAATAACTGGTTCTTCTTCATTAAAGACTGCTTCTGATATGTCAGTCAGCTTTAATATTGCATATTTTTCATTGGTTTGATATAGGTAACCTTTTAGCACTAGATGATTTAAGACTTGCCTAAGCAAATATACTGGCTCCCCTGATAGGCTCCCATGGTATTGATTATTGATCATTCCATTATTAATAAGCTTCTGAGCCTTACTTCCTCGAACAGTATCAACAACAACAGTCATACCAAATCTTTGCCTAGACTCCTTTACACAAGCTATTAATTGCCTTGCAATATTAGTAACATCTCTTTCTTCAAATTTTGTTAAGCAGTTAATGCAATTACCGCAATAACTTTCTCCATATTCACCAAAATACCTAAGAATATAATCCCTTAAACAGTCTCTGCTAAAGCAGTAATATGTCATCTTCTTCAGTCTTTCCCTGTCTCTATCCTTAATCAGCTGAAGGGTCTGATAATCCAGCTCTTCATTGTCATTATTGTTCTCTATAAAAAGTTGATTAATTACAACATCCCTTCCCCCATAAAGTAAAATGCACTCTGCAGCTTCTCCATCACGGCCCCCACGGCCTGCTTCTTGATAATAACTTTCTATGTCCTTTGGCATATTGTAGTGAATTACATATCTTATATTTGACTTATCTATTCCCATACCAAAGGCATTAGTTGCAACCATAATTGGCTTTCTATCATAGATAAAATCATCCTGATTATCTACTCTTTCCTTATCTGATAAGCCTGCGTGATATCTAGTTACTGGATAACCCTCTCGGTATAAGCGGCCACATACTTCTTCTACTTCCTTACGGGTTAAACAATATATAATACCGCTTTGTCCTTTCTTTTCCTTAACATGATTATGTACAACTTGATACTTGTCCTTAGGGGATTGTACAGAAAAGGATAGGTTTTCACGGTCAAAGCCAGTGGTTAGTACAAATGGTGATTTTAATCTTAATATACGGATCATATCTTCTTTTACTTCTTTAGTTGCTGTGGCGGTAAAGCCGCTAATTATAGGCCTTATTGGCAACTTATCTACAAAGTCTAGAATCTTTAGATAGCTTGGTCTAAAATCCTGCCCCCATTGAGATACGCAATGGGCTTCGTCTATACTTATCATTGATATATTAGCTTCCATTGCAAAATCTAGAAATTCACTTGTTGTTAAACGCTCTGGAGCTACATATATCATCTTATATCTACCACCCCTGGCATATTGTAGGGCTTTTCTATATTGATTTAAACTTAGGGAACTATTAAGATATGCAGCGTGTACTCCTGCTTGATTTAGTGCAGCAACCTGATCCTTCATCAAGGATATTAGGGGTGATATTACTAGGGTAATTCCCTCCATCATTAGTGCAGGGATTTGAAAACATATAGATTTACCAGCTCCAGTTGGCATAATGCCTATGGTATCTATACCCCTTAATATATTATTAATTAATTCTTCTTGCCCTTGTCGGAATTCATCATATCCAAAGTATTCTTTTAGTACATGTTTTGCATCTTTCATAAATTACTCAACTTTCTTTAAGGCTAAATTTTATTTTACAACATCATTACAAGTATAAGTAGTATAGGGCCCCTAGGTCAAGTGTCACAATCCAACAAAAAGAGAAGATCATCTTCAGTAAATGAAAATAATCTTCTCTTATATGTTTGTTAACTATTCATGATTATGGCCTTTCTTTTTGCTAAAGTTTTTATGTCCTCCAGAAAGATTATAGACTTCCTTAATACCATGATTAAGCAATATGTTTTGTACTGCATTGCCAGTTGTACCTTTGTTACAGTAGGTTACATAGGCAGTATCATTGTCCAATTCATTTGCTAGTTCTCTTATCTTTTCATGGGGAATGTTTTCTGCTGTGTCTACATGTTCTTCATCATATTGGGATGATTTCCTTGTGTCAATAATCTTGTGTTTCTTACCAGATTTCATTAATTCTTCTAGGCCTTCCCCTGTTATCAATGGCCTTTCTCTATTAATAATATTGTCTAGAATCATGCCAGTATACATAACAGGATCTTTAGTTGTTGAAAATTGCGGTGCATATGCCAAATCAAGGTGGAATAGGTCTTCAACTTTGGCTTTAAAGGTTATTGCTGTTACAAATACATCTATTCGCTTGTCTACACCTTCAAATCCAACTATTTGAACTCCTAGAAGCCTTCCACTAGCCTTGTCAGCTACGGCCTTTATAATCATTTCTTTCCCGCCCATATAGCCTGGTTTGTTAGGCTTAATATTGTGAACAAGAGCTATATCAAAACCTTGGGCTTTAGCTTCTGTCTCTGACAACCCAGTCTGAGCCACTACCATATCAAAGATTTCAAATATCCCTGTTCCCAAGACTCCTCTGAAGGTTAGACTACCACCTGTCATAGTGTCTCCCGTAATCCTACCTGTCTTATTGGCAGTAGATCCTAATGGACGATAGATGGGCTTTCCGGTAACCACAGAAAAATGTTCTATACAATCACCACAAGAATATATATCTTCAATATTAGTTCTCATTCTTTCATCAACTTTGATTGCTTTTGTTAGTCCTAATTCAACACCTGCTTCTTCTGCTAATGCTGTATTAGGTCTTACTCCTGTTGCTAGAAGTACAAAGTCAGCTTTAACCTCTCTTCCATCTGATAAGATGACACTTTTATATTTTATCTCTGATGCTGCTAGGTTAGTTAATACCTTAACTCCCTTATCTTCTAGATGTTCCTGAAGATAGGCTGCCATGTCACCATCTAGGCCAGGGGTAACCTTGTCTAACATCTCAATTAATGTTACTTCAAGACCTAAAGCTTTTAGGTTTTCACACATCTCAAGTCCAACAAAGCCTGTACCAACAATTGCAACAGATTTCGGATCATTTTTATCAATATAATCTTTAATATTATTCATATCATTTATATTTCTTAAGCTAAATACATTATCTTTATCTCTGCCTTTAATAGGGGGTAGAACAGGGCTTGCTCCAGTAGCAATTACCAGTTTGTCGTACTTGTCAACAAACACTTGTCCTGTAGATAAGTTCTTAACATCCAGTGTTTTATCATTAGGATTAATTGAAAGCACTTCATGGCCAGTAAGTACATCTATATTATACTTACTCTTAAAAAACTCTGGATTCCGTGGTGTAAGTTCACCTGCATCTTTAACTACTCCACCAATATAATAAGGCATTCCGCAGCCAGAATATGAGATATAAGTATCTTTTTCATATATAACTATCTCTGCTTCCTCATTATTTCTTCTTGCCTTTGCCCCAGCTGATGTTCCTGCAGCAACAGCTCCAATAATTAAAATTCTCATCTAGCCACCTCCAATAAGTGTCAGATTACCATTTATCTCTGCTTGCATGACCTGCAATTTCAGCTTTACATCTTTGCTTTATAACCCAGGCTTCATCCCTTGCTTGCTCGAATAAAGACACACATGGTGGATCTAAGTCTAATTCTATACCTTCTTTTGCTAATTTTTCAATCTGCATAGTTAAAGATACTATTTCCATGTGTATATCATTTGTTCTATCTGCATCATAAATCTTCTTTGCTTCTTCCTCAGTTAGTTGTGTAAATTTATCTCTTGGAACCCCGCATTTAGGACATTTGTCAGGTGCTTCTTTACCTTCACTATATAAACCACATACACTACATTTCCATAACATAATTATTACCTCCTATTATATTCTTATTACTATTTTATAAAAGTTTCATTTCTTATCTCACTAAATGCTAAATCCAATTCTTCCTGGGTGTTCATAACTATTGGACCACCCCAAGCAATAGGTTCTTTTAATGGTTTGGCAGATATAAGTATAAAACGTACCCTCTCATCTCCTGCCTTTATCCAAAACTTATCTCCTTTGCCAAATAGGACTGCTTGCTTTTCATCAATTAGATCTTCTTTATTATGAATACTCTTTTCTGGGTCAAAAATTGCTTTTCCTGTAAAGCTGTAGATAAATAAAGTGTTGTCAGGATCATTTGTAAATTCCCATTCCTGATTAGCAGGTAATTCTACATCTAGATAGGTTGCTTTAACATACTTAGCTTCAAAAGCTCCTTTGTGTCCTTCATAGTCACCTGCTATGATCCGAATCTTTGTACCTTCTTCATTAACAACTGGTACATCTTGAGATTTAATGTCACCATAGGCAGGGGGTGTCATCTTGTCTTTAGCTGGTAGGTTTAGCCACAACTGAGCACCTAACATACGAGAGGCTTCTTGAGGCATCTCCTGGTGGATTATACCGGAGCCAGCAGTCATCCACTGACAATCTCCATCCAGAATACTTCCGCTGTTCCCAAGACTATCTCCGTGCTCAATATCACCATGAATTAGATAGGTTATGGTTTCAATACCCCTATGGGGATGCCAAGGGAAACCTTTAATGTAATCTTCTGGGTCATGGGAATCAAAAGCGTCTAACATTAAAAATGGATCGAAATCTTTTGTATCGTTTGGGCCTAGTACACGAACTAACTTTACACCTGCGCCATCAACCGCTGGCACACCTTTTACGATTCTTTTTACTTTTCTTATTGTGTCCAAACATTTTCTCCCTTCATATCTGATTATTCTTACAAGGTTATTTTACTATACTTTTTTCTTAGGAACAAGAGGACCTTTAAGTGTCTTTAAAGCATTGAGACAATTAAAGGTCCTCTTATATTCTTATCTTTTGTTAATTAACAAATTCAAAGGTGTTTAGAATGACGCCTATTTCTTCTTGTGTGGCAGGGCCATTTATCACCAAGTGACAATAGCGTTTTGATTTATTGTTTCTGTCAAAAATATCAATTGTTAGCAGACTATCCTCACTTGCTAATCCATTTTGAAATCCATGTATCTTTTCTGTCTGAAATTTCATAATAGGATTAGGCGGAAAACCAGCTTTCAATCTTAAAAAGTAGAAATTAGCTACTAATTCATTTCTTGACATTCCTAGTAAGGACAGGTCATCTGGTGTGATGGAGAGAACTTTTTCGTATAAATCAAAAGTACTATCTAATATATCATGGCCATATACATCTGTGATATAAGCCTTTACACGTTTTGATATAAAATCATCAGTTAAATTAAAAACCTTGTGGTTTTCACCTCTTATAACATTTAAATATAAGTCATTATTATTTATCGATAGCCAGTCATCACTTGATTTTATCTTATTATCTAGGTTTCCAAAAGCATGCTGGAATTTTATATCTTGTAATTCTATTAAAATTTGAAGACTATCACTTGCATCCTCTATATACAAATTGTAATCAGTATAAGTATTGTATAGTTCTTCCCTGTTTTTTAATTCTTTAATCTCTGGAATGTTAAAGATAATATCCCTATACCAAAAAACCAGAAAAATGATGATAGAACTAATAATTATAAGTATTGATATTATTTTTTTCTTCATTTGTTTACTCCTTGGCTTTTGTTACATGCTTGTTACTGAACTTCCAGCTTTATTTTTTTTAGTTTACCAAAATATCTTACCTTAATATTTGCTTTACCCCTTTCCTTTGCATTAATTTCACCTTTGTAAACAGTAACCGACTCTATATTATCTGATACCCAATGAGAGTCATAATTACTCGTTACATTTATCTCTTCATTTTTTTGTTTTTGAAAATCCACCAGCCATCATTAATCAAGATAGAATATTTAGCATAAAGTCTTAATTGGGATT
>CAZPWO010000057.1:0-6663 GCA_964590525.1 uncultured Herbinix sp. | reverse complement strand
TTATCTCCTAAACTCTATCCAATCAATTTCAATTCCTGATTTTACAAAGTCTAGTTCTATTTCATAAAGTCCTTCTTCTGTATTTATCTTACTCATTTGTCTTGTAACCCACTGGCCTTCTGTACTGGTAACTTGTATTGTCATCATAAGTTGGCCGTTTATCATAACATTGCATGTTGTTTGTGATAAATTGTTTGCACTAGACCTAAGCTTAACATATATGGAGTATATCCCCGACTCTTTAACCTTGATATAGTTCGCCTTACCTTTTGTTATCTTAACAATTGGATCTTCTGATATGTCCTGTGCTAATTCTGGCTTAAGGTCATTGCCGGCTTTGAATAATTCCACAATTTCAGATAAATCTTGCTTTCTGAAGAATACAGGACTTTCCATTAATACTTTACAGATATTCATAGCTGACCTTTGTAATTCTCCCCGGCTTAGGGAACCATCTTCCAAGGATTCCATAGTGTTGTCCCCACTGGCGTTGTCCTCAGCCCCATAGTTATTAACAACCATGTAGACATCATTTTGTGACCTTACCATAGAGCCAGTAAGTTTTACATCTCCTTGTCCACCATCTATAACATCATTCATCTTGGCCCACCAGTCAGTCATAACCATACCTTCAAATCCCCATTGCTTACGAAGGATAGTTGTGTTTAAGTCGTAGGAAGATGCTGTCCAGTAACCATTAACTGGATTGTATGCAGTCATAATTGCATTGGTATTACCATCTTTTACTGGGATTTCAAAAGCCTTTAGATAAATCTCCCTAAGGGCCCTTTCTGAAACAACCGCATCTACATTATGCCTTGATTTTTCTTGATTGTTACATGCAAAATGTTTTAAGGTGCCGTTGGCACCGCCCTTTTTAAGCCCCTTCATTACAGCCGCCGCAAAATCTCCTGTTATCAAGGGATCTTCTGAAAAATACTCAAAATTCCGACCATTTAAAGGACTTCGCCTAATATTCATTCCAGGTCCCAATAAAAAGTCTATATTATTGTTTAACATTTCCTTAGCTTGCCATACATATAGTTCTTCGATCATTTCTATGTTCCATGTTGCAGCTATTAGTGTGCCTATTGGAATCTGGGTTGCCTTTAATCCACTTTCCATACGGATACCAGAAGGACCATCTGCACAACATCCAATAGGAATGCCATAAGTAAATAGGCTGTCACTTACTCCGCCAAAAGCGGAAGCTGTACCAGGGGTAACATAAGGACTGCTCATACCTTCCCCTCTTACAATAGTGGCTAACTCCTTATCATTTAATTGGCCAATAAAGGTTTCCATAGAAACTTTACCATCATATACATCCTTTAATTTATAACCCTTATCACCGGTTTGCTTTATATCCTTGGGCAAGTTTTCTTTAATACGATTTTCTATAGAAATTGTTGCCTGTGGTACCTCTTCATATACTATTTCATAAGTACCATCTTCTTTTCTCTGGCCAGGCTTCATTCTTGTGAAAGCTTCCCTTGGTGCTAAGGCTTCTTCTAGCTGTTCTACTACAGTAGTCTTATCAACTACATAGCCAGTAGCATTACCATCAGCAGCAACTAGCTGCTTAAGATTTTTCACGCTATTGCCTATATAAATATTATATTGTCCACTTTCTAAGACTAAAGCAGATGGGTATCCTGTTTTGCCACCATCATCATAAGATGCCATCTGATTTACTGGAAAACTTATTGTAAATGATTGGCTTTCTCCAACTTTAAGTTCTTTGGTCTTTTTAAAGGCTATAAGTTGTCTAGCTGGCTTTCCAAGTTTCCCTTGGGGTGCTTCATAGTAGACTTGAACAACTTCTTTACCTGAATAACTTGTTCCGATGTTCTTAACACTACAATCTATTTCTATATAATCATTCACCAGTCTAAAAGCTGATGAGGATATCTCAAACTCTGTATAAGACATACCATATCCAAATTCAAATTGAACCTTTTCTGGATGAAATGTCTCAAAATATCGGTAACCAAGATAGATATCTTCTTGATAAAGATTTTTCAAATCATCACCATAGTTATTAGATGATGGATAATCATCAATGGAATAGGCTATGGTATCAGTTAATTTGCCAGAAGGAGTTACATCTCCTACTAATACATCAGCAATTCCATTGCCTCCTTCAATTCCCCCTTGCCATGCATATATAACACAGGGAATTGGCTCTTCATAAGAATCCTCATTAATCCAATTCATATCAATAATATTAGATACATTTAAGACAAGAGCAATCCTTTTAAAATGCTTGCTAACCAATTTTATCATTATCTTTTCTTCTTCAGTTAGGAGGTAACTACCAGGCTCATTTGAGTTGTCATAATCTTCACCTGCAGTTCGACCAATTACTACTATAGCTTTATCAGACTTTTTCCTTGCCTCTGCCACCAAGACATCAGTTAGTAACATTTCCTCCTGGTGCCAAGGCTCCGCAGCCCAGCCTCCTCCTCCATCATCAAAAGGATTCTCTTCTACCCATTTTTCATAAATAGATACAAGGTCTTTATTAATATTAATGTTTTTTTCAGCAAGTCCATCTAGTAATGAACTTGTATACTCAACAGTTACACTTCCCCCAGACCCTGTTCCAGAGCTATAATAATCTATTTGACATCTACCAAAAACAGAAATACTTTCTCCCTCTAGAATGGGAAGTATTTGTCCTTCATTCTTTAACAAGACAGCCCCTTCAGCTGCTACTTTTCTAGAAAATTCTGAAAACCCCTTTAATGGAATACCCATTTTATCTTTTTGCATATTGCTCCCTCCATCTTGTGTGTTAATATGATAAGTTTATTATAAAATAAGACAAGGGGATAGGTCAAGCATCCCAGATTTTTTATAGTAAGTCTAGAACCTTTTTACCTATTCCCTTGTCTTATTTGCTAAAACATTATTATTCATTATTATCATCTTTATCATCATAATTATAATCTTCTGCATCTCTTAGATGTAAACTTACTTCAATTCGAACCAAAGAGCGACGTAATAAAACATGGTTGCTTCGAATATGAACTTCTTCTGATTCTTCTTGAAGAACTGATTCTGCTTCCTGACGATCTCTTTCCGCAAGTTCATGGTCAATCTCTTCTGGATGCTGGGCTATGGTAGAGAATATATTTACTGTATCACTAGCTATCTCAGCTACACCACCAAATACAGCAAGTTTCTTTACAATACCATCATTAACTATACGAAGAATTCCATCTCCTAGGACAGTGGAAACTGGTTCATGACTGTTAAGCACTCCTAAGTCTCCATCAATGCATCGCATAATAATCATATCAGCCTTTTCAATAAACTTAAGTCCTCGAGGGGTGGTTATATTAAGATTGATTTTTTTATTATCTACTGTATTGGCCTTTTCATTAACCATATAAATTAACCACCTTGTTCCCTTTTATATTTTTCTACAACCTCATCAATAGTTCCTAAATTCAAGAAATAACTTTCCGGTATATGATCATGTACACCTTCAATGATTTCCCTGAAACCTCTAACTGTTTCATCAACAGGAACATGACGGCCAGGAATAGATGTGAACTTTTCAGCTACATAGAAAGGTTGTGATAAAAATCGCTGTACCTTTCTAGCCCTATTAACAATCTTCTTATCTTCCTCTGATAGTTCGTCTATACCTAGAATGGCAACAATATCTTGCAGGTCATTGTAACGTTGTAATATACTTTGAACAGCACGGGAAATACGATAATGCTCTGCTCCTACTGTATTGGAATCTAAGATACGGGATGAAGAATTTAATGGATCAATGGCTGGATATATTCCCTGCTCAACAATTGATCTAGATAAAACAGTAACCGCATCTAGATGTGCAAATGTTGTTGCAGTTGCTGGATCCGTAAAGTCATCTGCTGGTACATAAACTGCTTGAACAGATGTTATTGAACCAGACTTAGTTGAAGTAATACGTTCCTGTAAAGCACCAATTTCTGTAGCCAAGGTTGGTTGGTATCCTACAGCACTGGGTGTACGACCTAGTAGTGCTGATACTTCTGACCCTGCTTGTACGAAACGGAATATATTGTCAATGAAAAGTAGTACGTCTTGTCTTTTTTCATCACGGAAATACTCTGCAATTGTTAGACCTGTAAGTCCAACTCTCATTCTAACTCCAGGAGGCTCATTCATTTGGCCAAAAACTAGGGCCGTATTGTCTAGAACCCCTGACTCTTTCATTTCATAATAAAGATCATTACCCTCACGAGTACGCTCTCCTACACCTGCAAAAACTGAATGACCACCATGTTCTTGTGATATACTATTGATTAATTCCATAATAAGAACTGTCTTTCCTACTCCAGCACCTCCGAAAAGACCAATCTTACCACCCCTTGGGAAAGGACAAAGTAGATCAATTGCCTTAATTCCAGTCTCTAATACTTCAGGCTGAGCTAATTGATCGGCTAGGGCTGGTGGTTCTCTGTGAATAGACCATCTTTCTTTGGATTCTATATCTTCTTTTTCATCAATAGGCTTACCTAAAACATTAACCATACGACCTAAGACTTCGTCACCTACAGGTACTGAAATAGGAGCACCTGTATCTACAGCATCCATACCACGCTTTAAACCATCTGTTGATTCCATAGAAATGCAACGAACCCTATGATCTCCAAGATGTTGCATCACCTCTAAAACTATGGTTTTATCATTATGCTCCACTTCTAAAGCATTATACAAAGATGGTAATTCTCCTTCAAATTTAACATCTATAACCGATCCTATTATTTTAATGATTTTACCTGTGTTTTTATCTATCATCTATACCACCTTTTTTCAAAATGTTTGCACCTGCTACTATTTCGTTAAGTTCTTGTGTAATAGCCGCCTGTCGCTTACGATTGTAGAGACTTGTTAAATCATCTACCAAATCTGATGCATTCTTTGCTGCTGCATCCATATTAACCATACGGGCCGCCTGCTCACTGGTATGTGATTCCGAAAGTGCTCTAAATACAGACATATGAAGGTATAAAGGAACCACATGTTCAATAAATTCATTGAGACTTGGCTCATATTTTTTATTATTGTCATCCTCTTCTATATCAAAGTCACTATCGATTTTACCATTAATAGGGAGTAACTTTTCTATCACAGGAACACTATTTAATACATTTTCAAAATAAGTATAACAGATAAATACTTCATCTACCTCACCAGAAAGATATAATTCTGTAATCCATTTTGAAATATTTTCAGAACCGTAATATAACTGTGCATCCGCCATATCAATCACTCTACGTACAATATTCTTATCCATCTTCTTAAAATATTCATATCCTTTGGAACCTACAACAAGTATTTTCTCATCTTTTACTCGCTTCATATGGTCCAAAGATTTATTTATAATATTTGAATTATAGCTTCCTGAAAGACCTCTGTCACTAGTCAGGATAACATATAAAGAAGATTTAACATCTTTCTCTTCATAAAACACATGAGATTGAGCCTCCTTGATAGTGGCAACTTCTTCTACTACACGTTTTAACTCCTTATATATAGGACGAGTACCTTCAAGTTGTGCTCTTATCTTATATAGTTTTGACGAGGCAACCATATTCATGGCTTTAACGATTTGTTCTGCTGATTTAACATTTGAGATTCTTTTTTTGATATTTCTCATCGAACTCACATTAACGCCTCCTTAGCTATAATTATAATTTTCTTTTACCTTAGCAATTATTTTATCTATGCTTTGACCTAACTCTTCGGAAATCTCATGTTTTTCTCTAATTTCTTCTTTAATATGTTCAGCATGTTGATCAACGTATTTGATTAAATCATTCTGAAATTTTCTTATTCGTTTTATTTCAATATCTTCCATATAATCATTATTTAAAGCATATAAGATTAAAATCTGATTCTCAACAGCCATTGGTCTATACTGGGATTGCTTGAGAACTTCAGTTATACGCTCACCATGATTTAATCTTTTCAAGGTATCTTCATTTAGGTCAGAGCCAAATTGTGAAAAGGCTGCTAACTCCTTATACTGAGCGTATTCAATACGTAGGGGTCCTGCTAATTCTTTCATAACTGGAACCTGTGCAGATCCACCAACACGGGACACAGAAAGTCCTGGATTGATTGCAGGTCTAACACCATTGTTGAATAAATCTGCTTCTAAGTATATCTGACCATCTGTTATGGATATAATATTAGTTGGTATATAAGCAGATATGTCCCCTTCTTGGGTTTCTACAATTGGTAGAGCTGTTAAAGTTCCACCACCATGTTTTTCATCCATGGAAGCTGCACGTTCTAGTAATCTTGAGTGTAAGTAAAAAACATCTCCAGGATAAGCTTCTCGCCCTGGTGGACGACCTAATAATAAACTTATGGCCCTATAAGCCACAGCATGTTTAGACAGGTCATCATAAACAATTAAAACGTCCTTGCCCTTCATCATCCACTCTTCTGCTATAGCACACCCTGCATAAGGTGCAATGTACTGTAATGAGGCTGAGTCACTGGCAGTAGCTAAAACAACTGTTGTATAAGCCATAGCACCAGCATTACTTAACATTTTAATTATTCTAGCTACAGTTGATGCTTTTTGTCCTATGGCAACATAGACACAATGTACATCTTTGTAGCTAGAATAATTAAAATGTTAAGTAATGC
>CAZPWO010000056.1:0-12955 GCA_964590525.1 uncultured Herbinix sp. | reverse complement strand
AACCCTCGGTGTAAGTGGGCAGAGCAAACACGCCTGCCGAGAGCATTTCTTTTATGGTATTCTTAAAAGTTTGTTCGCCAGCAATGTTTAGCCACTTCTGGTGGTTGTCACCTGCTATAGCAATTAACTCACTCTTTATCTCTTCGGTCACATAACCTATCATTTTGAGACTGATATTTTCAATGTCTCTACATGCTTCCACAAGCTCACAAACGCCTTTAGTGCGCACAATATGTCCAGCAAAGACAATCTTTCTGTCTTCTCTTTTAATGTCTGTATTTTCATTAATTATATCCTCCACCTGAGGTGTAAGCGGATTAGGTAGCAGTTCTATATTTTTATAACCCTCATTTTCCAAAGTATTATACGAAGCCATATCTATTACCACAGCTTTATCAGCAAGCCTAATTACTCTATCCAAAAGCTTATATTCCCAGTTTCTTTTATTGAATATCTCTGGTATTCGCCCGAAACGAAAATGAATTAAAGTTTTAGTTCCTTTTTTATTCGCAATAATTAAAGCAAGAATGTCCCTTACTAAGCTTATAGAAGCACTCGAGGCAAAATGAACCACATCATACTTTTTTTGGCTTAGTTCTTTTCTCAATCCTCTTAAATATGGAATATACTTGGTAGCACCCAGATACAATCTCACTATAAGTGATGTATTTTGAAGTACATCATACTTAGAAGTGGGATAGAACTGTTTTAGCTCAACATTGGTTCTGTGCGTATCATAATACTTAAGGATGTGACTCGTCCATCTTTGAATGCCCCCTACTTTCCCACCAAAGGGAGAGGATAAAAGAACTTTTGTTTTATTGCTTGTTTGATTCATGTTTATTGAAAATGTCTTCTAATTCTTTTCTCGAATATCTATCCTCTTCAGGATATAATATACTATCGTGCTCCAGTATTTCGTCAATTGACCACTTAAATTTAATGAACTTAGCAGGTATTCCACCACAAATACTATAAGGCTCAATATCTTTATTCACCACTGCACCAGCTGCCACAACAGAACCCCTTCCTACTGTCACTCCAGCCAAAAGTGTAACGTTGCAACCAATCCAAACATCTTTCTCTACCACCACATCATGGTCATATCCCTTGGGTTTGTTTGCTTCATTTATATCAGTTACAAACATACCAATTACATTGGCATGATTACCAGTATGAACAGTAAAGTTCTCCGCAATTGCAGTATTACCTTTTATAATACATTTGGCATTTGTAGCTGATCTGAAACGATTTGGCCCTCCAATGATAAGAGGAGTTTTGTTTTGTATAAGGTTAACAATATTCTATTATTATATATATACTATCGATTATTATCTTTAGAATTTGCAAAATATATTCATTATAGATTGATTAAAAAATTATTAATATAATCTGAATATAATCTATAATCAAAAAAAGAAACTGCCGTATTTTTAGCGTTCATTCTTAAGCTTTCTTTATTATAAAGGTATACATTATTAATCCTTATTATCAATTCTTCAAAAGATAACACAGAAGAGTCTTTTACAATATATCCATTGTAACCATCTTTTAAATATAACGACAAGTCACTTGTTATGTTTGCAATAACTGGCAAGCCTAAGTTCATACTTTCAACAAATTTTGATGGGAAACCAGCTTTTGTGAAACGCTTTACTGGACGTATCAAAACAGTGAAATCAGCTTGTTTAAGATATGAATAAACTTCTGTGTTTGGTATTCTCCCATAACACGTTATATTTTCAACATTTTTCATACCACTACTTAATCGAGTAAACTCATCTAAAGTCATGCCAATTATGTGAAAATGAACTTTGATCCCTTTTTTATTTACATTTATGACTGCTTTTGCAACATTAAAAATAAAATCTTTTTTACCAGCATAGCCTGCATAGATAAGATTAATATAGTTAGTGTCAAAATTCGCATTGTTCTCTTTATATAATAAATTAGACTTAGAATCTGCAAGAGGTGGAATTCTAATAACTGGAACTTGCATGTTTTTAAAGTAGTTTTCTAAAAATGTACTTATAGAAATAACACCATCACATTTTGGTATTATTCTGGTCATTGCTATATGAACATCTAAAGCAATCGGCCCATATTTGCCAAAAGGGACATTAGAATAATCATACCATTCAACAACATCAACTACAAGTTTTATATCATTATTTTTGCAATAGCTTTTAAGAGGAAGTAATATCCTACTAGAAATACCATAATAGATAATAATGTCTGGTTTAACCTGAATGTTCTTAATAAGTTTGGTAAATTCAAAACCTCTAAAAATATAATGCCATATTTTACTAGTTATTGTACTCCCTTTTTTTAAATTAATGACATTAAATTGATCAATAATCATCCGCTTTATATTAGCGTAACCAATAATTGTTACTTCTAAGTAATTCGATTGTTTAATAGCTTTGCAGTTATTAAGTACGCGCACAGTAGCCCCTGTTTGTCTTATGTCAAAATCAAATTCACCAATATAGAATAGTTTCATAGAGTATTGTTTATTTTTGAATTTATTGAATTTTACTATTGTTATTCAGTACTTTATATAAATTAATTTGAATACTAAGAAACAAAACGTATAACAAAAAGAATGTAGGGTCTGATTCAAGTATTGGCTCAATAAAACTTTGAAGAAAAAAAGTTAAATTGAGTGTTATCAATAAACAACTAAAAAATAATGGTATGTGCTTGCTTAACACTAACTTCACAGCCTTAATTGTACTTGAAACTGTGAAAACAACTAAGAAAACAAAAGGAATAATTCCGCTTAATCTACCTGCATCTAACCACATATTATGAGCATAACCATACTCAAAACTACTAATATCACCCCATGGTTGTGTAATCAGACTTTTCAAAACCCAAACCCATCGGAATGTACGCCCACCAAATGTTGAGGAGCTTGAGAGAGAGTTAAGTTCTCTAGACTGATATGAACCTATAAACTCTTGAACAATTACTAAATCTAATAAATAATTTAAGGAAATAAGTATAAACACTCCAGTCAGACTCATTAATAACATCGCTGATTTCTTTTTAATGAGTTTAAATGATACTGCTAATATAGAGAGTAAAGCTAATAACATTCCAGTTCTATTAACAAAATGAATGGTAACAAAGAGGGCAACAAAACTCAACAATAGAAAAATATTTTTTATTGTTTTTTCTTTAGAACTCTTAGTAGGAACAAAAAGTAATCCAATCCCAGCAATTGCTAATGAGGCACGTACTTGTTGAAAATATGCACCTTCTATTGAATCTATATTCACACTTATACTTCTTAATGGGTTTATCAAACCATAAGTAATTGTATCATAAACACCATTTCTTAAGTATATGATAGAGTATGCTATTATTAACACGATTAAAACATTAACAATTGAATTTAAGCTAGAAGATTTCTCTACAAAATAGCCACCTAACAAATAAAACAAAGGGGGATAAAAGACATAAATTAAAATGCTGCTAGGCTGAAAGCTAGTATTATATAACCAGATAAAAGTAAAAGAAAGGGAAAATAAAACTAATATCCAAAAATGAGAATCTATATGTCTAATTATATTTGTTTTATGAAAAATAATTGGATACACGAAAATCAACAAGTATAAAATCCGTACTCCAAGTATTCCTGAAACTCCTACAAATAAGAGTGACAATATGAACCAATGTTTTTTAACTTCCATGTTTTCTACTAAATTTTAAAATAACTAAATTTACAGTATTTAAAACATAAGTTCTCTCTTTTTTGTTGAGCCCTAAAATGAAAATCGATGAAAGTAAATAAACAACAGAAATAACCATAATCCAAAACGAATGTATATAATCAAAGGGTAACAATAATAATATAATTAATGACAACATAACAAAAAATGATGGCAGATATGACATTAATAGTAAACGCTTAGTATTAAAACGAACGATATAATATAAAAGAAACTGCCTTATTATTAAAGCGAAAATAGATACACCAATATATGTATATAATAATCCTTGTGGTTCAGCTCCACTCTTTAGCACAAAGAATGCTATGGGTAATGAAAATAAAAAAACAGTGTTAATAATTATTTGATACCATTTAATTCTTCCACTTGCGAAAATAGCTTGAGCTACACCTGCATTTAAAGCTCCAATTAAGGCATCTATCAACATTAGACGAATAAAAATTGATGTGTATTCTGGAACTTCTACTAACCATAAATTTAAAATATAATCTATTTCAAGAAAAAGAGGTAAAGCTGGAATTAACAGAAGCAAAAAAGTATATTTTGAAGCAGCAATAACTAAATCTTCTGTTCTTCTTGTTTCTCCTGCAGCATAACTTTTAGTAATTTGTGGTGTAATAGCTCTACCCACACTATTCGCAAAAATTAAAACAATTCCATTAATTGAGCTTGCAATGCCTAATGCAGCATTAAGTATTGCACCAAAGAAGTAATTTATTATTAGATTAGCACCCTGAGCTTTACCAATTGAAGCCATTGCACCATAAGCAATCCAAATTGAAAAACTGAACATCTCATTGTAATCAGTCCATTTTTTGTACAATTTATATCTGACTAACTCTAAATCATTTCTCCTTGTATATATAACATATATAATTGTTGGAAGTGCAGTAACAAATGCCATTAATGCAGCATATGTAATCAATCTTTTAGTTGTAACAAAACCAATTATAAATGCTATGCCTAATTTACTTATTGAAGCTATAACCTCGACAATGCTAACTAACAAGAATTTTTCTTTTGCAACTTGTAATCCATTATAAGGGATACCTACAAAAGAAATAACAGAGCCAAGTAACGCAAAGCGAAGCACCCAAATAGCATCTATTATTCTATCTGGGGGTATATTTAAGTAATTGTGAATATACCACTCTCCTAATGGAAGCCCAATAATAAAAACAGCAATTGCAATAAAAAGATGAATATTAAAACTAATATTAAATATTTTATTAATGCTTTCATTGTCACCTCTTCCTATTTCAAAGGCAATAAATCGATTAGATACTGAAAGCATCACCGTGTTGATAAATCCTATAAGAGAAACAACACCACCTACTACAGCAAAGATACCAAAATCAGTTGCTCCTAAATTATTTAATATAACTCTAGTAACAACTAGCCCAATCAGGCTAACAATGATTAATCTTATATATAAGATTGCACTGTTAGTGATAATCAATCTATTATCTTTTTCCATTCTATAATTAAAACTTTAAACTTTATTACGAATTTTCTCTCCCATCAAATCTAAAGCCTCTTGTTTAAAATAACTTAACCATCCACCCATAGGAGTTAATGTTACTTCTCCAAAAATCACTCTTTCATTAGTATCATAAAAGTCTATTCTAGCGTAATCAAGACCTTTTGATAAAACGGCAGCATATTTAAGCATTTCTCCTAAATGAGTTGGGCGTGGTACTTCTATATTTTCATAATGATAATCTTCTTCAATTACATAGTGTAGATTATTCCAGTTTGTATCATAAATAATTCTTCTACCAGGTGACCTTTCATTACGTTCAGTTACCAATTGTATAAAAACAGGCTTCCCATGTGCACAATGTATTTTATAATCCATAGGAAAAACTCCTGACCCATCCGTTATGAACTCTTCTGCAATTATTAACGGTTTAATTTTATTATAATGAGATTCATATGGAATAGGATGTTTAGTATCAAGCCATTGATTTAATTGTTTTATAGTTTTATTTTTATCTAGTTTATCTTTATCATTACAAATAATATTCATACCAGCACTGCGGATAATTTTCAAAGCGAATTTATCAGGCAACAAATCAAAATCAATTTTATTGGCATCATCCCATACACCATATAGTTCTGTTAAGGTATGCTCTAAACCTCTTTCTGCAACATATTCTCTAACTTTATACTTATCAGCTAAAAATGCTTTCTTATGATTTCTATTAAAAAACATATCTCTAGCAATAAACTCACTATAATCTCTAGGGCTTAAAAAATTCGGGAGCTTACCTTTATTTATATAGTATAATATTAAATATTCTATTTTACTTGGAAGTATTCCTATGATTTTCCAAGAAAGTGTTTTTAATTTACTTTTCATTTTTAATCTTTTTTGTCAGTATATGTTGTGCTAAAAACTGATATGTTTCATTTTGAAGAAGTCTCAGTAATAACTTATTTCTGTACAACTCAGTGTCTTTCCAATATTTTTTTCTGAAAAATGCATACTTTATTATATGTTTTATACTGGCAATAAAAGAATCATTTGAATCTGTTCCCATTAATGCTTGACGATATAAGTTTTTAGTCAAGCGTTGATTGGCATCTTCATATACATTTTCAATTAATTTACTATAACGGGGTTCCTCTAAGTTCTCATTAAGTGACTCTAAATTTACTAATGACTGAGTTGAAGAAGTCAAGTTTACTTTTAAATTATCTAAATAATGAAAGACAGGGGTATATTCTATATTTTCTTTACTGAAATCCAATATGATAGAATATGAATGATTTGCTTTGCTTTTATAAGATTCTTCAGCAGGATATGGTAAGAGAAAGTTTCCTAAACTATAGAAAATATACTTTTCGTTATATTTTTCAACCCCTTGTGCAATATGGGTATGTCCACCAATAACGCAATCAACTCCTAAATCACAATATCGTCTATATAATTTTCTATATTCTACTATTGGCATATCAAAATATTCGAGACCTGCATGAACAAAAAGCAACAAATAATCAACTTTTCTTTTAGTTTTTTTTATTAGCTCCTCAACATAATGATGCCCCATCCATGCATACCCATAATCTTGACCTTCATCAACGAACTGTCCCACCTGTGCTTCACATATATTTATCAGACCAAACTTAAGACTATCTATCTCAACTATTTTTGCTTTATAAACTTCTTCAAGAGCAAATCCTGCACCAATATAATCAAATGATAGCTTATCAGCTTGATTTATTGTATTCTCCAAACCCTCTTTACCCAAATCTGTGATATGGTTGTTTGCCAACAATAACATATCGAATCCTGCCTCTTTTAAGTTCCCCAAAGTTGTAGGTTTTTGAAAAACACTTACACCATTATCTCTATTTTCAGAAGGTATAGCTCCTTCAAAATTACAGATAGAATAGTCTGAGTTTTTTATTATTTCTATAAGCTCATCACTAATAAATTGTTCTGATGAATATTTGTTAGCTATATCGCCACATATAAAAAATTTAGCCATTTCTTAAAATCAATTGTTGTTAAATAAACCAGTAATGTATTCATAGAATTCTCTATAACCTTAAACATTCAAGGTTCTCATAATCGCATTTTTTCTTTTATTGCTTTGTATGTCTTCTTAAAAACATATTTTCTTAACATAGAGGGGTTATATCCATCAAGATAATAGGATGCTAAATAATCTGAGTCTGTTGAGGAATTGAATTTATCTGATATTGAAGTGTCATACAAATAAATTCCTTTTCCTTCAATATTCTCTTTAATATTAAGCTCAATAGGCCGCATATGTAAAGCAAAGCTTTTAATAGTCTTATATTGAAGATTTCTAGTGGATAGTAAATATTGTTTGTTTAGTGTATTTTCATTAAACCCATAAAGATCTAAACAAAGGTCATTAGGTCCTATTCCAATCCAGTTATAGATAGCTTCATTATTGCAATAAATATCATACTTTATCAACTCTTCTACTTCAGGCAAAGTCATATCAAATTTAGATTGTTGAATACTTACTTGCACAAGACTATTATTATCATCCCCATGCACTCCAGCATCACTAAAGTTAGTAGTTAATGATACATTAGGATAAATCACATATCTGTTTTTTGCAATTAGATATGCATAATAATACTTTGACCATGCCTTTGTCCAACCCTTTATTGCATTTGGCATATCAGTAGATTGAATTATCTGTTTATTGCATTTAGGCAACCACTCTTTAAAATCTTGCCACATAGATCTTGTCCAACATTCCCCCCAAGATGATATAGCCTGCATTAAAAACACATCACTATCAGTTTGCATATTAATAAAAGGAAGTCCTACATAACCATTTCGTTCATTTTTATATAATGAAATTTGAGCTATTCTATCATCGTCTCCATACTTTAACACCGTTTGCTCTACATAATTATAAAAATATTCACTCACATAAATATCATCTTCTAGCAATATGATAGCTTTAAAATGTTGTGTAAAATCTCCACAACTAAAAATATGATCCTTTAGTCCAAGTCTCTTTTCATGAATAATTAAATATTTATCCCCAAAAGGCCATTCAAAACTACGCACAAAATCATACAAATTTTCATCGCCACTGCAATCTATACTAATCACTAATGGAATATTATTTGTTGGATAGTTAGCTTTTAACAAAGATGACAATAATCTTTTAATTGACTTCAGACGATTATAGCCAACAACTACAACCGCTATTCTGTCTTGATTACTTGGGTTATTTATCTCCATATTATACACGTTTTAAATAACAATAAAAAGGCAAAACCATGTTCTTTAACGTAGGTTTTAATTTTAAAAGTGGCACATAATAATGTTTTGCTTCTTTCCATCTACCTAACTTCATTAAACTACTAGATAAAATATACAGATGAGTGGTAGCTTTTGATGGATGTTTTTCAAATATATTAGAGTATTGTGCAAGAAAGTATTTATGAAATTTAATTGTTCTTTCAAAAGAGTCTTTATAGTAACCTTTATCACTCATTCTAGTATGTCCATGGTTAACAAAAACATTAACTAAAGACTCTTCAACAAAATCAACTTTCCATTTTTGACAGATACGTGCACTTAATTCCCAATCAGATATTATACCTATTTCGCTTGCCTCTTTCCAACCACCAACTTCTTTAAAAACTTCTCTTTTTATAAAATAAGTTGGAGTGCCTGAAACTATTGGCGTTTCAACAACATCTTCAGCAATAAAGCCGCGCAGTGTAGGATTGTGAATTTTCAAAAACTCTCTAGTAACTTCATCATAATAACTCATCCAACAATAGACCATCCCATATCCATCAGATAAACTTCTCATTAGCGAGAGTTGTTTTTCAATTTTAGTAGGTAAATACTCATCATCATCATCTAAGAAAGCAATATACCTTCCTCTACTTTGTTCAAAACCGGTCCATATTGTTTTAGGTATTGACAAGTTCTCTTCTAGTTGTATATATACCACTCTTTCATCATTGAAATAAGACTTAACAAGTTCTTTTGTATTGTCTTCTGAGGCTCCATCAACAATAATATGCTCGTAGTTAGTATAAGTTTGTTTCTGTAAACTTTCTATACATCGTCCTATTAATTGTGCTCTATTTCTTGTTATAGTTATTATGCTTACTAAAGGATTAATCTCTTTCATCTAATTGAATGTTTTTAAATACTCATCCCACTCCCCAATATCTTTCCATGACTTTTCACTAACAGGAAAAACACCAACACTACCTCCTCGTTTTTGCACTTCTTCTATAAGATCAGTAATATGGAAAAACTTATTTTCTGGTATTAGATTTAAAACAGATGGTTCGAGAATATACATGCCACTATTTATTTTGAAAGTCAATTCAGGTTTTTCTGATAAATTTTCCAATTTACCGTTTTCTGAAGTTTCTATTGTTCCATAAGGTATTGAATAGTGTTTCAGAGCTGCTATAATAGTAATGTCATTTTTATTGTTATAATGGTACTCAAGTATTTCAGAATAATCTTGCTCAATTATAATATCGCAATTACTTACAAAAAATGTCTCCTTTATTTTATCTTTAAGTAAAGATAAACTACCTGCTGTACCAGTGGGCTTATCTTCCTGTATATAATCAATATTATATGGTAGTTTTTGATTTGTTAGATAATATTCAATCAGTTCAGCTTTGTAATTTACAGATATATAAAAACTATCGCAACCATGATAGTAAAATCTTTCAAATATCTGTTCAATGATTGTTTTATTACCAATAGGAATTAATGGTTTTGGCAAGACATTAGTAAGTGGCTTTAATCTAGTTCCAAATCCTCCAGCCATAATTACAACTGGAAGATTAAATTGCTTTTTAGGCTGCGGTTCTTTATCAATGAAAACCTCTTCCCAATAGTAAACCTTAACAATATTTTTTTCATTATCAACAACAGGACAAAGTTCCATACGGAATTCAAACATCATTATTTTAATGTCCTCAAAATCATCTTCCGGTCTTGCAATACGAATGTTTTCTCTAATAACTTCGTTTACCTTACTATCTAATGACTTATTTTGAATAATCGCTCTCTGTATATCTCCAGCACTTAACAGTCCAAAGAACTTATTTTCTTTTAAAACAATAAGTAATTTCTTATCAAGGTCATCCATTTTTTTGAAGGCCTCTAATAAGGTGGTGTCATATTTAATACTTCTTTCTTTTAGCATTTGTTTTTATAAAAAATGAATTACAACTTTATCTTCAATACTGCCGGATTATCTGCATAAACTCCTTTAACCTTAATATTTTTACGTACAAAAGCTCCTGCTGCGATTAAACATTCTTCTGCTACACTAACTCCATTTGCCATTACAGCCTGACTGCCCAAGAAAGTTCCTTTACCAACAACACAATTACCATTAACCATTGCTCCTGTTGATATATGACAAAAATCATTTACAATTGCATCGTGTTCTACATTTGCAAAAGTATTAATAATACACCCCTCACCTATTTTGGCATCAGCATTCACAAAAGCATTATGCATAACAACAGTACCTTCTCCAAGTGTTGCATACTTTGAAACATATGCTGTTGAAGCTATTAGAGTAGCTAAAGAACCACCAGCTTCATGTATCATTTTATGCAGCTTCATACGTAATGATGGATTCTTAATATGTCCTATAGTTACAATAAACATTGCATCATTCACATATTTACCCATGTCTTCATCAACACCTATGACATTGTAATTCAGAACTTGTTTTCCAAGTTCTGATGGAACATCTAAAACGCCTACAATCTGATATCCTGCACTTTCAGCAACATCAATAACTGATTTGCAATGACCACCACCACCTACTAAAATAAGATTTTTTGTTTTCAATTTATCTAACACTACTAGGTATATTCACAATTCTATCTTCTAGATACACAGCATTCTTTTGCTGGTCTCTTTGACAATAAGCATACATTGGCAAACGATACATTAGTTGCCATATAGGTCTTGTCATTACTTTATTAGCGTTTGTCTCTTTTAAGAACAAATCACGCTCTTCTCTATTTTCTAGCTCCACGCACATTAACCAATAGTTGGCTTTAGTGTTAGGTAATTCAGTTCTAAAATTGACTCCTTTTTCACTAAAGAAATCGCTATAGATCTTTGCCAACTCTCTTTTGTTAGCAAGTATTGTATCTAATTGCTCCAATTGAGCACATGCTAATGCAGCATTCAAATTTGGCATGCGAAAGTTGTAACCCATTTCGTCATGATAAAATTCATAAGGGTGTGGTTGCTTTGCAGTAGTAGTAAGGTACTTTCCTTTAACTCCTAACTCTGCATCATTTGTAACAATAGCTCCACCACCTCCGCAAGTAACAGTTTTGTTACCATTAAAAGAGAATATGCCGAGTTTTCCAAAACTACCTGTTTGTTTTCCTTTATATTCGCTACCCAAAGATTCAGCAGCATCTTCTACAATAGGTATATTCCACTCATCACATATGATTACTAATTCATCTAAATGTACTGGAAATCCGAAAGTGTGCATTGGTAAACAAGCAGCAATTCTTTTACCAGTTTTCTTGTTGTAGCATCCATCTTCTCTCTTTTCACCAAACTCCTCTAAAAAATAAGCCATTGCTTTTGGTGAAAGTCCCATTGTATCTAAATCAACATCTATAAATATAGGTGATGCGCCAGCATATGCTATTGCATTAGCAGTAGCAACAAATGTTAGTGCTTGGGTAATTACTTCATCGTTTTCCTTAACACCTGCCAATCTCAGAGCCACTTGAAGTGCTGAAGTTCCATTTACAACTGCTACTGCTTTAGTTGTACCTGTAATATCTTGCATCATCTCCTCAAATCTATCTACATAAGCACCAACAGATGATACAAATGTTGAATCGATAGTATCTAATAGATATTTCTTTTCATTACCTCTAAACACTGGTGCATGAAGTGGGATGAATTCTTTTGTATCAAAAGAATTCTGTATAAAGTCTATTATTGATTGAATGTTATCCATGTTACATTTTTGAATCTAAAAACTTACCTTTCTCCACATATCCAAAATCAGGAATCATCTCAAAGAACAAATCAACCAATTGTTGTTTAGTCCAATCTTTATCTTGTTTCATTGATTCGATAGCACTTGTGAAATGGTCTATAAGCTCTTCATTATAAACAGCATCATTTTTAATAATACCAAGATTTTGAAATCTATCCAAATCAAGTATTTCATCAGCCATAAAAAACTCTTCAAAGTCTTTTTCTCCTGTTGTATCACTTTCAGTAAAAAAACATGCCCATTCTCCTTTTTCAGGTAATGTTTTTGCTAATTCTCGCGCCCCTTCTTCTGTTTTACATAAGTAAGGTTTATAACCAATATCTTTTAGGTAACGTTCTGCAATTTCAGAGAAAGTTATCAAATGCAAACTCTCACTTAGTTTAGGAAAGAAAATATCCCTATTCTCACCAAATATAGTTGACATCAAGCAGAGTTCACCAGACTCTTTAGGAATTACGAAATAGCGCTTCACATCGTTTGGTGCAACTATTGGTTGACGTTTTTGGATACGCTGATTAAAACCATGCAACAATGAACCATCTGAAAATGCTACATTAGCAAAACGTGCTGTAGAAATATCTATCTGTTCGCTCAACTGCATCAAATACATTTCCATAATGCGCTTCGATGCACCCATCATATTGGCAGGATTAGCTGCTTTGTCGGTAGAAACACAAAAATACTTTT
>CAZPWO010000055.1:0-13062 GCA_964590525.1 uncultured Herbinix sp. | reverse complement strand
TATTCTTAATATTAATACCAGTTGACCCTTCAAAAAGCTGAATCATAGCCTTATCTTCGTCTATCTCCAGAACCCTACCTCTACGCTTTTCACCATTTTGAAGTTCAATGTCTACTAGTTCTTCATATTTAACCCCTTCAACACCTTCAACCACCATTAAGGGACCAACTACTTCTGATACTGTTTTATATTCTTTAAGCATCAAGGATACCCCCTTTGCTTACTAGATTGTCAATGTTTTCTCTTAATTCCTTCTGTATTTCATCTATTTTGCTTATTTCATCTTCAGGTATATACTTCATTCTAGCTATCTCTTCCCTAACTGGAATATCCGCAATTTCCCTCATATATATTCCTGCTTTTAAGGCTCTCTTTCCTTGCTCATAAAAATCAAGAATAAGTTTAAGCATCTTATTTTGCTTATCAAGGGAGCAGAAAGTATCAACCTCATGGAATGCATGTTGTTGCAAGAAGTCTTCCCTAATTGATTTTGTCGTTTCAAGCTTTAATTGGTCTTCTTCTGATAAGGTATCCTTTCCAACTAATCTAACAATTTCATCTAGCTCTGATTCATCTTGAAGTAGATTCATAGCCTTTTGTCTATTAGCTGAAAAATCATCATCAACATTTTCGTCCATCCACTTATCCGCCTTTGTCTGATATAAAGAATAAGAATTTAACCAGTTAATAGCCGGAAAGTGCCTTGCATAAGAAAGCGAATAATCAAGTCCCCAGAATACCTTAACTATTCTTAATGTAGCCTGGGTAACTGGTTCAGATAGGTCTCCACCTGGTGGGGAAACTGCCCCTATTACTGTAATCGCTCCCTCTCTATTATCATTACCATGACATAGAACCTTACCAGCCCTCTCATAGAATCCAGCAATACGGGAGGCTAGATAAGCAGGATAACCTTCATCCCCTGGCATCTCCTCTAATCTACCTGACATTTCTCTTAAGGCCTCGGCCCATCGGGATGTGGAGTCTGCCATAAGGGCCACAGAATAACCCATGTCCCTATAATACTCTGCAATGGTAATACCAGTGTATATTGAGGCTTCACGGGCAGCAACTGGCATGTTGGATGTGTTAGCTATTAAAACAGTTCTTTTCATCAAGGATTGACCAGTCTCAGGATCTATAATTTCTGGGAATTCCTTTAAGACGTCTGTCATTTCATTTCCACGTTCTCCGCAGCCTACATACACAACAATCTCTGCATCTGCCCATTTGGCTAGCTGATGTTGAATTACTGTCTTTCCGGAACCAAAGGGTCCTGGAATTGCAGCTGCCCCACCCTTAGTAACAGGGAAGAAGGTGTCTATTACCCTTTGTCCAGTAAGAAGTGGAATGTTGGGGTCTAATTTCTTTTTATATCCCCTTCCTTTTCTAACTGGCCACTTTTGCATCATCTGAATTTTCTTTCCACTATCTAATGTACAAATATCATCAGTTACTGTGAATTCACCTTCTTTTATGTCTGATACAGTACCTGATACTCCAAAAGGTATCATAACCTTATGAACTACCAAAGCTGTCTCTTGAATAGTTCCAACAACATCTCCCTCTTCTACTTTATCACCAGGGGAAACTGTTGGTGTGAATTGCCACTTCTTCTCTCTATTAAGGCTTGGTAGGTTAACACCACGTTCCAAATAATCTCCAGCTATTACCCTTAAAGGCTCTAGTGGTCTTTGTATTCCATCAAACATGGCTTCAATTATCCCAGGTCCTAGTTCTACAGAAAGAGGTTCACCTGTAGTGTATACTGGGTCCCCAGGTCCTATTCCTACAGTATCTTCATAAACCTGTATTGAAGCCCTATCTCCACGCATTTCAATTATCTCACCGACAAGTTTATCATCGGAAACCTGTACTACGTCATATACATTTGCCTCATCCATTCCTTCTGCAACTACCAGTGGTCCGGACACTTTAATTATTTTTCCGACTTTCAAGATAAGTCTCTCCTTTACAATATATTTGTACCTATGGCCTTCTCTACATTATTTTGGATGCGGTCCATGCCTATGTTTAATGTTCCTTGATTACTAGGTATAAGAATTATTGCAGGTACTGACTCTTTATCATAGCGGGATATTGTCTCCTCTATTAAACTTCCTATCTGCTCTGTAATAAATATAATTCCGTATTGATTAGCCGCTAAGCTATCTACTGTTCTCCTAGCTTCATCTTGGTGATTTACTGTATATACATCCACTCCTAGGGCCTTAAAAGCAAGAACAGAATCCTTATCTCCTATAACAGCTATCTTATACATATAAATCACGCACCCTTTCCCTTATGATCTGGGATGAGATATTATTTGCCTTAGAAATTAAAATAATCCTAAGGTTTTTTATCTCTGTTTCTTTTGCAAAGACATATGAGAATATTGGTTCTGGCCCAAAAAGCACATTCTTAGATTCCTTGTTTATGGCCATTAGATAATCGTCCTTAACCTTCTCAAATTCAGTCAAGTGATTAGTCTCCTGGTAGGCTGCTAAGCCCTTTAACAAACTTGGACCTACTCTATAACTATCTAGCTTTTTCTCTAGGCTGTCCACTGGTTCATTAATAATAGATAAAAGTGTATCACTATCCATCTTACCAGCCGAAAGCATAATGTCTTCTAGATATTTCTTGTCTCTCCCTTGCCTTTTCAGCCTTATTACAGATGATACATTAATGAAATCTATCATATCTTCAACATATTGGATAAAGAATTCTATCTCACTTTCTTTAGCCATCTGATATAAATGTCTGTAATAATACTTATCAAATATAAGATCTATTTTCTGAGGATCAGAGCTTTCAGCATATTCTCTTTCTACAGCATCTATTGCCTCTCTATAATTTTCAGGAATCTTGCTTATATCTCCTTCATCATATGCCTCTTTTATAGATTCAAAGTCAGTAGCTCCAATTGGCAAGTATAGATGTGATAGGTCTTCTTTTACTTCTTTTCCCTTAATCATCACCTTTAAATTATGATAATCATATTTTAAAGCTAGTAAATCAATTACTATTTCCTCTGCAGATATTTCCCTCATTAAATCATAAATTCTAGTTAACTCACTGGATAAGAGGCTTTCATAATCAAAGATATCCTTCATCTGATTCATTAGGCCTGAATATTCCGTCTCTCTTAGAATTCTCAGCACTTCCTCTGAATCTTCTGCATCAATCATACGTTCCACTTGGGCTCTTGAAAGGAGTCTTTTTTCTATTACTCTAGTCCTGATTATCCCCTGGGTAAAATCCATTCTATCCATGAAATCACTCCTATTCATTTGCCATAAATAATTCCTTACCTACTTCAGCCTCCAGATCTTCCCTTTGAAAATCTATAAGAGCATCAAATGAAAAATTATAGTTAACATTGCCTGATAATAAAGCAAAGCCTGAAGCTACTGCCTGTGTATCTGAAATTTCAAGCTTTAATCCTATAGATTTTACTAATTCAAGTTTGTCTTTAGTTACTATCAAAGTCTCATTACCCTTCAAGTCAAATGCTTCAAGTCTCTTTTTAATAAAGTCCGTATATTCCTTGTCCCCTAAATTGGTCAACTTATCCTTAGCTAGGTCAAAGGCCCTATCTAATAAGTCCTGCTTAGCTCTTAACATATCATCTCTCACACTCATCTCTGCCTTTGAAAGAATCATGTTTTCCTGGGACTGGGCTTCTTCTTTTGCCTTTTCTATATATGTATCTTTTTCATCTTGTGCTTTTCTTTCATGACCACTTATAATTTCTTTTCTTTTCTTATCAGCTTCTTCACTAATTATATCTGCTTCTCTTTTTCCATCAGATAATAGTTTCTGGATAAGATTTTCTAGATTCGACATCTGTTCACATCCTTACATGTTTATTCCTTGCCTTTAGAAACTTACAGCGTTTAGTAAAATCAAAGATATAACAAAAGCTAATAGAGCATAAGTCTCAACCATTACTGCATAGATAACACCTTTTGTAGAATGTTCTCCATTCTTGGCCAATAAGTTAACACCAGCCACACACACTCTTGCCTGTAAAATCGCAGAACTCCAACCAATAATCCCCACTGGAATACATGCTATCAAAACATGAAATCCATGGGCTAAAGTCATTGTTGCACTAAGTTGTTGTGTTGCCGCTAAAAGTGCAATAACAAAACCATACAGACCCTGTGTTCCAGGTAACAACTGTAGTATTAGTGATTTTCCAAACTTCTCTGGTTCTTCAATCATAAGTCCGGATGCTGCCTCTCCAATCATTCCAACTCCCTTTGCTGACCCATAACCTGAGAAACAAACTGCCAATGCTACCCCTAATGTTCCTATAAAGACACCACCATAATCCATAATTAATTCTGAAAAAGTCATTTGTAATTCCTCCTGATCTTTGTTTTTTATTTAAGATTAATATATTTTGTTTTACTTATAAATTTTTTAAATGGTTTTCCACCACCTTCGTAGAATTTACCGAAGAATTCTACGAAAGTAAGACGAATGGTATGGACATATCCACTTAGGGCACTTAAGAAAAGATTAAATAGATGGCCCCCAATAAATAAGACAATACCCCCTGCTGCTCCTATAACATTAAGACCCATTAGCATGCCTACCATTAAATTAATAGCATAAGCAATATAACCACCTGACAATCCCAATGCCATTAACCTAGAATAGGATACAAAGTCCCCTATATAACCAGTAATTCCGTATAGGCTATAAACCCCTCCACCTAACTTACCTATTATACTATCTGAGTCCCTACCTCCTGTTAGTACGATGCCAACCATACCAATAATCATAATCCACTTAGCAGGGTTCAATAAACTTGATGAAACTGCATCCACATATACAAGTGCTAGTACAATAGCACCACCTAGTGCCATATACCAAAAACCTGCGTCATATAATGCTTCCCATGGTTTTCCCTTTTTAATATGCATATATGCTTGTATCCCCAATGCGTAAAATATATGAACAACTCCAAGAGCTATTGCTACTACTAATAATGTATTATATTCAGTCATTGGGTCTATAAGAGCTGGTGTTGGCATCCCCTTTCCAAAGAAGGAACCAAAAATCACACCCCAAAACATAGTAGATATACCCGCAAATAAGAAAAACCTTATGGAAATCTTTTGTTCTTCTGCTAAATTAAAAAACTTCAGTATAGTAAAACACCCTACAAAAAGTAACAATCCATATCCAAAATCCGCAATCATCATTCCCACAAAGAGTATATGAAAAAATGCCAAGAATGGTGTAGGATCAATCTCATTGTATCTTGGAAATGCATACATCTGAGTTAAATTCTCAAATGGTTTTGTAAACTTTGAGTTTTCTAGAAGTATTGGAACTTCTTCATCATCTTCTTCGACCTCTTCTAGCTCTAGATAATATACATTCGCTAAACTTCCTCTTACAATTTCAGTGAATTCATCTAGCTTTTCCTCTGGTACATATCCCTCTATAATTCCAACGTTACCTGCCTTTAAGAAGTTTTCAGACGAAGCTAGTCTTAAACGCTTATTCATCAAGTAATCATAGGCTAACTCTAGATTAGGAAGTTCCTTCTCTAGTTGCTTAAACTGGTCCACACAATATTCTTGCTCTTTTTCCATATTGATAATCTTACTTCGAATATCTTTAATCTCCTCAGCAGCTGTCTTACTTATATTAAGTTTGACTTCTACAAAGTTGTTATCCCTTAATATTGTTGCTAATGTTTCCAGCTCTACATCTGCTGTAATTGCAAAGATGTTACAGTTAGTTCTTTCTTCTCCAACCACTTCAAGATATGTGTATTGTGTTTCTAATAAAGCATTCTCCAGATCCGGAAGCTTTCTTTTTGGAATTGTCCCTAAAAATATACCAGATTTATTAATAGAATCTAATGTAGCTATAGGCACATCTAAATTAGCCCAAGGTAGCAATTCCCCTAGTTTAAGATTGTATTGCTCAATATCAGCCTTTAAGGATTCCATATGCTTATCTGTCTCTTTAATCTTTTGATATATTGGCAAATAATCTAAACTTAAAGCCTTTTCCTCTAACTGTAAAAATTCTAAGGTCTCTTTCCCTTCTCTCATTGCCTTTAGGCCTTTTGGTCTAGTGTCATATTGGCTTAAGCTATCTATTCCGTATGTAATCTTCCTAAGCTCCTCATCAATTTCCACTATGCTTTCTGGAACTTTAGCAGCATCTAGACCTAATTCAATAAACTCTTCATTCTCATTGAGATTTAGAAAATGAACATACTTGAATTTCTGAAGACTATGGAGAAGTTTTTCCTTATCCTCTTCAAATGATAACAAGCTAAATCGTTTCATTTTAACTATGGACATTATTTCACAATCCTCTCAATAACAATATTACTTGCTTTTTTCATTCTAGCTTCATCGATGTTAATTGTTTCATCAATTTGCTCTTTCGCTTTTTCTCTTATAAGCTTTGCTTTAGCTTCTGCCTCTAGCTTTGCCGCCTTCTTCAAATTAGCTGCTTCTTCTTTTGCTTCAGCTATAATCTGCCTATATCTTTCCTTTCCGTGTTCCTCAGCATCCTGAACAGTTCTTTTAGCATCCTCATTAGCTTGTTCTACTATTTGCCTAGCCTTATCCTCCGCCATCTTTACTTGTTCAATTGCCTCTCTAGCCATATCACACCTACTTTCAAAGTAATTTTATACAGTACAACTTAGTAATATACCTCTAAGGTGAATTGTAACAAAGTATATAGATGTTATCAATCAAAATTATAACTTCTTCATAAAATTCGATAAACATTTCCCAGTACCTATTCTAGCATTTTCCTCCTTTCTTTCCAGTCCGGCATTAGCATAGCTACAAAATCATAAAACTTCTTGGAGTGGTTTGGATGTATAAAGTGTGCAAATTCGTGTAAGACAACATACTCTATGCATCTTATTGGCTTCTCTATTAACCTGCTGTTTAATGTAATACTGCCTTTATGGGGCCGACATGACCCCCACCTTGACGTCATATGGCGAATCTTAATTTCTGGGTAGTCAAGTCCATATTTTTTAAAATCTTTATAAGTTTCTTTGCATATCTGATCAAATATATCCCTCTGTAGCTGCTTAAACCATTGACCTATTAGCTTTTCTTTTCTTTTGAAATTATTTTCATCCTTTACTATAAGATAGATATATTTACCCTCTGAAGTAACTTCCTCTTCTCCTTCTTGAATAACCTTTAAGATAAAGCTTTTTCCTAGTACATTATACTTCTCGCCACTAATATATTCACGTCTATAAGTCTCTAACTGACTTTTATTCCTTTCAAATTTGTCTAAATTTCTAATTATATAATCTTGCTTTTCTCTAATAAGATCATCTATATATTCTACCCCTACCTTGTTATTAGCAGATACAAGAATTTTACCATCTGGCTTTATCCTAAGATTTATGTTTTTCACCGGTTTTCTTGTAAGTTCATATTCTATTAGTCTTTGATCACATTGTACTTGTCTTCTTTCTTTATTTTTCCTCATCTGCTTTTAATTCTCCTAATTGAAATCTGTCCAGTGTTTGTTCCTAGTATTCTACTATTCTTGAGTATCGCCTTAGGGGATACTCTCCATCATGGCCCTCACCTAGTAGCATTGTTGACATGTCTTTCCCTGGGGTTACTCGTACTGCACCAGCCCTTCCAAAGATATCTGACAACTCTTCTTCTTCATCTTGCCCACATAGAAGTCCTACTGTCTGAAGATATCCCCTTTGTCTATAAAGTTTTTTTATAATGTTTTTTCTTTCTAAGGGCATAACCCAGCAGTTGCCAAACATAAGCGATGTGGTCAAGGGGCCATCTTCCAAAGCAATTATGCTGCAATCCTTTCCCTTATAAATCTTTTGTTTACCTTCTTTTCTTGTAGCCGTTTCTAACTCTTCATTATATAGTTGTAAATTAACCTGTGCTCGGATTCCTATGTCAGCTTGCGGGAACTTGTCTGCGGCCTTCTCCATAATTTTAATAAAGCTTTCACAAAAGTTATGGACCTTATTCATATCATTTGTATCAAGAAATATCCCCTGACATGAACTGCATAATAACTGCTTGCTTTCAAATATATGATAAGCCAACTCTTCTAAGGAATCTTCTTTCATACCTTGGTCTGTTATATAAGCAAAGCTGATTTTGTGACCCCACTCTATAATTTTCTTATTAGGACCTGCACTGTTTCTTATAGCTTTAACTGCCTGGTCCCCACCCCACACCACAATTCCATCAGCCATAGATGCCATTTCTTCCATGGCTTTTATATCATAGGAAGGGGTGTCAAAGACGTAAATATATTCTGCAAGCCTAGGTTCTATATTAATTAATTCAGATAAAAGTAAGATTGACAAACCTTTATCTGCTTGTGGTAGTTTTAAGATATTAATATTCCCTGCTAAAAGTCCTTCAACAAGGCTATATGCTGCTAGCCCATCTATATTGCCTGCTGCAATATGAAACAAAACCCCTAGGGGGTAGAACTTTCTATGTCTTTTCATTGACGAATTAAGGGGCTGCCACTGAGATTCCTTGGGATAGTCCTTATCCAATTCTATTTCCATCTTATAAAGTAAATGTTTCTTGGATAAGAGGAGTATAACAAAGCCTATCTGCTCAGAGCTTATTAGACCCTCTTTTTTAAATTCTTCTATTATCTTGTCGTATGTTCCAAATGCAATTTTCTCTGCCAGTTTATCACAAGCTTCAATTACAAGAAGGGGATCAAGTACTGGCTTCTCTAGGGTTTTAATGATTTGACCCTTCATATCCTTAAGTACCACTTTACTTTCCTTTGATTTTAATATCTTACCATGTGCAAGTATCATTTTTTGCCCCCTTTCATACTATCCTCCAGGTATTCTAGGGCACCAGCTACGCAGGTTTTAATATCCGAAACTCCCACCCGTCCTATTATATCAAAATAAGGTGCAATAATGCCACAGCCACATTCCTTACCATCATGAAGCACTGCCAAGTCATCTGTCATAATACTGGTAATTGGCATGCTATCCATCATTGGTGTAATGAGATTTAAAAGGCCTGGCTTACCATTTTCAACAGGAAGCATGGTATCTACGTCCCGGATAATCACCCTACTATAAATAGGCACATGAAAATGGTGGTTTTCACAATCACAGTATACCATGGGATGTTCCACAGCCCCGAAAAATTCCCTGCAATTACTTTTTCTAATGCCAAGAACATCATATAATAATTTATAGAGTTCTTCCTTGTCTGGTCTTTCCATGTAAAACTGCTTCCATCCTCCACCTAAAAGCACCTTGGAATCCTTATGAAGTTTAATATGAATTCCTTCCTTGTCTAGTTCCTTTAAAAATGAGTATGTATAAGCAGGAAAGCCAATAAGACGAACTGGAAATGGCTTTTTACTATAGTTAATTATTTTTCTTTTTAAGCCTTTAATATTCAAATTATATTGTTCATTTTTATATTTTAAAGCATACTCACGATTTAATGCAGGTGCAAAGAAAGTTGCTCCCAGTGCCGTCTTTGATATTACAGTATGATTATCTTTATCTGGCTGATAACCAAAGATTATGTAGTTAGTTGGTCTGGGAGAAAAAAGCTTATGATAAATCCCCGTCTTCATCACCATATGGGCACCATAATAAAGTCCTTTTGTATCATAGCCAATCAAACTTTTCTTTCCCTTTGTACCTGAAGAAGTAGCTTTAATCAGCATTTTATTATAAGGCATGGACTTCATTGGATGATGTTTTAGATATAAGGTTGGAATAGGAGGTAACTTATATAAATCATCAACAGATTTTATATCCCTACTATTATATCCCCTATCCTTAAGAATCTTTCTATACTCATTACAATTTTTCCTATGAAAATAAACATTCTTCTTAACTGCATTTACAAAAAACCTATCTGTTCCTTCATGATCATATAGTTCTTTATGTTTAAATAACTTGCTTCTATGGTCCATAATACTCCTCCCTTTGTGGACAAGGTAACCGTTCTATGTCCTTTCCTATACATTACAATATCTTTCATTATTAATCAATATATAAATATATAGTCTATTTTATAAATTATTGAAGACAAATACATTTAAGTATCGTTATAATTAATGAGTGGGAAAGGAGGCGGATAGAATTAACAATGACCAATACTATGAGTATCTAATTGATACTTATCAAAATTTGATATATTCAATATGTTTCAAAATAGTCGGCGATTACTTTGAGGCACAGGATCTAGCGCAAGAAACATTTATCTCCGCCTACAAAAACCTACACTCTTTTGACCGGCAATATGAGAAAGCCTGGCTTAGTCGGATTGCTACAAACAAATGTTTGGATTATATAAAAGCTGCTAGTCGAAGAATTGTACCTACTGAAGAAACATATTTTCTTCAAGAAGAAAATTTAGAAGCTTCTCCTGAGGAAAACGTATTGGAAGATGAAGTAAGAAAACAGCTTTATAAACGATGTAGCAATCTTAAAGCTCCTTACAAGGATATTGCAATAGATTATTTCTACAATGAGTTAACGGCAAAAGAGATTGCTGAAAAAACAGACAAGAAATTGAAAACAGTCCAAAGCCAAATTTATAGGGCCAGGGCTATGCTTAGGAAAAAGTACTTAGAAGGGGGTAAGGAAAATGAATAATAAAATTATTAATAGACCAGAGGATTCGAATATTAAGGAACATATCTCTTCTTCTGACATATCTGCTTTCCATCAAGCTCAATTAAGTCAGTCAGATTTAGAGAAGTTTTTAGAACACATTGGCTCCTGTAATAAGTGCTCTAATTTATTGGCAGAGTCAATGGAAGAAGAATTAATCTCAGCCCCCTTTGATATGAAAGCCAATATACTTAATAGTACAAAGCATATAAATCTACAGAAAACAAGAAATTCCAAGTTACCTTCCAAGGGGATGCAATTATTTACCTACAGCCTTAGGGTTATTACTGCTTCAGCTGCTGCTATTGCCTTGCTAGTCCTTACATCTAATATGACTGACTACTCTAGCAATAAGGAAATTAATATACCTACTGAGACTAGACTAAGTTATATGGACCACCCCTCTTTTACATCTTCAATACGAAATAGCATGGATCAATTTACTAATCAAATTTTAGAATTTTCAAATACCATTATTGATACGGAGGTTATAGAAAATGATCAAAAAGAAGAATAACTTTTTTACATTTATTTTTTCACTTTTACCAGGAGCAGGGCATATGTATATGGGATTTATGAAAAGAGGACTGAGCCTGATGTCAGGATTTTTCCTTATAATTTTCATAAGTGTTTGGCTTAATATGGGTCCACTTATGCTTACAGCTTTGATAGTGTGGTTCTACAGTTTCTTTGATGTCCATAATCTACGGTCCACAGCAGATGAGGAATTTTATGCATTAGAAGATGACTATATCTTACTTCCTGATTTTCTGAAAGACAGGTCCTACCAAGATCTTCAGGGAAAATATCGTAACATTATTGCTGTGACACTTATTATTATTGGTTTTACAGTCCTATGGAATAATCTCTACTCCATATTTCGTAATATCCTACCGGATTATTTAAGGCACTTTATCTATTCGTTTGGACACTATATGCCACAGCTTGTCATTGGATTTGCTATTATTCTATTGGGAATTTATTTAATCCGTGGGAAGAAGCAAGAGCTAGATGAAAGTGACCATAAAGGAGGAAGTGAAAATGAGAACTCATAAGGTCGGAACCTTCACTTTAGGTATAATACTTATCTCATTTGGCCTGCTTTTCCTACTAGGGAGCTTTATTGATAGCCTATCTTATGAATTTATATTTAAATTATGGCCTATTATTTTTATATTTCTTGGATTGGAAATATTATTAGCAAACTTTAAAAAGGATGAACAAGTAAATAAACTTGTATATGATAAAACAGCATTTTTCTTAATTATTATCTTATCCTTTTTTGCCATGGGTATGGCAATAGCTGAGTTAGGTATCCAGTATGCTAGGGTTCATATGATTTACTATTAGTTTTGGGCAATTCACTTGCCAACAAGAAAAAAGACAGGGAGTTTACAAAAAACTTCCTGTCTTTTTTACTATTACTCAATAATCTTTATTGAATTAGCTTTTTATAATTCATCAATTGGTATATATCTTTTTTCTTCAACTGCTTCCTTTTCTTTATCCTTAGGGAAGACTATTCTTAGTAGACCATTTTTAAAGGATGCATGAATGTCTTCTTCCTCCACATGGTCACCCAGATAGAAAGTCCTACTGCAAGTGCCACTATAGCGTTCCTTACGAATGTACTTGCCCTTTTCTTTCTTCTCTTCCTTTTCAGTCCTTTTCTCTGCTCTAACTGTTAGACTTCCATCCTTAAGCTCCAGCTTAATGTCCTCTTTATCAAAGCCTGCTAGCTCAATATCTACCTGATATTCGTTATCCAGCTCCTTAACATCAGTGTTCATTAGCCTGGTATAGGTCTTAACCTTACTTGGGTAGTCAAATACATCATCAAAAAAACTATTTACAAAACTGCTTCTAAATACACTTGGTAATAACATAAAACATTCCTCCTTAAAATTTTAACTTTACTTACTATGTTAAGAACCTTCTAATATTCTGGTTCTGTTTGCTTGTTCTATATGTACTATAACAGACGCTTTTGCTTCTGTCAAGTTTACCAGATAGTTTTCACAAAATCTTCACATATTCTTGTCTGATTTTTCTAAATGGATTTATCTGTTTAGCTCTTTATATTATAATTCCATAAAACTTTATTATTTGATTCTTTCTTCTAGCTATGTTATTGTCGTGGTAAAACATAGCACAATTATATGATAAATGGGAATCGTCATTTTGCCTTAATGAAAGGAGCCACTCTGAACAATCCTAATAGAAAGGAGCCACAATGAAGAAACATTTTTATTTAACAATTGCTATATTTACTTATCTTATATCATCCTTTTTAAATACCATGGTGGTGGATGCTGCTACAGCGAAGGAAGTAACAGCGGAAGAAAAGAAAAACCAGTGGTATGATACTGGTTATTATCCCTTACATCAGGGAA
>CAZPWO010000054.1:0-13146 GCA_964590525.1 uncultured Herbinix sp. | reverse complement strand
TCTCATCATAATAAATGACCTCCTTATTATTAGGTAATCACTTGTATTCAATCAATCAGTCATGAATACTTAAGCTTCCATAAAGGTCCAGCTTCTACATGATTACTGCTCCGTCTATATTAGTAAATATTCTGTCTTCACCATCATTAACTGCTGTAATAACAGTATTGTTTTTAACACTAACGATGAATGCCAAGTTGTCTATCATTACTAGGGACTCATTAATTCCCTTTTCTCCAGCTTTTTTTGCACCAGTCTCCAATCTCTGATATTGATCATCAGTCAAATCTATATTGCGATTTGCTAGGCGCTCATTTGCATGTTTGGAAAAAGTCAATTCCTTAGTTTTCTCCGCCGATTGTTTGCCTTTTAGTAGCTCACTAAAGGAAAGACCATTATGATTCTTTTTTTGAGTTTTTAAATTATTACTTGTCTTTAATTGATCAGTCATCTGCTCAATCGTAGGAAATTGATTAGCTGGTATTTTCATATTTTATCACCCATTTCATTAAATAAATTCATTAAAATTCTTAACCTGTAAAGTAACCATGTCGTCTACCTTTGTTAGAAAAGGATCGTTAAATATAACCGTCAAATTATAAACTCCATTATCACGATTTACAAATGCTTCCTTGGATATTGTTACTTTACCTTCGGTTACTTGTACAAACTCTTGGTCTATAAGTTGACCATCTAAAACTATTGCAACTGCATCGGCAGAAGTACTCTCTTTACCCATATCAACTGTAAAAACTAAATCTTCAGGATTTTCTCCATCAAATTCTAAAACAATCTTTTCTTTGATTCCTGGCAAGCCTTGCATAAATATATACTCATCATCAATAACTGTGTCTAGTTGTTCAACTGAATACAAATTACCAGCAATAGATAACTGGGCTTTACCACCTGATATATTAACGAAGTCAACTTTGCCACTAACCATGCCGACTTTTCCTGTGGAATCTTCTGTTTTAACAACAACATTTTTTCCTACTAGATTTAATGCCTGTGAATTAGTTGATAATGCACCTATATTCTGTAGCTCCTCTAATTGAGAAAAGGTTGCCAGTTGTGCAATAAATTCAGTATCTGTATTAGGATTTAAAGGGTCTTGGTACTGCATCTGTGTAACTAAAAGCTTGAGAAATGCATCTTTACCCAATCCATTGTTAGTTGTCTCCTGGGAACTAGATCTTGTCTGCTCAATAATACCGTTTGTTACATTTTGTATTAAATCACCCATGTTTCACTTCCTTTCTTTAGAATATGGAATCAAGCCGTGTAGTCAATTTGCATTCCTGAATCTTCTGTTAAATCACCATCCATACTGGTAAGAGTCACATTAGCTAATTGGTCCTCTAGATCTTCTTCCATACTTAAAGCTTCCTCTAGGCTAATCCTGGCCCTTGATCCTTTTGGACTGTTTTGTTGATTCTGATTTCCTGACTCCTGATTGTTTTGCCAAAGACCATTACTTTCAACTGCAACTTCTATAGATTCTACTTTAACTCCCTGTTCTATTAGCTTGTCTTTTAACTCCTGCATCTGACTTTCAATTGCCTCTTTGACAAGTTGATTTTCTACTAGAAATTTTGCTGTCATATTGCCATCCATAGAAACAACGGACAGATTTACTTTACCTAAATTCTCAGGATTTAATTGAAGTTCCATTGATGTTTGCTCAGGCTTAATAATAACTTTAACCTGTTCAATAATCTGATTGGCAATCTCTCTTACTTGAACAACTTTCACCATGTCTGCAGTGGAGCTTATCTTTGTTTCTTCGAATGCTCCTGTCAGATTGTCTACAAAATCACTCCAGTTTTCACTTTCATTTAACTTCTGCTCATCATTGCCTGCCTGACCTTGACCTTGACCATCAAGTTTGCTTTCAGATAGGTTAGAAAGTGGATTGTTAAAGGTAGTCTCGCTTATATTTTCCCTACTAACTTCTAAGCCCTCATTATAATGATTTGATTTATTATCAAGGTCACTTTTAGATTCTCTTAGCTTATCGTCCTCTGGAACAACATTAAAAACTTTACCATTTCCAGACTCTTCTAATGATTCATCAATAGACAAGATTTCTAAAATCTCTTTTAGCTGTTCTGGATTTTCTTCCATTCCCAAATCTTCTTTGAGCGCTTCAACTGTTTCTAATAGATTGTGTAAGCTATCTACTAATCCTTCATCTGTTAAAAAGCTTGTTATGTCTGTTTGTCCTTGTGAGATAAGAGTCAACTGTCTTAGTGTTTCTTCATCAATCAAATCCGTGAAACTTATTCCTTCTTCTATCATTAATTGACTTAGTTCTTCCTCAGAAAGATTTAATTGTCTCATCACAGCTTCCTCTATTGTCTGTAACATCGCCTGAACCTGAGCTAGGGTTTCCTGGTCAACCTCTTCTGAAGGCATCTGTTTTTTGTCTTCCTTTGGCAACTTGTTATCCCTTGCCTTTGGTGGTTTTGTTAAAGGCTTGCTACTGGTTATATCAGTATTAGAGGCTTTTCCTTTGTTCATAGGATTTTCCTTAGGCTCTAAACTACTATTTGCTTTAGGCTTATTCATCTTCATTAATTTATCAAAGCCATTGCTGTTTTTTGTTGCTTGGAAACCTCCTCCTGCAGATCTATCACTTACAAGAAACTTTGCTGTAGGCATAATACTTTGCACCATCATTCTCCCTCCTTTCTCATATGATTTTATATATTACAACAAGGTTTATATGTAACTTACCTTGGGTGTAATCAATCTTAGTTATCCAATCTTTCTGCGTCCATGTCAAGCATCTTTTTGGTAACCTTTGCTGCAAAAAGACTGTCCATCTCAGCCATTATTGCTGCACTTTCTTTTGGCCTCATAGAGAGCAAGATTTGTGATACTGCTTCAAGGTCTGCTGACAAAGTCTCAAGTATTTCAGCAGCATTTTTCGGTTTCATGTTCCTGTATATTTCAGCCTTTTCTGATATGGAAGTAGAATATTGCAGTTGTTCAACAACCTGTCTGTAGATGTTTTCTGCATTGGCTGGATTAATACCTTCATAATATTTTTTATAGTCCTCAAGATCTGGAGCAGCTTCAGCAAAAACTACATTTTTATCAAACTCTTTTTGCCTTTCTTCAAATTCCTCTTGGGTTTTTTCAAATACCTTAAGCCTGTTTATTTCCGCCTCTAATTCTTCTATGTTGTCTGCTCTTTCAGGATCATCATATTCATCAGTTAATAATTCTGATAATATCTCTTCTAATTCATCTATACGTTTATTTGCCTCTCCTATATTGTCGTATCCATAGCCATATTCCTTAGCTAGCTGTTTATCTGATACATCTGGTAATATCAAATTAAGTATAGGAACATCCTTTAATACAGGACGTAATACACCAGATCCAAATCCTCCAACATCTAACTTTATTAATAAAACAAATATAGCCAACCATAGGACAGAGATTAGAATTGCTACAAGTATGGTAAGAAATTTTTTATCGTTTTCATTGTCCCTTACAGGCTTTTTTTCTTTTCTTGCCATTATCCATCCTCCTGGTTTAGCTTGGGCCTACTAAACTTGAAACTGTTAAGCTCATCAACTTCTTTTTGCTGCTCTGCTTCATACTCTATCAAATATTCGTCCCATGCTTTTTCTTTTAATTTTTCATGTGTTTTTCTTTCCATAACTGCTTTACTTAGTCGTATTTGTGCAACTTCCAACCTGTTTTTTGCATTCCTTACAATATTAGACTGATATTGTCTCTTTTCTTCCATAGTTTCAATGGCTTGTTCACATTCTCTTATCTTAAGTAAAGTCAGCTTGGCGCTTCTTTCTTTCCTTAGGTCATTTTCATATTTTATCTTCCTGCTCTTTATCATAGCAAGCTTTTCTTCCTCTTCCGTAAGTCGACTCCTAGCAATACTATAATTATTTCTTGCTTGATCCTCTAGCTTAATGTTTATTCGCAGTATGCTTTCCATACTATATTTGAATTTTTTCATTATTCATCAAATATCTCCTCTAATAATCTAACCTCTTCCTTGAAGTCAAATTTTTCTTCCACATCCTGTTTAAGGAAATCTTTTACTGCCCTGATTTTTGATATTGCATAATCTATTTCTTCATTGGAACCTGCCTTATAAGCACCAATATTTATTAAATCTTCTGCTTCCTGATATGTAGCCATTACATTCTTAAGCTTAGCAGCTGCACTTTTATGTTTAGCTTCTATTATAGAGTTCATAACTCGGGAGATACTTTGAAGAACATCTATAGCTGGATAATGATTTTTTTGAGCAAGGCTTCTAGAAAGCATAATATGACCATCTAATATACTTCTAGCTGTATCTGTTATTGGTTCATTAAAGTCATCACCATCAACCAATACCGTATATAAGCCAGTAATAGAACCTATATTTGAGCACCCTGCTCTTTCTAACAACTTAGGCATCTCAGAATAAACACTAGGAGGATATCCTCTAGATACTGGCGGCTCACCCGAGGCTAGACCTATCTCTCTTTGGGCCATAGAAAATCTTGTTAGGGAATCCATCATAAGCAATACATCTTTACCTTGATCTCTGAAGTATTCCGCTATTGCAGTTGCAGTATTTGCAGCCTTTTTACGAATCAGAGCTGGTTTATCTGATGTGGCTACAACTACTACTGAACGCCTCATCCCTTCTTCTCCCAGATCTCTTTCAATGAATTCTCTTACTTCCCTACCACGCTCACCAATTAAAGCAATTACATTAACATCTGCTTTGGTGTTTCTAGCAAACATACCTAGTAGGGTACTTTTACCTACACCACTTCCTGCAAAGATTCCAATCCTTTGACCCTTTCCAACCGTTAATAGTGAATCCACCGCCTTTACTCCTAGGGGCAATACTTCATCTATGATTTTTCTTTGTAATGGATCTGGTGGTTGGTTTTCTGCTGGATAATACTTTATATTGTCTAATTTTGTTCCATCTATTGGGTTTCCAAGACCATCTAATGTTTTGCCTAGAAGCTGTTCTCCTATAGGAACTTGAAAAGATGTTCCCATACTGTGTACAAAGCTTCCCAATCCAACCCCTGTCATATCATCATAGGGCATTAATATTATTCGATTTTCCCTAAAACCTACTACCTCTGCTAATTTAGATTCTTCTTGATTTTCACATGTTATATAGCACACATCATTCAAATTAGACCTTGGTCCAGTTGCTTCAATAGTCAAACCGACTAGCTTTACAACTCTACCAATCTCCTCAACAAAATCTTTTTCTAACAGTCTATTATATTTTTCTATATCAATATTCCCCATATTCAGCTCGTTTCCTTCATCTACTACAAGCTATGCTTTTCATAACTTACCAGTAACCTTAAAGCAATAATCTTAAATCAGTAATTAAATTTTTTAATTGTACATCCAAACTGCTATCTATTAATTTAAAATCATCTTCGATTGTACATTGGTTTTTTTTAAGACTTGAATCTTCTCGTATTGTAAGGCTTGACTCATTATTAATAGCCGCCCTTAGATAGTCTTTCTTTGATGAAACATATTCAAAGTCTTCACTGCTAACCCTAACAATGTATTCTTCAGCTTTTCCCATACTTTCAAAAGCCTTTTTTATTAAGTGCAAAATAACTTCTTCTTTATCTTCTACTATGATACCAGTTATTTTTTCTATTAACTTTGTCATAATTCTAACCATTGTTGGTTCCAGCTCTTTGACCATATCATGGTATTGTTTCTTTTGAATGTCAGCTTGCTTATCTAACTCTTCCTTCTTTTGATCAAGTTCTTTATTTGCAGTCATAAGTCCTTCATGGTGTCCCTGCTTTTCACCTTCTGTGTATGCATCCTTCTTAATACTTTCTGCTTCTAATTTTGCTTGTGTAAGAATCATTTCTGCTTCTTTTTTAGCTTCATTTAGCATATACGATATTTCTACTTCCACATCTTCCTTAGTAGCCTTTGCCTTAACAGGAAGTACATCGATTCCTTCTTGGAATTCTTCTGTGTTCATATCAATAGCTTTTACCTGGTTATTAGGCTTTAGCTTGGAGGTAATTGTTCTGGTAGGCCCCACTTCATATCTGACAGCATGAAACTTTATTAAATTAGACAACTATTTCGTCACCTCCACCTCTGGAAATGATGATTTCAGCTGAATCCTCAAGCTTTCTTATAATATTAACAATCTTCTGCTGGGCTTCCTCAACATCCTTAAGACGTACAGGTCCCATATATTCCATATCCTCTTGTATCATCATAGATAGACGTTGTGACATATTATTGAATATAACATGTTGAACTTCTTCATTGGCTCCTTTAAGGGCCACAGCCAGTTCGTTATTGTCAACCTCTCTAAGTACTCTTTGTATGGATTTATCGTCAAGACTTAAGATATCTTCAAATACAAACATCTTTCTTCTAATCTCATCTGCTAGTTCAGGCTCCTCTATTTCAAGCGTTTCCATAATATGTTTTTCAGTTCCACGATCTACTGTATTTAATATATCTACTATAGAATCAACCCCACCAACGATAGTATAATCTTGATTCACCAAAGATGATAACTTTCTTTCTAGTATTTTTTCCACACCCTTTATAACATCTGGAGAGGTCCTATCCATCTGTGCCACACGTCTTGCAACATCAGCCTGTTTATCCGGAGTTAAAGCAGATAATATCTCTGCTGCTTGACCTGATGATAAATATGACAGGATTAATGAAATGGTCTGTGGATGCTCGTCCTGAATAAAATTAAGTAGCTGAGAAGCATCTGTTTTACGTACAAACTCAAAGGGTCTAACCTGTAATGAAGCTGTCAATTTACCAATTACCTCCCTGGCCTTATCAACACCTAATGCCCTTTCTAGGAGTTCTTTGGCATAATTCACCCCACCCTCTGCAATATATTGCTGGGCTAGGCAAATTTCATAAAACTCATCAAGAACTTGGTCCTTTACTGAAGGGGTTACACTTCTTGTATTGGCTATTTCTAAGGTTAATTGTTCTATCTCTTCTTCTTTAAGATGTTTAAATATACTGGCTGATCTTTCTGGTCCCAATGATATTAATAATACAGAAGCCTTCTCCAATCCAGATACCTCTCCAAAACTTACTTTTTTCGCCATGCGTTTCCCCTCCTTATTCCCAATCCTCATTTAACCAGTTCCGCAACAATTGTGCAGCTGCTTCAGGATTTTCATCTACAAACTTGTCAATCATTCTTCGTACCTCAGAGCCTTCTCCTAATTCAATACCTTCAAGTTCCTTTTCTTCCTGTGTGGTTGAAAGCAACTCTTCGACTGATAATTCTGGCTCCATCTCCGTAACTTCAACAGGAGAAACTCCCCTGAATACCACATACAAGATGAATACTACAATTAATACAGCTAAAATTATCTGTAGATAATTAGTAAAGCTTCTTTCTTCAACTATCTTAGGAATAAAAATCGGCTGCCTATAGGCCATAATCTGAATATTACTCTCATCTATACCAGTAGCAAGAGAGACCATTGTGTAAATATCAGGTTCCACTTCTATTCTTTCTTTTGCTCTGTTCTCAAGCACATATTGGTCAAATGTAATGCCGTCTAACTCTCCCAGCATCTCTAGATCTTCTTCGGTGATGTTGTTAAACTCTCTAAGTACAACACTAATAGAAGACTCTTCGGGAATAACAGCCCCTACTTCATATTCTATATTTGTTATTCTTTCATTGGGCATATAATCAATGTCTTCTATTTCTACATTTCCCGTTGAAGATGAGGAATCCGGAAACATATAATCTGTTTCGTCATTAGATGATGTGCCTGGGATACCCCCACCAGAATGGCCAACATTTTCCGAACTATAGGAATAGTAATGCCCAAAGACACCTTGTTCTTCTCCTTCTACAGGGAGATATTCAGTAAACAATTCACTAACTCTGTCCATGTTAAACTTCAAATTCGGCATAATTTCCACATCATCAAAGCCAATTTTAATGAAGCCTAAGTATAAGTTATTTATGAATGTATTATTTAATCTTTCTTTAAAATCTTCATTTGTATTAGCAGTCCCAGAATATAAATCTCTTCCTCCTCCATAAAGGAGATTTCCATTTGAATCAACGACTTTTATCTTTTCTGATGAATCATTTCCTATAACTGAGGCAACTAGCTCAGCTATAGTTTCTGCAGTTTTTGTCTTGAAACCATCATCCACTGTAAGAAGAACCCCTGCTGAGGTATCCCTGTCATCAATTAGTATAGAGTTACTGTTTTCTACTGGTATGTAGTAAACATAGGCATCCTTTACCCCCTCCATAGTAATAATGTAATTTCTCAATTGATTTTGCACATACAAATTCAGCTTAAGAGTACGATCACTATTTGTTGTACTTAAGCTGTTAGCTAAAAGCTCATCAAGGGTAAGTCCAGTAGAAGGCATGTCATTGCTTGCAAGTAGAAGAATTGCATCTGAATAAGACTTAAGATCCACCCACACTGTCACCTTATCTGAATCAAGCTTGTACTCAATTCCTTCTGTTTCTAATAAATCAATTACTTCACTAGCCTGTTTGGTGTTTTCTGTAATAGTGAGAACTTCATACTCTACCCGCCCTACAACTAAAGCTAAAAGAACAAATGCAAAAAGTAGTACAAAAGCCACACTTATAATAAGAGTTTTTTGCATGCTGGTAAACTTATTCCATTGTTTTAGTAGGTTTGTTGATACCTGTTTAAACCTCTCTGTCATTTCCTTGCTCCTTAAATATTTTTCTTATTTATGGTGTGAATTAACTATATACTATCAAAATTGCAAGGACATTATCTCTTTATATGCATCTAATACACCATTTCTAATAGCTACCGTATATTGTAATGCAATATTGGCTTTTTGCTGGGCAACCTGCAAATCATGGGTATTATCTGTTAACCCAAGAGCATATGCAATCTCCGACTCCTCAGCAGAATTAATATAATCATTAGTATCCTTCACCATATCAACAGCTGCATCAAATAAATCCTCAAAAGTAGCATTTGCACTTTTACTGGGAAGGGATGCTGAGCTAAGTCCATATACACTTTGTTGTCCTAAATTACTAATCGAAGAAATATCCATCTTCTACCTCCAATTTTATTTGCCTACTTCCAAGCCTTTTAAAGCCATGTTTTTAGTAGCATTAAATGCTGTTACATTAGCTTCATAAGCCCTAGTAGCATCTATTAAGTCTGTCATTTCTTGAACAATATTAACATTAGGCAGTGTTACATAGCCCTCATTGTCCGAGTCGGGATGAGTAGGATCGTATACTTTTCGCATTTCACTTTCTTGATCCTGAATAATGTTAGTAACCTTAACTCCACTGCCGACATTTCCTGCTGTTTTCATCATCACTTGTGAAAAGGGTGTCATATCCTTTTCTTGAAAAACAACCGCTTTTCTACGATATGGTCTTCCGTTTTCATCCCTTGTTGTATTTACATTTGCAATATTTTGGGATATAATATCCATTCTTAAGCGCTGAGCAGTCATGCCACTGGCACTTACATTCATTCCATTTATAGCCAAGATAAAACCTCCTTATTAAAGCAGTCAAAGTTTGTTTTGATAAACAGACTAATTCTACTGAAGAACCGTCTTAATTCTATTAAATTCCTGTGTCATAGAATCCAACAAGGTATAGTAACGAATCTGATTCTGTGCTAATTTAGCTGACTCTGTATCAATATCCACATTGTTACCATCCAATCGATAGCTTAAGTTGGCATTATCAGTATAGACACGACTTTCTAAACTAGAAATCCTTGCTGATCCCACTCTTTTATCAAGGGAGCCGCCCCCACCAAGAGCCGACCTTAGATAAGACTCGAATTCTACATCCTTGCGCTTATATCCTGGTGTGTTTACATTGGCTATATTATTAGTAATCACTTTATTTCTATTCCAGCTAGCATCTGCAGCTTTGTCTAAAATGTTTATGTAATTAAACGTATTTGAACCTATCATAAATTCACTCCTTTGATAAATTACAAAACTCTATATTCCTTACTTTAATTATAGTTAATATTGAAAAAAACACAAGATGTATTTAGAAAAATAGTCGAAAAGTACTAGACCTTGTGTTTTTTAGCATGTTATTGTAGTAATTCATGGTTTTTTCTCCCTTATTTTAGGAAGAGCATAAAAAAAGGACCTTTAGAAGTTTTCTTCTAGAAACCCTTTTTTCTACAACTTCATTTATTCCTTGTTTTTCCCTATCTCTAACTCATGGTAAACCGCATCATTTAATACCTTTATGTAAGTTCCCTTCATACCTGATGACCTGGATTCAATTACACCAGCACTTTCAAATTTACGAAGTGCGTTAACAATTACAGACCTTGTAATTCCAACCCTATCTGCTATCCTACTAGCAACCAAAATTCCTTCTGGTCCATCTAGAACATTAAATATATGGGTTATAGCCTCAAGCTCTGAAAAGGATAAGGTTTTTATAGCTGAGCGTACAATTCGAATTTTTCTATTCTTTTCTGCATTCTCTTCATTAACCGAACGCATCATCTCAAGTCCAACAACTGTGTTACCATATTCAGAAAGTATAATATCATCTATATCATATAATTCATTTTCTCTATAGATAAATATTGTACCTAATCTCTCACCTGCTATATCTATTGGTGTAATTATAGCCTTATATTTATCCTTATTGTCAAAAGAAAATCCTAGTGTAGAAAGGTTAACATTTTCTATTGTTGACAGAATGTTCAATAATCTCTCATTATACAAGCTGTCAATTCGCCTTCCTACTCTATTATCAATATATTGTTCAATTTCTCTAATATCATCGCGATTCTTTATACCTAAAATCTTGCTATTTTTACTAATAACAAGCACATTGGAAGCTAATATATCACTAAGCACCATACATATGTCATCAAAAACAACCTTATGAGAATTATTGTTATGCAACAAGTTATTTATTTTTCTTGTTTTATCTAGTAGTTCAACACTCATAAAAGCTTCCTCCTAGAAGATTTCTCTAAAAAATTAACAGTCTTTTAACATTTCCTTTTATTTATCTGGATTATCAATAACATATCCACATTGTTCATCAATACAAACTAATTTTTTACCTTTTTCCAACATGGTTTTGCCACATTTTTCACATCGCTGGGATGTTGGCTTTTGCCAACTGACAAAATCACATTCAGGATGATTAGTACAGCCAAAATACCTTCTACCCTTTTTCGTTTTTAATACTACAACATCCCCATCACAAGAAGGACACCCTACTCCTATTTTCTCAAGATAGGTCTTGGTGTTTCTACATTCCGGAAAACCAGGGCAAGCTAAAAACTTTCCATGGGGCCCGTATTTAATTACTAAATTTTTACCACACTTCTCACATATTACATCTGTTTCTTCATCTGCAATGGTGATTTTTTCTAGTTTTTCATAAGCTTCATTAACAGCATCATCAAGATCTGGATAGAAATTTCTTATTATTGTCTTCCATTCTAATTCACCTTCTTCAACACTATCTAGAAGGGACTCTAAGTTAGCAGTAAAATTCACATCTACTATACTTGGAAAGGCTTTAACCATAATACCATTAACAACTTCCCCAAGCTCAGTAACATATAATTTTCTATCTTCCTTTATCACGTAGCGCCTTGATAACAAGGTACTAATTGTTGGTGAATAAGTACTTGGCCTTCCAATTCCCAGCTCCTCTAAGGTTTTAACAATTGTTGCCTCTGTATAATTTGCAGGTGGCTGAGTAAAATGCTGATTCTCAATTAATTGCTTAATATCTAAGATATCTCCTTTAGTTAGCCCCTCTAAGGAGGCATTGTTTTCCTTTTTCTCTTCATCCTGTTTATAAACCTTCATAAAGCCTTCAAATACTAGCTTGGAATTAGTCGTTGTAAAAAGATAGCCTCTACTATTAATTTTTATTGAAGATGTTTCATATCTTGCCGGCTGCATTCTACTAGCAACAAATCTTCTCCAAATTAACTGATATAAGCGGAATTGATCCCTTGATAAAGACTCTTTAATATCAGCAGGTGTATACTCAACAAAGGTAGGGCGTATTGCCTCATGAGCATCCTGGGTTTTTTTAGTTTTTTCTTTAGCCTTAGCCTTTTTCTCTTTTGCTACAAAATCTTCCCCATAATTTTCTTCTATATATTGTTTAGCTAAATTATCTGCTTCCTCACTAACTCTTGTTGAATCAGTTCGTAAATAGGTTATTAAGCCTTGAGTTCCACCTTTTTTAATATCTATACCTTCATAAAGTTGCTGGGCTATTAACATGGTCTTCTTAGTTGAAAAATTCAGTGATTTAGCAGCCTCTTGTTGTAAAGTACTTGTTATAAATGGCAATGGTTGCTTACGCTGTCTACTACCTTTTCTTATATCTTCAACCACAAATTCTCCATTTTCTAATTGCTTTACGATTTTCTCCATCTCTTCTTTGGAGGAAATCGTCAATTTTTCCCCCTTATAGCTATTACACTTAGCAAGAAGTGGATTCTTTTCACCTTTTAAATCAAATTCAGCCTCAAGTGACCAATATTCCTCTGATACAAATGCATTTATTTCATCTTCCCTATCACAAATAATTCTTAGGGCTACTGATTGCACCCTTCCAGCACTTAGTCCCCTTTTTATTTTCTCCCATAGTAAAGGACTAATTCGGTAACCCACCATACGATCTAACATTCTTCTGGCTTGTTGTGCATTTACCAGACCCATGTCAATGTCTCGTCCATTTTTTAAGGATTCCTTTACTGCGGTTTTAGTTATTTCATTAAATGCTATTCTACTGGTCTTCTTGTTTTCTAGTTTTAAAGCGAAATATAAATGCCAGGAAATAGCCTCACCTTCACGGTCAGGGTCAGTTGCAAGGTATACTTTATCAACCTTCTTAACTTCTTTCCTAAGTTTTGCTAATATATCACCTTTACCTCTTATGGTAATATACTTTGGTTCATAATCATTCTCTATGTCAAAGCCTAATTGACTCTTAGGCATATCCCTTACGTGACCATTTGATGCAAGTACCACATAGTTTCTTCCTAAAAATTTTTTAATTGTCTTAGCCTTAGCCGGAGACTCTACAATAACTAGATTTCTTGGCATTGTGCTTGCTTACCTCTTTTC
>CAZPWO010000053.1:8200-13332 GCA_964590525.1 uncultured Herbinix sp. | reverse complement strand
TACTTCTACCCTGTCCCATTATAATTTTTAATATAAAGGATATTTGTCTGTTAATCTTTTCATCATTTCTTTTGCTTTTTCTGTATTAGCATCAGCATCTTTTATAAGTAAATATATTGCTTCTGCTACTACATCCATATCTTCTTCATTAAAACCCCTTGTGGTTACTGCTGCGGATCCAAGACGGATTCCACTGCTTACTGATGGAGGAGCTGGATCATCAGGTATGGTATTCTTGTTACATGTTATATTAGCCTTCTCTAATAAAGCTTCCGCATCTTTACCTGTTACATTCATACTTCGAAGATCTACTAGCATTAAGTGGTTGTCTGTTCCACCAGAAACTATATCAAATCCACGCTTTATTAGACCATCTGATAGGGCCTTAGCATTATCAATTACCCTTTTAGAATAATCCTTGAAGCTAGGTTCTAAAGCTTCCTTAAAGCTAACTGCCTTAGCTGCTATTACATGCATTAGTGGCCCACCTTGGATTCCAGGAAATACTGCTCTATTAAACTTGTGTTCCTTGGCAAACTCTTCACTAGATAGTATCATCCCGCCCCTAGGACCTCTTAAGGTCTTATGAGTAGTTGTAGTGGTTACATGAGCATATGGTATAGGGCTTTGATGATGTCCAGTTGCCACTAAACCTGCAATATGAGCCATATCCACCATTAAAAATGCCCCTACTTCATCTGCTATTTCCCTAAATACCTTAAAATCAATCTTTCTTGCATAGGCACTAGCTCCAGCAACAATAAGCTTTGGTTTAGACTCTTTTGCGATTCTTCTTAATTCATCGTAGTCAATAAATCCTTTATCATCTACACCATAAGGAACAATGTTGAAATAACTTCCACTAATATTAACTGGACTTCCATGGGTTAAATGTCCCCCATGATCCAAATTCATTCCAAGAATAGTATCTCCTGGCTTTATTAAAGCAAAATATACTGCCGTATTAGCTTGAGCTCCTGAATGTGGTTGAACATTAACATAAGTACAGCCAAATAATTCTTTGGCCCTTTCAATTGCTAGGCTTTCAACTGTATCTACGTGTTCACAACCTCCGTAATATCTTCTTCCTGGATATCCTTCTGCATACTTATTAGTTAAAGGACTCCCCACAGTTGCCATTACAGCTTTACTTACAAAGTTTTCAGAAGCAATTAATTCAACATGTTCACTTTGCCTCCTATTTTCCAGACTAATTGCCTCAGCTATCTCTGGATCAAAATCTTTAACCTCATCAAATGAATACATATTATATCGTTCCTTTCCATGTGTTTGCATAATAAATACATGCTTAATCTTATATGTTTTACGCTTTATTGATTCATTGCGTTAAATCATTTTATAACTTATTATATCATAAGGTATAATTATTCGGAAGACATAATAATGTTTTTTCCCCTACCATGTATGATTTATACTAATAACTATTATTAGTATAGATTAGTATTTGTTCAGATTATCTGGTCCAAAGCTAAGGGGCAATAATTCCTCTAGGAAATAAACTGAATAATCTTCCGTAGTTTTTGCTAATATAACCATGAACTTTTTAGGATCTACAAATTCCCTCAGGGCCTGGCGACAAACACCACAAGGTGGACAGTAATCTGTAAGTACACCTGCTGCCCCTCCAGCTATGGCAATGGCTATAAATTCTTTTTCCCCCTCACTTACTGCCTTATAAATCGCTGTTCTTTCAGCACAATTTGTAGCAGAAAAAGAAGCATTTTCCACATTGCAACCTATATAAGTATTGTTTTTTCTAGTTAATAATGCTGCTCCCACTTTAAACTGGGAATAAGGAGCATAGGACATATCCATACCACTTATGGCATCTCTAATAAGATTCTTTATAATAGACCTACTTACTAGACCTTGTTTTTCCATCTATTATCCCCCACTTTTAACAATATTGACCAACCTACTAGTTCCTAACCTAGATGCCCCAAGCTCTATGAACTTTTTAGCATCATCAAATGAAGAAATTCCACCAGCTGCCTTGATTTTAACCTCTTTACCAACATGTTTTGCAAATAATTCTACATCGTCAAGTGTTGCACCTGATTTTGAAAATCCTGTGGAGGTTTTAATATAATCAGCCCCTGCCCTTGTTACAATTTGGCACATCTTGATTTTCTCTTCTTTAGTTAGTAGACAGCTTTCAATAATAACTTTAAGTATTCTATGTCCACATATTTCTTTAATAAGTTTAATTTCATTAAAAAGTTTCTCGTCTCTACCATCTTTTAGCATTCCTATGTTGATCACCATATCTATTTCGTCCGCAGACGAACTTATAGCTTGCTTAGTTTCAAAGATTTTAACAGCTGTTGTATTATATCCATTAGGAAATCCAATTACTGTACAGACTTTAACCTTATCTTTCACATACTCTTTAACATTCTTTACATATGAAGGGGGAATGCAAACAGAAGCTGTATTATACTTAATCCCCTCATCACAAATTTCTTTTATCTCTTCCCAAGTTGCCGTCTGGGACAACAAGGTGTGATCCACTTTTCCTAGTATTTCACTCTGATTCATGTTAATAACCATACCTTTCTTTATATCTTTATAAAAGCTAAAAGTATTTATGCAATTTCTAGGGCAATTTCCATCATTTCATTAAAGGTGCTTTGCCTATCTTGTGCGGAAAGTGCTTGTCCCGTAAATACATGATCAGAGATTGTAAAGATGCCAAGGGCCTTTTTGCCAGCTCTAGCAGCATTCATATAAAGAGCTGCCGCTTCCATCTCAACACATAAGACATTCATCTTCTTCCATAAGGAATTAGTTTCTTCATTATCATCGTAAAAAGTGTCAGAGGAAAGAACATTCCCTACTAATGTCTTTATATTTAATTTATCAGCAGCTTCTACAGCATCGCGGACCATTCCATAATCCGCAATAGGAGCAAATGTCCCTGGTAACTTATACTGAACTGCATAATTGGAATTTGTGGATGCTCCCATGCCAATTACAAGATCACGAAGTTTAATATCATCAGTTATACCTCCTGCTGACCCTACACGGATAATCTTATCTACATCATAAAGATTATAAAGCTCATAAGAATAGATTCCCATAGATGGCATACCCATTCCACTACCCATAACAGAAACTTTCTTTCCTTTATATGTTCCGGTAAAACCCAGCATGTTCCTTACTTCATTAAAACAAACTACCTCCTCTAGATAGGTATCCGCTATAAACTTAGCCCTTAGTGGGTCTCCAGGTAAAAGCACTGTCTTTGCAATATCTCCTACTTTTGCCCCTATATGAGCTGTTGGTGTTTTGTCCATAATACTCCTCCATTCAACTGTGTGAAAATGCTACTTATGTTTTTTATTATTATATAAAAATCATCTTATCTACTTTAATCCCATGCTTTTTTTAATCTTAAAAAGATAAGCTGAGATTCAATATATCTTCTTAACCTATAGTATTATCATAACATATACTTTTATCACAGTATATACTTTTTATACTATTATAGGCTATCGATATTTTGACATCTCAGCTTATTGTTTTATCTTATTTTAATTTAATTTTCTATATTACTTATTCTGGGTATCATCATTTAAACCATCATCTTCTCTATCATCCCGTGCAAGTCCTATCTCTTTTCTTTTCTTCCTTTTAACATATCCCCTTCTTGCAATAAATGTAACTATGGCAATAACTATTAGCCAGATTATAATATAAGGAAGATTAACCACAAACCATACAAAGAAATCTTTAAATCCTTCAGTTAAATCGTATATGCTTTCTGTAAAACCTGTTTTAATCCTAGAAATAACTGTTGGCTTTTCAACTATTTCTGGTGTCATTCTCTGAACTTCATTTATATTAATTGTTACAGTACTATAATCAACCTTATTATCAATTGTTCTTAATTTGGTCTCAAGATTTTGCAATTCATATCTTATGGATGTTAAGCGACCTTCTAATGTAATTATCATATCAATTGAATCTGCTTTTTCTAATAACTCAAATATTCTCTCCTGCTCAATTTCTAAAGCTTTTTTACGACTTTCGGTGTCCACATAATCTAAGGTAACATTCTCCGCTGACTGAGACTGGTTAACTACATTGGAATTATATCCTACAATATCTACAAAATCATCTAGCCTCACTTTTGGTATCCTAGCTACAATTCTACCATGACGATTTCTATGCCCATAATCATAACTTCTACCACTTATATCAGAATGCTCAACATAACCTCCCAAATTACTTATTTCAAACTCTATATTATTAACCAAATCGTCAAACTCCATGGTTTCTACTTCTAGATTAACCTTACGGATAACCTTCTCCATATCAAGGGAATCTGAAATACCATCATCTGTAACTAGGTCTAAACCACTTGAACCAGAGCTAGGACTACTTTCTTCAGCTTTGTCAGTATCCACACTACCAGGACTATAATCCCCATACTCTTTATCACTTACTGCTTTTTCATAATCCCGGATTGATTCATTAGTGGAATAATCATTACTTTTAGCACACCCACTTACTAATAAGCCCAATGTAAGTAATAAAGTTAAAAACAATATAACTTTTGACCTTGTCTTCTTCATAAACTCCTCCTCTTTTATAATTATTAGCAAAAAACCTTTCTCACTTTACCTTATAGTAATTAGACGAATTATATATTCTTCTAGTTCCATTTATCTTCATCTGCTATTTTAAGCAATAGGTCACAATAAACCTAGTCTAAAAGGTTTTATTTTATAAAAAAAGCTGTATTGCCAATTGTTAACATGCCATGTTGATTTAATTGGTTTTACAGCTTTATATTATCATATTCTATTGTCGTTTTCTACCTATCCTTAAATACTTAATCTTAACAAACATAGTAAAAGTAAAGACCACTTTATCCATATGCCTACTCCTTTTTGTATTAATAAAATCATATATAATAAGCGCCAATATTAGCATAATGGCTCAAAAAAACATATGAATAACCCGGCCAATTCCTAATTGAAACAAAGAATTGATCCAGGAGTAACCCCTGTTAAATTTTGGTCTGAACTCCAGGAAGCCTTCTACAATAACTTAGAACATATTAGAAAAACCTACACCAATACATGCTGTACATGCTACGCATGCTA
>CAZPWO010000053.1:5998-8100 GCA_964590525.1 uncultured Herbinix sp. | reverse complement strand
TAGAACATATTAGAAAAACCTACACCAATACATGCTGTACATGCTACGCATGCTAAAAAAGATATTGCACATAGTGCAAGACCGATTAGAGATAAAATTACACCAGCTTTTGCTTTACCATCCTCAGGATTCTCCTTTTTAACATTAATACCTAGAACAAGGCCTATGATAGCCAAAATCATACCTATAAATGCAAAAGTTCCTGTAAATATAAATATTATACTCACTATACCAAAAACTAATGATGCAATTCCTTTATCCTCACTGCTCATACATTTTCCTCCCTATTATGCCAATATTGCTTAATGCACTATTGTTTTTTACTAAGTTAAACAAATTATACTATATGTTACATAGATAATCAATTCAAAAGCCCTTATAATCTCAGTTATTTTTTTTTTCTTTATGACCTAATAAAAGGTATAATCCTATTGGTAACATAGCCAAACTAATCCACTGAGAAGTTGATACATGTAAAAATACACCCCTCATTATATCCCCCCTAAGAAATTCTAATAAAAATCGTGCTATTGAATAATAGATAATATAAAGTCCAATTACTTGCCCTGGTTTTCTATCTTTCCTTGCATATATTATAAGTAAAACACCTGCCACAATATTGCACATACTTTCTAACAATTGTATAGGAAATAAAGCAATCCCATTAGGTGCAACCGGGGAATTCTTAAAAATAAGATGAAAATATCCCTCATATCTAATACCATAACAACAACCCGCAAAAAAACAACCAATGCGACCAATTCCATGAATTATTGGTATAGACGGCGCCATAAGGTCTATTAACTTTATAAAATCTATCTTATACTGCCTACAATAAATGTAGTATCCAATTACAGCACCTATTAAACCACCGTAAAAAACAAAGCCTGATGTAAGAATATATAAGAGATTATGAATGTCACTTGATATAAGATCCCAATTTGCAATAAGCCCTGGAATTATTGTAATTATGTATATTAATTTTGCTCCAATAATTAGGCCAATACCTGCATAACAAGCCGAAAATATTATATCATCCTTATCTATATTATGCCTTTTTCTTCTTAATAGTGCGATTGCAATTCCAATAAATATACCTATTACAATGGTTAATCCATACATGGCCACTATTTTTCCAAATATTGTTATTGTTGGTAACATGTGTGCCTCCTTTAAGAAAGGGCTAATGCAAATAATGCAAAAGCCCTTTTGGTTCTTATAAAATATACTTCTACAGACTAGCTATTGCACCAACACATGCAACACATGCTATAAAAGATAGTGCGCATAGTACAAGTCCAATTATGCTTAATACTACCCCTGCCTTTGCCTTACCGTCCTCTGGATTTTCTTTTTTCCCTTGAATTCCTAGCACTAGTCCTACGATAGCCAAAATCATGCCTATAAGTGCAAATGTTCCTGTAAAAATAAATACTACACTAATTATACCTAGAACCAATGATGCAGTACCTTTTCCACTACTATTGTTTTCCATGATGTTATCCTCCCTATTATGTAATATTGATATTATCTAACCTTGTACGACAACGTATGATAATCCTTGAAAATTATACTACAATAACCTTATATAATCAACTAAATTAATATATAGTTTTTTTAATTCAAATTTAAATAAAAAACCCGCTAGACAAGCCTTTGGCTATATAGCGGGTTTTTATAATATATACTAGTTTTTTGATTTATTTAACTACTTTTATCTTAGTAAGTGGTCCTCTTCCAGCTTCATTATGACCCCATACTCTTATTACACTGCCTTCTTTAAGTTTAGGAACTTTAATTGTAAACTTGCCATCTTCTGTCACAATTCCTTCATAAGTCTTTTTACCTATCTTGGTATATATCTGAGTCCCATCACCTAAAATCTCAACCTTACCTTTTACAGATTTGTCTCCTGATTTAAGGGATTCTACTTTCGGCTTATCCGGAGAAACTTTGATTGTTTTAGTAGTATATGGCTTACTTGTTCCACTTGCATTAGATGCACTTATACTAACTTTTCTTCCGGAATTATCTCGGTCAGTATTAAAAGTGTAAATATACTGATCATTGTCCTCATCGTAGCGATAAACATCTGTTTCGTA
>CAZPWO010000053.1:0-5898 GCA_964590525.1 uncultured Herbinix sp. | reverse complement strand
ATCCTTAGTAGTTACTGTCAGCTTTTGTCCTGCCTGTAACTGATCTGTGAATTCAAATGAAAAATTACCGTTTCTGTCTGTATTGCTTGTATAACTATTATCCCCAATTTCTAAAATCACTTCATATACTGAATTAGAGCTTGAAGGAACAAATCCTTTAAGGGATTTTTCAATATTACTAACTTCATATACAGTAGGAGCATTAGGAGCAACTTCTACTACCTTGGAAGAATATATCCTGCTGTTTCTTCCTATATGGTCAATATTATATATTGTTATGCTTTTATCTGCCTGTTGTGGTGGGATGATCATTGCAAAGTAGCCATCTTCTGATACCGCAATTTCCGTTTCTATAATTCTATAGCCAGGCTGATAGACAGAACTTATCTCATATCTTTCTCTGCCTTGGTCTTCAGAGACATATACATTGCCATCAACAATTACAATAGGCAAGGCATCGTTGTCATTTAAACTACCATTTATTACGCTAACTTTATTAGTTATGCTATTTATCTCTGGTTGATTTGGCCCCGTTCTATTCACTTTAACTATGGTCCTATCACTTTCCAGTTCTCTTTCCTCGTCTTTAACATATACTAAAACACTTGTTCCAGAAGGTTGTGATGGTAATGGATGTTTAAACTTACCATCTTGTCCTACGCTTCCTTCATAAGTTCCTGTATAAGCCTGAAATACTATGGTTGTATTTGGTTCTGCTCTACCGCTAATATTGCTTTTACGATTGGTGTACTTATCTACCTGAGGCTTTGCTATTAAGTCATCTCTAAAATTATCAATAACAAGTTGCTTAAGTGACTTGTTTCCATGGATATCTTCTGCATATACTGTATAGATACCATTTTCCCTAACAGTAAATGTTCCATTGCTTAAGTTTCTTCCAAGAGCAACTGAAATATTGTTTTCATTATAATCACCTTTTAATACCTTCACTTGCTTAATTCCTGATTCATCGGTTGCACTAACTGCAACTTCATAAGCACTTGCTGTTGGATTACTTACCAAAGGAGCTATAACAATATGAGGACCTCTTTTATCTAAGTCATTTTCAGTATAAGACGCCTTATAATAACGGTAACCGTCTTTCTCAGTAAGATATGACTTATACCAGGAGCTTTCCTTTATTAGACTATCTGCATAATAAGGTACCTTAACTATAAAATCCCTTCCCCTTGGAAGTGTTACCTTCCAGTTATAATCCACATGTGGAAGAATACTTCCCACTTTAGAAGTCTGATAAATATAATCTTTAAGGATTGACTGACCTCTTACAAATCCTTTTTTTACAACCTGTTGTTCAATGCCTTTATTCGCAGCCATAGGATTAGTTATCTTATTAGTAACAAGAAGAAGTTCCATATCATCTGTAACTTCTTGCCCATTATAAGTGATACTAGAAACTCTTTCGTTTGCACTTATCCTATTACCACTAAAATCATATCTAGGAGCAAGAGAAGGATTCATTACATAGTCAATGCCATCAAATATGAAGAAATTATGCCATTCTTCTAGCCAGTCTTCAGCTATTAATGATTTGATATTGTGTTCATCCATTAGTTTATTCATTGTTTTATTTGTCCACTGTGAATATCTATAAACTGTTTCATAAGCACTTGCAGACCATTCTAGCCACTCTTTTAACTGGCTTCCACTAATCTTATAGATATGAAGATAGCTGTTATATGGTTGCATTGCTGATAAGTCAGATTCTGATATCTCATCATGAATATTAATATAATCATATATGGATTTTTCCCCATATGCTTGATAAGATGATGCTGCTAGGACAGGAAGGTTCCTGTACTCCTTACCATCTGTATAAGCATAGGTCAACCCATAATAAATCTTAGAATCATTTAAAAGTTGTATGGCGGTATTATCCCCTAGTAGTCCATAATAGTTTTGGACAATTACTCCTTTTTCTAATTCTCCAATTATATCACTTGTATAACTAAGAAGACTTTCTTCCCAGTCACCATATAAGGAAGCTATTTCTTTGTTCTCCTTTGTATTGCTGGAATTAATATTACGTATTTCTGATTTTCTTTTTACAATACTAATTCTGTCTTCTTTAACCTCTAAGATTAAATCTACAATACCTACCGCTTGTCCTCGGTCCCCTGCCATAATCAGGTTTTTCCCATTGACTAAAAAATTACTTTTACTAACCCCAGAAAGATTATAATAGGGTGATGTCATATCATTAGTGGGAAATATATTGTGTTCGTGTCCACCAATAACAATATCTATATCTGGAATTTTAGTAAGTGCATATCCTTGATTTTTAAAACTAGCTTCTGGATTCTCAGGTCCCATCCCTGTGTGAGATAAAGCAATAATTATATCTGCTCCCATCTCCTTTAATATCTCTGCTTGTTTTATAGCGTTCTCCACCATAGTTTCAGTTCTTAATATTCCCGCATAACTATGGGTTTTACCCGTTAAGTTGGGTATTGTCTGACCAATAATACCTATATTAACCTGAACTTCATTGCCTAAGGAAGTTTTCATATTCCTTGTTATAAGCATGTTCTCTTGGAATGGATGTTCCCCTGTCTTAGAGTCCACTACATTGGATACTACAGTTATATCTCTAAGTCCTGAACCATTTATCTGCCTTAAGATATATTCATATCCATAATCAAAATCATGGTTACCTAAGGTAATTGCGTCGTAACCAACCTTAGCCATTCCCTTATATATAGGTTGTATGGCTTCTTGATTTTCTGCAAATATATATTCGGTGGTATAATCATATAATGTATCTCCTGCATCAACAGTTATTACATTCTCACTGGGCATTTCTTTTTTTATCTGACTAATCTTGTCAAACACCCTAGCCAGTCCACCATTATTGTAATCTACGCCCATCTCATAATCTTTACTATTTAACTGACCGTGAAGATCTGTTGTACCTATAACTCTTAGGTCAATTGTCTCTTTTTTTTCTTGTGTAACTTCTTGTGCAGCTACTACTTGTATGCCTTTATCTTTATCTACCCCAATGAAAAATTGATTCAACAAGACAATGAATATACCCAGTAGAATAAACAAAGTTCTTTTATTATGTTTCTTTATTCTAATCACTCCTTAGATTATGCCAACTTATACTTATACTTATGTCTAGTTTCCTTTATATCACATCCTAGTACTATTCTAGTAGACCCATAAGGCAAAATAATGGCAAAATAATTAAGAATGATTAACAATCTTTCCATAAAAACCAACTATTATTCATCCTCTACCTTCAGTTGTTTTTTAAGCAGCTCTAGTATACGGTCTGTTTGATTTGTCAAGTATAAATAGCCTATTAGAGCTTCCATACCTGTAGCAATGCTATAATCCCTTTTGCTGGTGTTTTTTGCTGAGGTAAATGATTTTGCATTTCTACCTCTTTTAAAAACAGATATTTCTTCCTCAGACAAATCCCCCTCTATCTTATGAAACAATTCAGCTTGACCTGTTGCCTTAACCATCTTTGCGGCTTTCCTATGAAGCTTATTAACAGGGGCATTACCATTCTCCACAATAAATGTACGAACTACTAGGTCATAAACTCCATCACCAATATAGGCCAATACTAAGGGAGAGTATCTTCTTATATCCACTTCTGGAATCTCATAATACTCTCTTATATAATCAGCTAGAGGCAAACCATTTTTATGATTTAAGTCTTTTTTGTTGTTTAACTCCTTTTCCATCGTACACCTTCTCTTGTGTCTTCCAGGATTATTCCTTTGCCCACCAGTAAATCCCTAATCTCATCAGACTTGGCAAAATCTTTATTCTTTCTAGCCATTTGCCTATCTTCAATCAGTTTTTCAATGTCTTCATCTAATAATTCTTCTTTTTTATCAGCTTCTAATCCAAGAATATGGCAAAGCTCTACTATTTTGTCATAGAATTCTTCAACAAATATTTTGCTACTTTCACCATTACAATGGCTGTTAGCAAGCCTTACTATCTCAAATATTGCTGCTATAGCATCTGCAGTATTAAAATCATCTTCCATTGATGACTCAAATTTCTCATGAAGATTGTTCAACTCTTTTATAAGTTCTTCCTCTTCACCTGAAGGCTCTAGCTCTCTTAAGGAAGCACTATCAAGAAGGTATTGCAGGTTAGCTGTGGCTGTTGTAATTCTTTCAAGTGAATTGTTTGCAGAATCAAGTAAATCATCACTAAAATTCAAAGGACTACGATAATGAGCATTTAACATAAAAAACCGTACAATCTGGGGACTGTGCTTTTCATAAACTTCTCTAACTGTAAAGAAATTCCCCTGTGACTTGGACATTTTCTTATTATCTATATTCAAAAAGGCATTATGCATCCAATAGTTGGCGAATGTTGACCCATTAGCAGCCTCACTTTGGGCAATTTCATTTTCATGGTGTGGGAACACAAGATCCTCTCCCCCACCGTGAATGTCAATCTGCTCTCCTAAGTATTTGCAACTCATAACAGAACACTCAATATGCCAACCTGGGCGACCATCACTCCAAGGGGATGGCCAGTAAGGTTCCCCTTCTTTCTTTGGTTTCCAAAGAACAAAGTCTAAAGGATCCTCTTTCTCCTCGTTGATTGCAATACGGCTACCAGATTCTAGATCATCAATATTCTTCTTGGAAAGTTTGCCATATCCATCAAAGCTTCTAGTCTTAAAGTATACTGTTCCATTCTTTTCATAAGCATGACCTTTTTTAATCAATCTTTCAATCATCTTAATCATTGATCCGATTTCTTCTGTGGCCTTTGGATGATAAGAAGCTTCTTTCACATTAAGGGCCTTCATATCTTTTTTAAATTCTGCAATATATCTTTCAGAGATTTCACTGGGGCTAACCCCCTCTTCTTTTGCCTTATTAATTATCTTGTCGTCAACATCTGTAAAGTTTGTAACATAATTCACATCATATCCCTTGTATTCAAAATATCTACGTAGTGTATCAAATATTATTACTGGTCTTGCATTACCTATATGAATTAAATTATAAACCGTAGGTCCACATGCATATATCCGAACCTTACCTTCTTCAATAGGAACAAAGTCTTCTTTTTTCTGTGTTAATGTGTTATAAATTTTCAATCTATCTTCCTCCTTCAATCCTTTTTGCAACATGTTTTTTCTAATTGTTTTGTTCTTTCCTTTAGGTTTTCTATCTCAGTTTTTAAAGCTTTATTTTCATCCCTAAGAGCACTAATAGCCTTATAAACGGGATCTGGTAAATGAACTTGATCCATGTCATCTCTTGGTATTTTTATATTGTCTTGTTTTACTACTCTGCCTGGAACTCCTACTACAGTTGAATTAGGGGGTACTTCTGAAAGCACAACAGAGCCTGCTCCGATCTTAGAGTTTTCTCCTATTGTAAATGATCCTAGTACTTTTGCACCTACGCTTATCATAACGTTATCGCAGATGGTTGGATGTCTTTTTCCACACTCTTTTCCTGTTCCCCCAAGGGTTACTCCCTGATATAAGGTGACATTATCTCCAATAATAGCTGTCTCCCCTATAACAACGCCATGTCCATGATCTATAAATAATCCTTTACCGATTTTAGCCCCTGGATGAATCTCTATACCTGTCTTTCTAGATGCCCTCTGGGACAACCATCTAGCCCAAAAATAACGTTCCTTCTTATAAAGTCGATGTGCAATACGATAATAGTTCATCGCTTTAAAGCTAGGATATATAAATATCTCCATAGAAGATTTGATGGCTGGATCTCTTTCCCTTACTACTTTCATCTCTTCTTTAACACGCCTGATAAAACCCATAAGTTTCCTCCCTTTGTTTCTTTTAACAATTTGTTTTTATACACAAAAAAACGCCTCTTTGATAGAGGCGGTAATTACGCGGTTCCACTCTAATTT
>CAZPWO010000052.1:0-14017 GCA_964590525.1 uncultured Herbinix sp. | reverse complement strand
TAGCTTTATTTAATACTTTCGTTAAATCCTGGCCATAAAACACGTTATCCCCTAAAATCAGACACACACTATCGTCACCAATGAAATCTTCTCCAAGAATAAATGCATCCGCTAAACCTCTTGGATTATCCTGTACTTTGTAAGAAAATTTCAAACCCAAGGATGTCCCGTCACCTAACAACTTCTCATATACAGGTATATCTTCTGGTGTCGAGATAATCAATATTTCTCTAATACCCGCCAACATAAGTACTGATAATGGATAATAGATAAGTGGTTTATCATAAATTGGTAATAGTTGTTTTGAAACGGCTTGAGTCATTGGATACAGTCTAGATCCTTTTCCTCCTGCAAGTATAATTCCTTTCATGTTCTTCCCCCTAACTTTTAATAATTTTACAGATTCTATCAACATCTTCAAAAGGCAAATCTGCGTATAATGGTAATGTGAGCACACGTTCAGCAATATATTTAGCAACTGGTGTTTCATCCACATCATATTGATCTTTATAACACTCAAAGCTATTTGTAAGTGGATAGAAATACTTTCTTGCGATAATATCATTATCCTTTAATTTCTCAAACACTTCATCTCTAGTCATTTTATAACCATCAAAAACAACAGGAAAGTATGCATAATTGCTTTCTACATCCACTTGTTTTTTTGACAATTGAATACCAGTTATATCTTTCAAATTTTCAATATATCTTTCAACCACTTTTTTCCGCTTTATGATCTCACCATTTACATGCCTTAGATTACAGATCCCCATGGCTGCTTGAAATTCATTCATCTTTGCATTTCCACCCACATACTCAACTGTCTCCGGACCAGTGATTCCAAAATTCTTCAAGTCATTTAAAACTTGTTTGATCGAGGAATCATTGTATGTGACTGCACCACCTTCTATTGTATTAAAGACTTTTGTAGCATGAAAACTAAACATGGATGCGTCTCCAAAAGTGCCAATACCTTGCCCGTTTACTGTTACCCCAAAAGTATGCGCAGCATCATAAATAACCTTGAGATTATGTTTCTTAGCAATTCTATCGATTGCTTCAACATCACATACATTCCCATAAACATGCACAGGAATAATAGCAGAGGTTTTTTCGGTAATTAGGCTTTCAATCTTTTCCACATCAATTGTGTAGTCATCAGGATTAATATCACAAAATACTGGTTTCAGACCATTTCGTACAATTGCATGTGTTGTTGATGCAAAAGTAAAGGGAGTTGTGATAACTTCTCCCCTGAGGTCTAAGGCAGCAATTATACATTCAAGTGCTAAATGGCCATTAGTGAAGAGAGTTATGTTGGGCACATTTAAATAGTATAGAAGTTGAGATTCAAGATTTTTATGTTTTGTTCCCATATTGGTAAGCCAGTGGGTATCCCACAATTCTCTTATTTCTTCAATATATTCTTCAAATTCCGGCATTGATGAGCGTGTTACTTGAATGGGATTTTTCATATTACCACCTCATTCTTGTACTCACTCTTCAAAATAGCCATAAAAATCATATTGATAAATTCCCCATTTTTATAAACTGCTTCACGCTTGATGCCTTCTTTTTTGAATCCGAGCTTTTCGTATAAAGCGATAGCTCTATTATTACTTTCTAATACTGTTAGCTCTACTCGATTTAAGTTCATATCATAGAATGCATGTCGCAGAATCTCATTTGTTGCATAAGAACCTATGCCTTTATCTCTATGCGTGCTATCTCCAATCATAATATGGAATACTGCTGTTTGATTCATCCGATCAATATTTGTGAGACTTACAAGTCCAAGGACTTGTTCTTCTTCGTTCAAAATGGTGCATCTAATATTAGTTCCTCGATTTTGCATATAGTTTTCAAACCATTTAAAATCTACTTCTTTATTAATATATCTGAACGGAGCTCCGAGATAATCAATAAGTTCTTTACTAGAACGCCAAGAATTTATAATTATCATATCTTCTCTATCAATTTCTCTTAATCTATACATATTTTCAACTCCTTTATTATTCTCTTCATATCTTTAATGTCATATCTCTGATCACATGGTATGGGCAGTATATTTGCGGCATAATCATATTCTGTAGAACTTTCTTTATTATCTCTAAGTACATTAGGCCAAAGAGTTGGTATATATATTCGCTTTTCTGCAAGGGCTTTTCTCACTTCAATTCCATTCTTAACATAATACGGATAAGAAAAAGGACCCTCTGGTACTCTGATATCTAAAACATTGGAATTACTTAGATTCCCATGGAGATAACGGAAGTTTTTATTTCTTCTTGTGCGCACTTTTTCATAATCAATCGCACCCAATATATTTTGAGAAAGACTGGACATCTTCTTTAAAGAAAGCATTTTAAAAGACTCATCATTTTCTTTAAAGTCGTTATAATAGGTTGAAGCTTCCCCTTCAAACCGTCCCAGTATATGTTTCATGCGATGACTAGATTTTTCTTCTTCTAGTTCCTCCTCTAATATCCTGTCCGTTGATAAGTAGGCTCCGTCGGGTACTCCAAAATATTTCCTCAAGGAATAGATGGTATTTATTCCTTGTATAGGCTTTTGAAAAAATGATTGGGTATTATCAATTATAATTGTCCCATATCGTTCTTTAAATGATCTTAATGCACTGTTACTAATTTGACCATAATAGTTAACGATGTATAGATATTGGTCATTTTCTAACTCTTTATCGAATAAAGGATTAAAGTTCTTGTCAATTGAATAACCTTCATAATCCACAGAAAGCCTTTCCAAGACGCCAGAAACAGAATTACACAAATAGTGAGGTATATAGACTTTTTTTATACCTTTGGCTTTTATAAGATAGGCTAACGCATTCCGTCCTGTATTCAGTTCTATCATATTATTATAATATGGTTTATTTATAAACTGATCCAGTTCAAAATAACCACCAATTTCTCTCATTGATTCACCTGCTTTATAACCACTTCAATCCAGTTTTCTGGACTATTAGTGAAATCCATCTGCTCTTCTTGTGTATCAAACTTAAAAAACACAATTCCAATTGCTTTATTAGCACCATCAAAATACTGAACACTGTCACCGTTTTTCTTATATATGACTTCTTTTAAAATTTTGTCTTCGATACCATTTTTATATTGAACAGTTTGGAATAGTCCATCCTTGTCTGTATGTAGATTATGAGTTGCATAGAATCCAGAATTAGATTTTTGTTTTATTTGGAAATTTTTGTTCCCCATCGCTACTTCTACTGTGGCGCCAATAAGATCTACGTCATGTATCATTTTTAGAAAATCCGGAATCATATTACCACCATTACGAGGACCCATTTCAATCAAAAATACGCGTTCTTTATTATCAATCATAGCTTCCACGTTAAAGCCTCCAAACTCAATATGAAGCAAATCTACAACTCTTTGAATTTCTCTTTTAACATGCTTGATACGGTCTTCGCTAATTAACAGTGGGTAACTTTTGCCTACTGGTACAAGAGCATTTACCTTAGGGTCCCTATGACAATTCAAAAAACCCCAGTAGACGACCTCACCATCTAAAACAAAACAATCCCCACCAATCATATACTCATGATCTTGTTCGATAAATTCTTCAATAATAATATTCTTAGTTCGAGAATTATGTAAAGCTATCGTAAAAGCTGATTCGAAGTTATCTATGCTTTCAACCTTGCTGACACCTTTACTTCCTGATGAATCTATGGGTTTTATCATTACAGGAAAAGTGAATTCAATTATTTCTTCCTTTGCACTTTCAAGAGATGAAATGCCTTTGGCCTTGGGACAATTAAACTTATTCTCTTTTAAGAAGTCTCTAAACTTGTCTTTAAAGGCTAATGTTTCGACTGATTTATATGGATTTGTTGGAAGTCCTAATTTTTCAGCGACATAGGCTGCCGTAGGAGCTGCTGGGTCCGAAGCATACGCTACTACTCCATCTACTTTTTCGTTTTTTGCGACTTCTAGTATTGCATCTTTATCTGTTGTACTTACGCAATAGAATTTTTTAGCATAATTTTGCCCAGGATTATCAGGTAAATAATCACATAATACAGTATAATAGCCTTGTTTGTTTGCATATTCTATGGCAGGTATTTGTTGAGTTGAACCGCCAAGTAGTAGAATTTTTTTCACACAGACGCCCCCTTTCTATCTTTCATCAACTGTTTAATAGTAGCTACCAAATAGCTAAAACTTTCTATTTTAAACATCTTGGCTAATAATATATATATAACGCTCCCTGACACCACTTGTAAAACAAGTATCTGCCAAGCCAGCATACTTAAAAAATTTATTGAATAAACTATTGCTCCCATAACTAACGATATCATCAACGACGGCATAATATCTAACCATTGTTCTTTATAACTGTAATCTAATAATCTTTTATTTGGATATGCGTTTATAAATGTTGAAACAAAACCGCTCACAACTTGTCCCAACGCTATAATATAAACACCAAAAGGTAAACTAATTCCTAAGATTATTAAACCCATTATTTTTTTAATAACTTCTAGCTTTAAAAATATATCGCTTCTTCCCATTGCATTTATCGCCTGTAAATTTGCTGTATGAATAGGCCATAGTGAAAATGAAATACAAAAGATTTGTAAAAACGGTACTGCTGGTAGCCATTTCTCAGTTAATACTATTTTGACTAAAGGCTCTGCTACAACTGCCATACCAATCATCATTGGAAAAATTAAAAATGAACTTGTTACGATAGCTCTTCGCATCATATCCTTAACTCTTTTTCTATTATCTTGATGAGCTGATAATGCCGGCAGCATAACTGATTGAATAGATCCATTTATATTTGATACAATTATTTTGGGAAATTGTTGTCCACGGCTGTAAAAACCTAATATTGCTGGTGTATACATTCTGCCGATAATAAGTGTTCTCAACTCTCTATAAAGTGTATCAATTAACGTTGAAGCTAGTAAATTCGAACCATATGCAAAAAGCAATTTGACTCTTTTAAATGAAAACAACAGATACGGTCTCCATTTAACAGTAAACCAAAGAATAATAGCAATAGTTAATTGATTTGTTAAATGTTGTGCTACCAACGCCCAAACTCTCCAGCCATGGTATGCAGCAATTATACCTACAACTCCTGATATAATGACTGCACCTAAACTACTAACAAACAATCTTTTAAATAACATGTTTCGTGCAACAAAAGCATTTTGAATAGAGTTAAATGCTCCAATAAATAATGTTATTGATAAGACTCTAAGCACAGGTACTAATAAAGGCTGAGTGTAAAAGCTGGCTATAAAAGGTGCAGAAAAATAAATTATTATATAAAGAACTCCTGCAACAGCTAAACTTAAATAAAGGACAGATGAAAAATCAACTTCATCAGCGTCTTTTTTTTGTATAAGCGCAGTATTAAATCCACTTTGTACAAATACATTAGCTAATAATATAAAAACCATTACAATAGCTATAATACCATATTCTTCTGGTAATAGCAGTCGTGCTAAAACTATTTGTACTATAAATTGTATTCCTTGGGTTCCTCCACGCTCCATTAATTTCCAAAATAGCGAAGAAATAATTCTTGACTTTATATATCTATTTTCCATCTATATTCCATTCCCCCAACTATATTTAAGATAATAATTTAGTAGTTAGCAAATACATATAATATGTTTGTTAAGCTTATTGTTTTTATTTATACTATTTCGAATTTTCCAATCTTTGTACTATAATATTCAACTTCTTTTTATATTTCCTAATATAACTAAGTGTCTTAATAAAACCCACATCAAATTTTGATAGTGATATTTTTTTGTTTGAATTTTTTGTGTTAAAGAAATATAACGGCTCAACATCTTCTGTCTTATATGCTTCATATGACTTCTTACATAATTCAATATAACTTGATTCCTCCATATTCATCACTTCTTCAATAAATATTTCTACATTTAAACCTTTATCCATAGATAATGTTTTTGACTTGCTCTCTGGTAAGTATCCGTAAACTTCACAGCTATAAGAATTATGCCTCGCAGGTATTGAAGGAACACCAAATCTAGCTCCACTTCTGATAGCACCAGCAACACCAATATTCAAATGAACCTTTTGAAAATAGTATTTTAATTCTTCTGGAGATACCTCACCAATCAAAGTAACATCATTTTTATATTGATTTGGGAGATCTTCAATTTCTTTTATTACTTCCTTTTTACATTTACCATATCCTACTACTGTAAGTGTCAATTTCGGATAAATTGCTTTCAATTTGCCGTATGATTTAATCAGTCCAATGATGTATCCTTTATTCGGAAAGTCAAATCGCCCGATTGTAATTACGTTAAATTTTTTTCTCTTGCTTCTATTTTCCGCTAATTCGGTATCGAATTTTTCTATCGGAATAACATTTTTTAAAATCTTAGATTCGCGATTAGCAATACGAAATTTATAATTTTTTTCATAAGCTTCAACATGTTTAAGTGAAAAGAAGCGAATATGATTTGTTTTTTCCCAGTTAAATAATAGTTCCCTAATTCTTTTATACGTGAAACTTTTAAAAAAACCTTTGAAATTTTGTTCAACAAAATATGAAGGTCCTTCAAAATTTGCAACAACATAAAAACATTGTATATCATAGTCCCTATATTCATCTCTTAGTGTTAAGGCTTTCGCCATGTCATAAGGAGAAAACGATAGCATAACTATTTGCTCGTTTTTATCAAACATAATTGGATCGTGCTTAAACCAATGCAGGCCTCTGGTTTTAGTCGTAACTCTTTCCACTTGATCGCTTAACATAAAATCTTTGAAAGAATCGGCAACTACAGGTTGTGCATCGCAAAGCCATATAACTCTTCCCCCACCATTAACTATATATTTACTCAGATAGTACAAGTATTGTTCAATTCCTCCAACTCGCATCGTTAAATAATTAATTATTAAGGTATGTCTACGCATCATATATTATTATCTCCTCTTTATTTACTCTAAACTTTTATCATCAATTTGAAGTTCTATACATTTAGGTCCTATGAGTATTCCGGACACCTTTAAGCCATCAGTCAGGCGAAACTGAGCCACTAATCCGGTGAATAAACCAGTTACTCGAATAGTACTAACTCATGACCGCATTTATTCCACGGTCCACTTGACATGGGTCCCCTATACCCTCTGGACTCCTTAAAGCAGGCGAAAACAATACTTAATTATTGGCTGTCGCCTGCCAGATTATACCAAAGAGTATCACTCCATATAAAGTTGCTTTCGCGGCATAAAAGCTATTGGCTCTTGCAACCGGAATACTGGCTCTAACCACACCGGACAGGTGGTTCTGTAGAACCGTAATATTCAGTTCTATAAAAACTCTTCCTTTAATCTTCAATTTTTTGATAATTAACATGTCTTATATTTATTATCCAACAAAATTATACGGATTAAAATTCGGATTGTTAATTACAAAAAATATAAATCTCGCCATCAAATAACAAAAAATATAAATAAACACTAACGGCTTCTCTCTCTTAGATACAACTTTTAAAATAGATGGAATAAGCACTACTTGACTTATAGACATATAAACTAACATTCTATCCAATAGAGGCTGCTTAATTATTATTATCATCATTATCAAGTAAGTAAAATATAATTTGACATAAAAATTATTATCAGAGGAATACTTATAAAGTCTATTTCTTAATAATAAAATTATCCCTATCATAGGTAGTTCCAGTAAGTAAACATTTATTAAATTCCTCATAGTTACATTTATGGTATCATAATCACTTATATAAACCTGATATTTGGTATTACCTACAAGCGTATTTAATATTTCTTCATACCCAAGCATAAATGTAGAAAATATTATTGCAATTATAATATAAAATGTGCGATCTTTTTTAAACTCTATACTCATTAAGTATGAAATTGGTAAAATAGCTAACGCAGTATAATGAAAACAACTAGCCAACAGAATAAAGCTTAGGTATTTAATACTTTGTTTCGCAAGCAAATATTTATAGGCGTAAAACACCATTGCAAGAGCTATAGATAATCTAACTGTGGTAAAAGAGTTAAAATAGAATAGAATCATATATACAAAAACCGCTAATCCTACGTTCACACAATGCTTTCTATCTAAGATTGCCTTGTATACAAAGAACAAAGCAATAAATGCACTCACTGAGAAAACTAGTTGTGAATTGTTAAAAAATGCGGATACGAAACCATTCAATAAAACATACCCAGGCTCTGAACGCAACTTCAATAAAGACCGAATAACTCCTAAATATTGGATTTCATTATACATTTTTATATAATTAAAATAATCGGCTCCAACATCAAATCTTAAAGAAGATACTAACCAAGGCATAATAAATGAAAAAGTGATTAGAAATTTATTAGTTCTAATGTTTTTCCTCAATTGGCACTGATTAATTGGAGATGAGTTATAGTTCTTTTTATTTTGCGAAAGCGCAGCTAAAATTGCTGTACTTAAAACTAAAATTATATAAAAAACTGTAGTTTTATTAATTAAGGGCAACTTCACACCTCCTAGTAAGTCAAAGCAAGGACTATAAAAATTAATACAAATTATTTCTTATTACAGTAATAATCTAAAGCGCAAATGAATTATTTGCTATTCTTTTACAATAAATTTATAAAATTTAACCATTGTTCCATGATTTTTTCATGTGTTAAATATTCTCTAATTTTCCGCGATTCATAAGACAGTTTTATAGATAGTTGTTTATCACTTAATATGTTTTTCATAGCTACTTCTAGACCTTTTGTGTCTCCGACATCAACTAATATCCCGTTAATTCCATTTTTTATAAACATTTTAGCCCCGCCTATAGGGGAGTCTGTTGAAATTACAGGTACACCTATAGCTAATGCTTCTAACATAGAATTTGAAATCCCTTCATAATTTGATGAAATTACAAATAATGATGCATTTGCCATTTCTTGGTGTATATTATTTGAAAAGCCTGGTAGTTTAACACAGTCTGTTAAATTTAGATTTTCAATCATTGACTCTAGCTCTCGTTTCATAGATCCTATACCATAAATATATAGTTCAATATTAGGGTAATCCTTTTTTATATTATTAAAAGCATTAATCAGCATAGGCAAATTTTTTTGTCTAGATAATCTACATGCAGTAATAATTTTTTTGTTTGAAGGCTTATTTTCTTTACTCCAGTATGGCAAGTTTGGCTTTATTGGATTAGGAATAATTGTACTTTTTCTTTGTATAGATTTTGAGAAATATCCTTTAGCATCTCTTGTTTGAAAAACAATACCGTCCACATATCGATAAAGAAAGTTTCTAAAAGTTCTTAGTAATCTATTTTCCGGATTTTGATAAGGATCATTCCGCTCTGATACGACTAACTTGTTAGACATAAACATATTGGAAATAATAGTATATATGTTTACTTTTGCAACAAAAGAAACTACTACATCTGGGTTAATTTGTCTAAGATATTGTCTTAAACCCTTAATGATATCAATACCTCTAAGCAACTTATTGGACTTGTTATGTTTTATAGTATAAATAGAAATCCTATAGTCTTCTATATAATCATTCTTTTCTTCGTAAATTGTTATTATGTGGACGTCATATCCTTTATTGCTCATTTCATTTGCTAAAATTGAAATGACCCTTTCTGCGCCACCATTACTTAATACCCCTATTACAAATACAATTTTTTTCAATCTAATGCACCTCACATAGCTGGCTCAGTATTTTTAATAAATATTTCTTGAAGTATACCAATGTCTAATCTTTCTAGGTACAAGTGATGAAATAATAGGTTTTATTAAATATAAATAGTAAACTTTTGGAAAACCTAGAAGTTTAAACCCTGTATAGTGATTTTGTACTCTTAGCACTGATGACTTCAAATTGTACTTTTTGTAATCATCTATACTTTCATGATATTTGATTAATGGCACTTGTAGGTTATACGCTCTATATCCTTTACTAAAAAATCTAAACCACAAATCTGTATCTTGCCCTTTTATAGTACGTTTGCTTACCGTATATCCCTTTAAATCCATGAATTTAGATCTTTTCATCATTATAGTTGGGTGTATAAAAGGAGACCCCTTTCTCATAGAAAATTTATCAGGATTTTCTTCTTTTTTTCTTAGACCCTTATCTCCATTTTCATCATATAATAATGCCCAGCCACCAACTAAATCATATTCAGGATTATTATCTAAGAAATCTACTTGTTTTTTAAGTCGATCTGGAAGACATAGATCATCCGCATCTATTCGAGCGATATATTCTCCATTAGAAACTTCTAAACAACGATTTAATGTGGCTGGTAATCTCATATTTTTATCATTTTTTAACACTGTAATATTTTCAAACTTGTCAGCATATTTTTGGGCAATCTCATAACTTCGATCCATAGAGCCATCATCACAGATTATTAGTTCCCAATCAGTAAATGTTTGAGAAATAATAGACTCTATACAGGAAGATAGTGAACTTTCACAATTATATACACCCATTATAAAAGAAACCTTGAAACTCTTCATACTTGTTACTCCCCTTACTTAGTTTCTAACACTATAATCTCCAATAGCTATAGCCTTGTTCTTCAATCTCTTTTCTATCTAAGATACTTTTAACATCAATTAGGATCTTGTCATTGTTTTCAAAATCTCCATATAAAGAGTCAATTTCATCCCAGCTCATTTGTTTAAATATATCGTGGGCCACTGTTAATACTATACAATCAGCATTTTTTACATCTTTAATATCAACTAAGTCAATATTATACTCATGCTTTGCTTCCTCAGCATCAGCTTCTGGGTCTACGATGATTGGTTCTATTCCATAGTCTCTAAGACTATCAATAATATCTACAACTTTTGAATTTCTCGTGTCCGGTGTATTCTCTTTAAAAGTTAAACCTAGAATAACAACTTTAGCTTGTCTTACTACTTTATTTGCTAAGATAAGCTTCTTAATGATTGCATCAGCTACAAACTTACCCATACCATCATTAATTTTTCTTCCTGATAGGATAATTTGACTATGGTAACCTAATTTTTCAGCTTCGTATACAAAATAGTAAGGGTCTACGCCTATACAATGTCCACCAACAAGCCCAGGAGTAAATCCTAGAGCATTCCATTTTGTATTCATTGCCCCAACAACTTCTTTTGTGTCAATTTCCATTCGATCAAATACCATTGCAAGTTCATTCATAAAAGCTATGTTTATATCGCGCTGACTATTTTCAACAACTTTCGCTGCTTCCGCAACTTTTATCGAACCAGCTTTATGAACGCCTGCTTCAATTACCAGTTCATATACTTTTGAGATTTCATTTAGGCTTTCCTCATCCATTCCAGAAACAATTTTGATTATTTTCTCTAAAGTATTTATCTTGTCACCAGGGTTAATTCTTTCTGGTGAATAGCCTGTCTTGAAATCAATGCCACACTTTAGACCTGATTCTTTTTCTAAGATTGGTACACATATATCTTCAGTTACACCTGGATATACAGTAGACTCATATACCACAATAGACCCTTTAGTTAAATTACGCCCTACAATTGTACTAGCACCTTCAACAGGCGAAAGGTCTGGTGTTTTGTCTGAATTGATAGGAGTTGGAACAGCAACTATATGGAACTTTGCTTCCTTAATCTTTGATTCATCTGAAGTAAACTCTACCGTTGTTTTTTTTATTTCCTCGTTACCAACTTCATTGGTTGGATCAATACCGTTTTTATATAAGTCGATTTTCTTTTCATTTAAATCAAAACCTATTACATTAACTTTTTTAGCGAAAGCAACCGCTATAGGCATACCAACATAACCAAGACCAATTACTGAAATATTTTCTTCTTTTTTTATAATTTTCTCATATAGGTTCATCTTAATTTCCCTCCATAATACTTCTAATTTCATTCAAATAAGTATTTAAAACAATATTTCTATCAAACTCTTTTTCTGCTTTTTTCCTACTATATAATCCCATTTTCTTCTTATCATCTTGAGAGAGGTTAATGAACTTTTCCAAGGCATTGGCTAAGGATTCAGTATCCGCAACCTTACACAAGTATCCATTTTTGCCCTCTTCAATATTTTCTTTACATCCGTATGTATCACAAGTAATAAGAGGTCTACCAATAGCAGCACCTTCTTGTAATACAGTACCTCTACCCTCACCATATGAAGGAAGTACTACACATGTTGAGTTTGACATTATCTCAGGAACATCATCTCTCTTGCCTAAATAATGAATTATGTCGTCTTTTTCATATCGATCTAATAGCTCAACATACTTTTCTTCATCTACAAATCCAACGACTTCAAATTTTACGTTTTTATGTTTATTCTTTATTTCTTTCGCAGCGGTTAAATACTCTTCGATTCCTTTATCCTTCAAGATTCTCCCAACAAAAGTGAAAGTAATATTGTCTTTGATATCCAGTTGTTGATATTTGAATTTATTCAAATTTACCCCTGAGCCTGGTACGATTTTTGTATATTGTTCAGAACTGATTATCTTTATATCCTCATAAAATGTTTTATTGTCATCATTCAAAAAGACAACTACATCAGCATTCTTAAAAGCAAATTTGTTCAACAGAATTGCTATTCTTTTTTGCCACATATCTTGGATATAGACGGAACCTAACCCCGTAACAGTATGAATAGCCTTCGTTCTTGATAACCTTGCTGCCAGTCCTCCATAAGTGTTTGGTTTAATAGTATATGTTAGTACAACGTCAGGCTTAACTGTTTTTATGATTTTATAATATTGAAATAAAAGTTTAAAATCATTTAATGGGTTTGTTTTTCTTCTCTCTAGAGGAGTATCTATAATCTCACAGCCCATATTAGAAAAATAATCAACTTCTTTGCTATATGGCAATGCTAGAGTAACATGATAACCCGAATCTAAGAGTCTTTTTACCAATTCACGCCTGAATGCGTAAATTGTTATAAAATGATTTGCTAGTATCAGTACTTTTTTCATCTTCTCCCACTCTTCTCCAAATACTGTTTTGACTCTATCTGAATACCTTTCTTAAAACTCATCGGATCATAGTTGAAATCTTTCTTGGCTTCTTCGTGAGGATAGCTTCTATTCTCAGCCATCCTTTGAACCTTTTCTACATAATCAACTTTTCCTAAAGAAAAAACCTTAGCTGCTCTTGCTAAAAACACTCCAAACCCTAAAGGAACGCTAACAAAGATTGTTTTCTTATTGAGATTATCGCTTATCATCTTAAAAACATCTATCATCTGTAGAGGCTTTTCACCTGATAAATCATATGCTTTTCCAGCTGTTTTTTCAGGAGATGTCAAAACAGTATAAAATGCTTTTCCTAAATCCCTTGCATTTACTGGTTGTATTAGACTTCTCCCACCATTAATAACCGGCATGACTCTAAATTTATCTATCATCTTAATAAACTTACTCATATTGCTGTCACAAAGATCACCATAAATCATCGTTGGCCTTAGAATAGTAACTTTAATGGGACAATTGGGTTTTGAAGTCAATTCAGAAATTTTCTTTTCCACATCCTTATATCCTTGAGAAGCATATTTGAAATTAGAATATATTCCTGTTGTATGTACTAAGATTGCTCGCTTTACATTGTTCTCAATAGCCGCTTCCACAATCATCGGTGAATGATGGATGTTGTAGATGTGCATGATATTGTCTGCCCCATTGACAGCTTTCCTTACGAACTCTTTATCATTGAGATCTCCATAAACCTTCTCAATATTTAATCCGCTGTTATCTAACATTGAAGTGTCAGATGTTTCCCTAACGATGCAGCGGATTGGTCCTTCATATTTATGATCAATAAGTTCCTGTAGAAAATATCTGCCTGTATGTCCTGTAATCCCTGTCACTAATAACATCTGCTCACCCCTAATGTTTCACTGACTCTTTATCAGTTTTTTTCGTCCCGGTCCCACCTTCAACAACACCATCTCTTCTAAGAACACTAAAGATCGTCCCAAAGAAGCATCTGAC
>CAZPWO010000051.1:0-14365 GCA_964590525.1 uncultured Herbinix sp. | reverse complement strand
ATTATGATGAGAGTAAGCAGTATAATGTCCTATACCTAATGCACGGAATTGGTGGTAGTGAGAGGGAGTGGGGTATGGTAGATGATAATTCAAGAGTTAAGATTATAATGGATAATCTAATAGATAAGGGAGAGATTGAACCTTTTATCGTAGTGACTCCTAATGGGCGGTCTAGTGCAGACTTTGCCAATACTTCCGCAGATCATAATTCATTTTATGTATTTGGACAGGAATTACGAGATGATCTAGTACCTTATATTGAAGAAAACTTCTCAACTTATGGAGAGTATAATGAAGATGGTTATGACCTAACAACTACTAGGGAACATAGGGCTATGGCAGGACTTTCCATGGGTGGTATGCAGACCATTAATATAGGTATAGGTGAAAACCTTGACATTCTAAGTTGGTTTGGAGCCTTTTCTGCAGCACCTACCTCTAATCCTGCATCAACAACTGTAGAAAAATTAAATGAGTTTTCCGATTATAATATAAATTATTTCTATAACATATGTGGTACAGAAGATGGTATAGCAATAGGAAGTGCATCTTCAGCAGTAGAAACACTTCCATCCTTAACAGATAAGTTAACAGATGGAGAGAATTTTATATGGCAGAAGGTAAGTGGTGGCCATGATTTCAATATATGGTATCTTGGCTTTTATAACTTTGCTAAAATCGTTTTTCAATAGACAAGTCCAAATTATATAAGAAAAAAGCATCCTTAAAATTGTTGAGGATGCTTTTTTCATGAAAGTAAAACAACTTAAATGATATAAAAACTAGTTTCAATGTCGACAATAAAGATATATTATTTGAAGATTCTGTGAAGAAGGTTGTTATTGTAAAATAAAATAGCTATAATAAATCCAGGGTGGACATATGAATGTCCCAAAACAAAAAGATATTAATGTATACACTAGTTAGCTATAAGGAGGGATTTTATGAAGAAAAGGATAATATTTTTATTATTAACATTAGCCATGTCATTTTCCTTGATTGCATGTGGAGGGCAAGGGGAAGACGATAATAATGTGTCCAAGCAAGAGGAAATAGAGGACGAGGAAGAGAAAAACACCAAAGAAGCTGACCAAAGTGAAGCAGACCAAGGTAAAACAGATGAAGGTGAAGCTGACCAAGGTGAAACAGATGAAGGTGAAGCTGAGGATGAAGAAATACAAGCTTTTAAAGAAGTGGATATCTCAACTGAAGGTTGGGAGATTATTATTAAAGATGTCATTAGACAATCTTCCCTAGAAAATATTAGTGTTCAGTTAGGTTATACAGATGCAACTACTAATGAGTTTGTTAAAACAGCTTCTGAAGGATATGAATATTTCCTTATAAAAATGATTATTAACAAAGATGGGAGCAGGGAGACTATTAGTTGGTCTAATATGATATTGACTGATGATAAGGGAAATGTCTATAAGCGAATTGATGACACTTTTTTATCTGACCTAGACTTGGATAGGATGCCTGGAACTGATTTAAACTTTGGTTCCCATGAAGGATGGTTTGCTTATGAGGTAAAAGAAGAGGCAAATAATCTAAGCTTAGGATATGAATTTGAGAACGAAACATTAGAGTATGAATTTTCAGGTAACTAGTAAATTCCAAGTAGAAAGGAAGGTTATGAAAAAAAGATTTTTGCTAATACTTATTGGATGCTTATATATGTTTGTAATAGCAGGATGTAACAAGGATAATGATGGTTCAGGCAATAAAGATTCTTCAATAGTCCCTATTGAAGATGGTGACATTGATGATATCCTTGATGAAGAAAAGAAAAAACCATCAGATGACAACTTCCGTCCTACAGTGGACGGAGAGGTAAGAAGAATATCTACTACAAACCCTATTACATTTACATCATCCATAGAGATAGTGCCAGATAGGGTAGAACAAAGTTTGAAACTAGATAGGCAACTTCAAGAAGAACTTACTAATGGAGGATATACATTTGATGACCCATTAGTAATACAGAATCCTTTTAACATATCACCACTTACAGCTGTTCTTTTATTTGAAACAGAGGAAGAAAGCACAGTTAGAGTGACTGTAAAGGGTAATACAGATGAAACAGATGTAGTAGGTAATGTAGATGAACATATGACTAGGTTACACAGGGTACCAGTAATCGGATTATATGCTGACAAGGAAAACTTAGTAATAATAGACTTACTTGATCAGGATGGTCAGATAAGAGATACTAAGGAAATTACAATTACCACCGAAGCACTAGCAGATTCAATGGACAATATGGTGGAAGTGGAAAAATATACAGAGCCTTCTGCATTTGGCCTAATAGTAGTTTCAGGATTTAACACCCCTAATCCAATTGCATTTGACACAGAGGGTAATATAAGGTGGTATTTAACAGAAAGATATGCAAGCTATGGGTACTTCCCCCTATCTAATGGAAGGTTTTTAGTAATGGCAGAGGATATACTGATTCCCACCTATGAAAAGCCCCATGCTCAAGAGATGTATGAGATGGATCTTCTAGGACGGGTACATCAGATATATTATGTGAAAAATGGAGCCCATCATGAAGTTATAGAAAAGACTCCAGGAGGAAATCTCCTTATAGCAAGTAACAGTATTGATGATCATGTTGAAGATGTAGTAGTGGAGATGGACCGGGAGACCGGTGAAACTGTTAAATATTTTGATATTAGGGATGTCTTAGGACAAGCCTATGTTGACATGATAGACTGGGCTCATATAAATACTGTATCTTATGTTGAAGAAGATGACAGTGTGGTCCTATGTCCAAGAAATATTCATAGTGGGGTAAAGGTAAATTGGACCACAGATGAGCTTATGTGGATACTAGGAGATCCCCAGTTTTGGGAGGGGACCCCTTATGAGGACTTTGTCTTACAGCCAGAAGGAGATATAGTTTGGCATTATCAGCCCCATACCATATATCAATTAGAGGAAGATTTGGACGGGGACCCAGATACGATTCATGTAATGATGTTTGACAATCACTGGCATGGAACTAGAAAGATAGACTTCTTTGATGATTTGCCATATTCATATGTAACCATATATGATATTAACGAAGAAACTATGACAGTATCTCAATCAAAGTTATATGAAGGACTTAAGTCCAAGGTTACATCAAACTACCGTTTTGACTCTGATGCAGGAAGAGTATTTTTCATGGGTGGTTGGTTAGATTATGAGACTGAGGATGGAAAAAACGGTATGATTTATGAATATGATTATGATACTACACAAGTATTGAATCAATATTCTTTAAGGGAAAGATTTTATCGTGGGTATGAATTAGAAGCAGATTTTAATAGCTGTGCATTTCCTATGGAAGTGGGAGAGAATTACGCCAAGGGAATCTTAAGAGTGGCTTCTATTAATAAAGATAGTGAGGGGGTTCCCAGTGAGACTATTGGGGATGAAGTAGATTTATTCATATCCCAGCAAATACTTTACCTAGGGGCCAATGACCATCAGATTTCCCATATAGAATTCATAGGTAATGACAACAGTTATATGCTAGATTTGTCCCATACAGAAGATGTAGGGCAGAAATATACAGAGGTTTATTACTATATCATGGCACCACTTACTAATCTTGATAAAGACGAATATAAACTTGTAGTGACATTTGAAGGGACCCGATATGATACTGGAGAAACTATCACAATACAGTAAACATTTATTAAAGAAGATGAAGAAATGTGTAGAGTATCTATAGGAGGATTCATAGTGAAAAAGATATTTAAGATATTTATTCTAGTTACAATAGCAAGTATGTTACTAACGGCTTGTAAATCAGAGGACCAGGAAACACCAGAACCAACAGTAACCCCTAGCCCAATCGTTGAAGAAGATGAAGATGATAGTCTGGGACTTATTAATACAAATTTATTAGAGCTGACAAACTATTTTGATAATCAACTTGAAATAGATGAAGCACTTTTAGTAGAAGCTGAAAACGGCTATTCATTTGAAGAACCACTTGTTATAGTGAACCCTTATGGAACTTCACCCCTAACGGCAGTGGCAATATTTACCACAGATGAATTAACGGGGGGAACGGTTACGGTTAAAGGAAAGGCATTTGAAGATAATATAGCCGGAAGTTTTCCATCTGACACAAGACATATTGTGCCTATCTATGGACTATATCCTAATGACACAACAGAAGTTGTGCTTTCCTTAGATGATGGTAGTATGACAAGTGTTCAGGTTACCACAGATGCATTTGAATTAGATGACCAAGGATTTGAGATGAGGGTTCATGATACAGATATATATAATTATTCTGAACTAATCTTTGTCTGTGGAACAAATGGATACTTTTATGCAGTTGATAGTAAGGGGGATATTCGCTGGGGCATAAATCAGAGGGGTGCCTTAGGTGTTCAACCACTGGGTAATGGTCACCTAATAGTGCCTACAGAATATGTACTTGAACCACAATATTTTAAATCAGGCATTATTGAGATGGACTTACTAGGTAAGGTATATGGTGAGTATGCCATACCTGGGGGACAGCATCATGATACTTATATAATGCCAGATGGCAATATAATGTTAGCAGGCTGTAGACCAAGTTTTGAAACTGTGGAGGATTATATAGTAGAAATTCACCGACAAACTGGGGAAGTCCTATGGGAATTAGATATGGCTCAGTTAATTGACCCTAGTGAGGGAGGTTCTCTTTATCGTTCAGATAGGGATTGGTTCCATAACAATGGTGTTTGGTATGATGAAGATACAGATACAGTGTTATTATCTGCCCGCCATGTAGATGCCATAGTAGGAGTAAATAAGACTAAGAAGACCCTAGAGTGGATAATAGGTGACCCAGAAGGTTGGAGTGAAGAATACCAGGAATATTTCTTTACACCAATTGGTCCTGATTTTGAATGGCAATATGCCCAGCACCAGGTAACAGTCCTCTCCAATGGAGACATTATGTGCTTAGATAACGGCGGAGCTAGAACAAAAGTTACAAAGCCAGATGAAGCAGTAAGAGGCAAGGATGTTTATTCAAGAACAGTGGTTTATAGAATTAACACAGAAGACATGACTATTGAACAAATCTGGCAGTATGGAAAAGACAAGGGGGAAGAATATTATTCTGAATGGATTAGTGGAGCAGTTAGCTTAGAAGAGGATCCTAGTAATATTCTGATGACATTTGGTTCTAATCTTTATAACCCAGAAAAGGGTGATTACGACTATGGGCCAGGACACATGCACCAAGAAGGATTAATTCAATCATCAAAAATCGACCAAGTCAAAGATGATCAAGTAGTTTTTAAGTTAGTTCTTGACCATTTAACCTATAGAAGTCTAAGGCTATCTCCTTATGAAGAGGCTGGTGTATATGATATAAATGCCAAGGGAGAATTCAAAGGCAATTTAGGTGTAACTAATACAGTTGAAGTTGATATTGACATTAATAATGTAGATATGGTTGAAGATGCAAGCTTTAGTCTAGACCCTACAAAGTTAACTTTAACTACAAGTTATCATATAGAATCAGTGGAAGATATGGTGGATAGTTATATAAGTCTACGAAAAGAAGATGGAACTTTCTACACATATCCCATAAATCAAATCCCTGCAGAAGAAGAAGGGGCATCCCTGGTAAATGTAACCGGCTGGGTTGCAACAGAAGGACTGCAAGGAGCAGGCTACGACATATACCTAATACTTAACGGCACAGTTTACAACACAGGTTACAAAATTCAGCTGTAGGCTTTATGGAGGAAGACCAGGGGAAAGTTTTTTGCAACTATAGAAGTCTTAAAAACAGGTAGCAGCTAAAACATATTTTTTGCAACTATTTGATGCCGTCGGTCCTTGGGCTGTGTCCTTTACAGCCTTATGTACCGTTACGAGCATCAACTAAGCGAGAGCGGGTTGCAAAAAATATGTTTTAGCTGCTACCGGCATTAAAGTGTAATCCTGTTGCAAAAAACTTGCCCCTGGCCTCCAAGGGCTTTTGTCACCAATTAACTCGACCAAAACATTATTTTTATGCTATAATTTCTATGACAAGGGGGGATTTCATGAAATTAATTCATACTTCAGATTTACATATAGGTAAGAGGGTTAATGAGTTTTCTATGATAGAAGACCAGGAACATATACTCCAGCAGATGCTGGATATAATAGATGACCAAAAACCAGATGGCATAATGATTGCAGGGGACATTTACGATAAAAGCATACCAACTATTGAAGCAGTTAGCTTATTCGACTGGTTTTTAACTGAGCTTAATAAAAGGGGATTATATGTATTTATGGTTAGTGGCAACCATGACTCATCAGAGCGATTGGACTTTGGTGGAAAAATTATGGAACAGAATAAGGTTTATATAGCTGGGACATTTGAAGGGGACTTAGATAAGGTTACATTAGAGGATGAACATGGTCCTCTTAATATATATATGATGCCATTTGTTAAACCTGTATTAGTAAAGTCCTACCATCCACAAGTAGAAACATATGAGGATGCAGTAGAGGCTATATTAGAAAATGCTAATATTGACTTCACCCAGAGAAATATTCTAATTGCCCATCAATTTATAATCAGTGGGCAAAGGTTACCAGAACAAAGTGAATCAGAGATAATATCAATTGGAGGCTTAGACCATATAGATGCATCTGTATTTGATGGACTTGATTATGTGGCACTGGGCCATCTTCATGGTCCTCAGAAAATAGGGGGAGATACCATTCGTTATTCTGGTTCCCCATTAAAATATTCATTTTCTGAAGTTAAGCAAAAAAAATCAATTACCATGGTAGAGATGGATAAAAAGGGAGAGGTAAGTTACCAAAAGATACCCCTTACGCCTGTGAAAGATATGCGTGAGATTAAGGGGGATATTGACAAACTGCTAGATCCTGAAAACTACAGTAAGGCCAATACCATGGACTATATCAGAGCGATATTAACTGATGAAGAGGATATTTATGATGCCATAGGTAAGATGCGTAGCGTATATCCTAATATTATGCGGCTTGAATTAGAAAACAGCAAGACCAACTGGAATTCAGAAGCAAAACTAAGTGCTAATAATATAGAAAATAAAACAGCCATGGAATTATTTCAGGAATTCTATATAAATCAAAATAATATACCAATGTCAGAGGAAGAAGAAAAGATAATGAGAGAAATTTTTAATGAAAAGGTAGGTGAGTAGATGAAACCCATTAAGCTAACAATAAGTGCTTTTGGACCTTTTCGTGATAAAACTCAGATAGACTTTAGACTATTTGGTTCCAGTGGTTTATTCCTAGTAAGTGGAGACACAGGTTCAGGAAAGACTACTATATTTGATGCCATTTCATTTGCCCTATATGGTAATGCCAGTGGTGAAAATCGTACCACAGATTCATTTCGCAGTGATTATGCCAGTGGTGATGAGGAGACTTATGTTGAATTGGACTTTATCCATCAAGATAGGACCTACTCAATTAAGCGTAATCCAAGTTATAAGAGAAATAAAAAAAGAGGTGAGGGTCTTACGGATGAGAAACCCTCAGCTAGCCTTACTATGCCTAATGGAAAGGTTATTGATGGTTATGCCACTGTTACTGAGAAGATAAATGAGATTATAGGTCTGGACTGGAAGCAATATAAACAGATAGCAATGATAGCCCAAGGAGAATTCCTCCAGTTGCTTACAGCTGGAAGTGATGAAAGAGGGGCAATATTTCGTAAAGTATTTGATACAGAAAGCTACAATATAGTTCAAATGAAACTAAAGAAAAAGGCTATAAAATTAAAGTATCAATGTGAAGATTTAGAAAAAAACATTATACAATATCTAAAGGGGATCAATTGCAGTAAAGAGAGCATTCATAATGATGCAATCAATCATTGGAAAGAGACCCCTGATATTCATCAATTAACAAAGATGATGGAACTCCTTACTCTTATGTTGAAAGAGGATAAGAATTTATATGATTTTATAAAAGAGGAAAATGATTCCCTAAGGAAGAAGATTAGTGATAAGGCTAGAGAATATACAAAGGCAGAACAGTTTAATCAGATGTTTGATGCCTTAAGACAATCAGAAGAAAAGTATCAAGAGCTTCTTTTGCTTGCTCGTAAGATGGAAGAGAAAGAAAGTAGACATAATCAGGCTAACAAGGCCTTATATACTGTGAAACCATCTGAGGATTTATATAATAGAAGTCTTAGGGAGTTCGGTAATCTAGAGGCTGATATAAATAATGGGCAGGAAATAAAGAAAAATCTTGAAGAAGGTTTTGCCAAGCTGAAAAAGGAACTAGCTAAGAAGGAAGAAGAAAAACCAAGGATTGAGAAACTGAAAAAAGAAATTAATCGCCATGAAAAAGAGCTAGAAGGCCACCTACTTGTAGGGGAGGAAGAAAAGAAGAAGTCAACATTAGATGAAAAAGAAGAAAAGATTAAAATTAAAAATAAGATTTTAATTGACAATAAAGAAAAACTCCTGGAAGAGATGGAGCAGAGTCAGAAAGAGATAGATGAATATTCCAATTCAGAAAAAGAGATACTGATTTTAGAGAACCAGTTAGATAGCTTGAAAAAAGAAGAGAGTGAACTGGAAAAAATCCTTCAAGATACAAAGGGGTATAAGGAAGAGAGACAAAGATTTACCAGGTATCAAGAGGAGTACAAGGTAGAGGAAGAATTATATAGCAAACAACATCTTATATATATAGATAAGGAAAAACTCTTTTACCGGGAACAAGCTGGAATTTTAGCAGCTGACCTACAAGGGGGAAGTCCTTGTCCAGTATGTGGTTCCACTGAGCATCCAAACAAGGCTTTAACAAGGGAAGGAGCCCCGAGGGAAGAAGAATTAAGGCAGGAGCAGAAGAAGCTGGACCAGCATAGAGAAGTAATGCAGGCGGCAGGGAGTAAAAGTGCTAATCAAAAAACCAAATTAGACTTACTAAGAAAAAGCCTGAGACCAAAGGTTAAAGAATTTCTGGACATTGATTTTGAAGAAGGGATTTCTGATACTGATGAAATCAACAATATAGAATCAGCAGCCAATGAGAGAATGGAATTCAATATTGGAAAGAAAAAGGACATAAGAAAATGCTATCTTCAAAGACAAGGGGAGGTAGAAAAGAGGGAAAAGGCATCTAAAAGAATAATTCATATAAGAGAAGAGATTGCAGGAATTGACGAAAGTATTGAAAAAAGCAAGGATGACCTTAATAAAATCTCAAGTGAAATTAATATAATAATAGGCAGCATAAATACTTTAAAGAAAGATTTACAATATACAAGTAAGGAAGAAGCTAAAAAACAAGCAAAAGAAACTAAGGAACTCCATGATTTATTAACAGAGGACTTAGACAGGGCAGAAAAGGAATATAGGACATGCCAGCAAAGTCTAGGCAATATTAAAGCTGTTCTTGAGGAAAATAAAAAAAGATATAAGGGCAAGCTTGAAGAAGTTCAGCAAGCAAAGGAAGAGTTTCATAACAGATTAATAGTATCAGGCTTTGCTCAAGAAGATGTAATTCGGGAAGATAAGTATAAAGAAGTACTAATGACTGAAGAAGACTTGGAAATATTAAAAGATGATATAGAAAAATATAAAAAACAGAAAGAAAATCTGTCACAAAGGGTAAAACAACTTAAAAGAGACACAAAGGATCAAGTGGAGAAGAAACTAGAAGACATAAAAAAAGATCAGGAAGAACTTGACGTTCAAAAAAGCCAATGTGAAGAAGAAATTAATATTATTTATAGTAGAATTAATAGAAATGAGGAAATTCAAAAGAATGTTCAAAAGGAAGACAAGGAGCTAACACAATTTCAAGAGAAATACCTTACATTTAATAATTTGTCAAGAACTGCCAATGGTGAATTATCTGGGAAGTCTAAGATAGCATTTGAACAATATGTACAGGCATTTTATTTTGAAAAGGTCATATATGAGGCCAATAAAAGATTTTACAAGATGTCAAACCACCAATATGCCCTACAAAGAAAAGAAGATACGGAAGATTTACGAAGCTCTGCGGGACTAGAACTTGAGGTTATGGATTATTACACTGGTAAAGCAAGAAGCGTTAAATCCTTATCTGGAGGAGAGTCTTTTAAGGCAGCACTATCCTTAGCTTTAGGCTTGTCTGATATAATTCAAAGCTATGCAGGAGGAATTGAGATGGATGCCATGTTTGTAGATGAAGGCTTTGGCTCCTTAGACAGCGACTCATTAGAACAGGCCATAGAGACACTGAACGGCTTAACTACAGGAGACAGACTAGTAGGAATCATCTCTCATGTAGGAGAATTAAAAGATAGAATCGATAAAAACATTATCATTGATAAAACTATGGAGGGAAGTAAACTAAGGATAGAATAAATATAATGACATTATGGGATTGATAATACTGTTAATTCAGCGAGATATTAGGAGGAAACAAGATGACAGTTAGTATTATAATGCCTTTTCATAAGGGGATTTTTTTTCTGGAAGATGCCTTAGAAAGTTTAAGACAACAGCCATATAGGGATATGGAAATACTCTTAATATGTGATCATATTGAAGAAGATATAGATTATCTGATAAATGAATATAAAGATGAACTAAATATAAAGCTTTATCATCTTAAGGATAAGACAGGGGTGGCAGCAGGGAGAAACTATGGAATGTTCTTAGCCCAGGGTAAATATATCTACTTTATGGATAGTGATGATTATCTAGATAGTGATACACTAACACTTCTAGTAGAAAAGGCAGAAGAAGAGGATTTAGATATAGTCTATGGAAAGAAAAAGTGGACTTGGTTTACTAGAGACACTTACTTAGCAACCCTTCAAGAGGAAAAGAAGAGGGAAGAAGAGTATGAAGATAATGATGATATAGAAGAGGATGATAGGGAAGAAGATGGTGATCAGGAGGATAATGAGGAAGGGGCAAAAGAGGGAAGAACAGCTGATAAAGACAAAGATGAAGAGGAAGAGATAGAAGATGAAGAAGACCATATAGATATAAGAAAACGCACTTATTATCATTTGATTTCTTCTAAAAGGTCCTTAAGGAATATAAGTGTATCAAATATACTAATAAAGAGGTCAATAATTTATGACAATAATATAACATTCAATGAGGATATAAAGTTCTTGTCTGACTACCCTTTCTTGTTTCAAGTATTAGAAGCTGCAGAAAGTTTTATACAGATTAAAGAAGCGATTTATATTAAGAGGAACCACAATGATCCCATAAATTATCCCTCCTTAAGTCAGACCAAGGGAAGCAAAAGTTTTGCAGAATATATTGACACCTATAAATATGCTATTACTTTAATTGATAAGGACAGTGATTTACGGAGAAGGCTTGATAAGAAGATTCTTCATTATTATTCCCGTTTCCTTGCCCCAATGCTTCATAGGACAAAAAGGCCTAAACAGCGTAGAAGGCAATTCTTCATATTGCATGAACTAGGAAAGAATATGGATCCTAAGCTAATTAAGGGTTATAAGAGATATAGGAAAAGATTATATAAGGCCCTAGTAAAAGGGGACATAAAAAAATCTAAAAGAATTGTTCGCCGCCATCTGGCAAAGAAAAAATTCAAGAAGATTAGAAAAAATAAAAGAGCATTTGCCAGGTTTTTATATGTTCATTGGTTTTTAAAACTAGATATGAAGGATAATTGGGTAGTTTGTGAGAGTTTTCTTGCTAAAAACTACTCGGATAGTCCCAAATATATATATGAATATATTCAGAAAAATTACCCTGGAAGATATAAATTCATATGGATAATTAATGACAAGAAGAGTAAAATCCCTTATAAACATACTAAGGTAAAGCGGTTTAGTATAAGGTATTGCTATTATCTTGCCCGGAGTAAATATTATATATTTAATAGTAGGCAACCAGTATGGGTAAAAAAGCGTAAAGACAATGTGTTTTTACAAACCTGGCACGGTAGTCCATTAAAACGCCTAGTATTTGATATAGAAGATATTAGCTCGGCTTCTTCCCGATATAAAAAGCAGTTTTACAAACAATCTAGGTCCTGGGACTATTTAGTGGCTCCAAATCAGTATTCCAGTGATATATTTAGAAGAAGTTTTATGTATAAAAAGGAGATGCTAGAAACAGGCTATCCCAGGAATGATATATTACATGGAAAAGACAAGAGGCAGATGGCAGACAAATTAAGGGACAAGTTAGGAATCCCTAAGGATAAAAAGACTATTCTATATGCCCCTACCTGGAGAGATGATGAGTATTATGGAAAGGGTAAGTATAAGTTTTCATTAGAACTTGACCTTAAATTATTAAGAGAAAGATTATCTGATGAATATGTCTTGTTGCTTAGAACCCACTATTTTATAGCGGATAAGGTGGATGTAACAGGTGTAGAGGATTTTGTATATAACCTAAGTAAATATGATGATATTGCAGAGTTATATCTTATCTCAGATATCTTGGTTACGGATTATTCCTCTGTATTTTTTGATTATGCAAACCTAAAGCGTCCAATGTTATTTTACATGTATGATCTAGAAAAGTATCGTGACGTCTTAAGAGGCTTTTATATTGATGTTGAAAAAGAACTTCCAGGACCAATTATCTTTACTTCAGAAGAACTGGTTAGGGCTATTGAGGATATTGACTCTATTGCAAGACAATATGAAGATAAATATAAAAAGTTCTACTATAAAATCTGTGATTGGGAAGAGGGAAATGCATCTAAAAAAGTTGCTGAGGCTGTATTTAACCTGACTTCTGTGGATTAAACAATATTTTTAATGCTATCCTGTGGATTAAGAGAGTTTTTTAGACAGTTTTTAAAAATAGTGCTATAATTTATGCTATATAAAAGGTTTTACTAGGAGGGTTTGTATGAATAATATAATTTTAATTGGTATGCCCAGTGCAGGTAAAAGTACTGTAGGAGTAATTTTAGCCAAGGTTCTGGGCTACAATTTTATTGATTCAGATCTCTTGATTCAGAAGCAAGAGGGGGAATTACTAAAAGATATAATTAAAAGAGTTGGAATTGATGGATATATTGATATAGAGAACCAGGTAAATAGGGATATTAATGTAGAAGCTACTGTAATTGCCACAGGTGGAAGTGTTGTGTACTGTCAAGAAGCAATGGAGCATTTTCGTAAGATGGGGACTATTGTCTACATTAAGCTTAAGTATGAGACCATATTAAAAAGAGTAGGAAACATGAGGCAAAGGGGAGTTGTTCTAAAAGATGGACAAAGCCTAAAAGATTTATATAAAGAGCGAAGCCCCCTTTATGAAAAATATGGGGATAAAGTTATTGAGGGAGAAGGATTATCTGTTGAAGAACTTATGGAAAAGATAAAATTAGAAACCCTTAAATAATATAAATAATGGTAATGTAAACAAAAACCTGTTTACATTACCATTATTTATGTATTTATATTATGTGTTCCTTTAGACCTTGCTCAAGAATACGGACAAATTCTTCTAATCCATCTTGGTCCGTAGCGTCAAAACGTGCTACCAGTGGGCTGTCAACATCAAGAACTCCAATAATTGTATCATTAATTCGAATTGGTATTACAATCTCAGATTTTGATGCACTATCACAGGCTATGTGTCCTGGAAAATGATGAACATCAATAACAAGTTGGGTGGTGGCTTCTGTAACTGCTGTGCCACAAACCCCTTTACCTATGGGAATACGAGTACATGCAGGCTTTCCTTGGAAAGGACCTAAGAGTAATTCGTTGTTTTCTATTAGATAAAAACCAACCCAGTTAATGTCTGGTAAGGTCATATTAAGTAGGGCAGCAGCATTGCTAAGGTTAGAAATCATATGACTTTCATTTTCCAATAAAGCCTCTAGTTGCTGGTTAATCAATCCATAAGACTCCATCTTGCAATGAGAATGTGTTGTGTGACATGCTTGTTGCATTAGTTTTCTCCTTTGTTTTTGTACTTGATTTTTTCGATTATATTCATTTGGGGATTGTCTATATCTTCATATATCTGATACATACCAGCCCCATCTTTAAATATATAATCACCATCTTCACTATCTAAAGGAAGTTGATATTTTGGTATTTTAAAATCATTATTACCATCTTCGTCTTGGCATATAGCGTGGTTTCCATCAAAGTGGTCAATCCGCAGTTTTTTCATAAGTTTCCTCCTGTCAATGGAAAAAAGCATTCCTATTGTATAATTATATTAAAGGTCGAATATTTCAATTATAATGGTAAGTCAATATAAAAGCAAATAAAAAAACAATTATCCTGTAGAAGGGCGAAAAATGTCTTTTCACAACAGTGAAAAGAACCTTTTAAGCTTGCTAACTATGGTAAAGTAAAGAGATGTTGTTCACAAAAGAAAGATTTGTTATACTT